>DATAZN010000096.1:0-13253 GCA_036272035.1 Mycobacterium sp. | reverse complement strand
TGCTGACGGGCACCCGTACCGCGTCGAAGAACACTTCGTTGGTGCGATACCCCGACCATGCGTAGAGCGGACGAATTTCTATGCCGGGCAGATTGGTCGGAACCATGATCACCGAGATGCCGCGGTGTCGGGCCGCGCTGGGATCGGTTCGCACACAGAGCCATTCATGCGTGGCGCGGTTTGCGACGCTGTTCCAGATCTTGGAGCCGGTGATGACCCATTCGTCGCCGTCCTGCACCGCCCGGGTGCGCAGACTGGCCAGATCGGTGCCCGCTTCGGGTTCGGAGTAGCCGACCGCGCAGATCAGCTCGCCGCGAGCGATCGGCGGAAGGAACTCGAGCTTGTTCTGTTCGGTGCCGTGCCGCATGATCATCGGCGCGACCGATGTCACTGTGAGGTCCGGACCTGGGACGCCCCGATACTCGAACTCGCGCATCAGCAGGTGCTGATAGACGGCGCCGAGTCCCAGACCGCCGTACTCCGACGGCCAGTTCAGCCCGAACCAGCCCCGCTCACCGATCCTGCGCCGGAATGCCGCAACTTCCCGGTCGGGCAATTCCTGGCCGTGCTCGGCCAGTTCGGATCGCAGCGCCGGTGTGACGTTCTCAGTGAGGAACGCGCGCACCTCGGCCACCCAGTCGTCCTGCGCTGCGTTGAGTTCGAAATCCACCATTCTTTTCCTATCGGGTTCTCGATGCTTGCGCCCGCAATTGCGAAAACGAACCTAAAGTCTTACGACGTGCCCCTCGAGGATCTGCAGTCGGTGTCGGCCGCGCTCGCGGGGATTGCCGCGGGTCCGGCGGGACCCGAAATCGGCGCGTTCTTCGACCTGGACGGCACCCTGGTCGCCGGGTTCACCGCCACCGCTCATGCCGGTGATCGGATCCGTCGCCGACAGGCCGGATTCGGGGAGGTTCTGGGTGTTGCCGAGGCGATGATGCGATACCGGTTCGGCCGCATGGAGTTCGGGCGCCTGGTCGTGCGAGGCGCCGGCTACCTGCACGGCGAATCGCTCGCGGAGCTGGAGGCCATTGGCGAACGGCTATTCGTCGACCGGATCGCCGCGCGCGTCTTTCCGGCTATGCGATCGATCGTGCATGCGCATCAGGCCCGCGGCCACATCGTCGCGCTGTGCTCCTCGGCGCTGACCATCCATGCCCGGCCCGTCGCTCGATTCCTCGGCATCACCCATGTCTTGTGTAACCACTTCACGGTCGACGACGCAGGCCTACTGACCGGGAACATCGTTCGTCCCATCGTGTGGGGGCCGACGAAAGCGGCTGCGGTGCAGAACTTTTGCACTGACAACGCGGTGATGCTGGACGATAGCTACTTCTATGCCGACGGCGACGAGGACGCGGCTTTGATGACGCTGGTCGGCCACCCCCGACCGGTCAACCCCCGACCGCGCCTTGCGGCGGTGGCCGTCCGGCACGGTTGGCCGGTGCTCCGTGTCAGCGGCTCGGGCGGCCGCCCACGGGTCAGGTCAATGCTCCGGAAGGGCGCCTGATGCAGTTCTGGTCTGGCACACCGTTTATGGAGACGGCCGACGCGCTGGCGATCGCGCGAATGCTGGATGAGTGTGGCTACGACGGGGTGATCTGTGCCGATCACTTGATCTATCCACGCAATCTGACGTCGCCGTACCCGTCACCGGCCGGACGTCCGCCCTGGCCGCCGGACACAGCGTGGCCGGATTCGTGGATCATGATCGGTGCGATGTCGTCGATTACCCGACAGTTGCGGTTCTCCAACGCCATTTACGTCGCCCCGTCCCGCCCGCTGGTGGAGGTCGCCAAACAGGTGGCAACCGCATCGGTCATTTCCGGCGGTCGGGTGTCGCTGGCTGTCGGCGCCGGCTGGATGCGCGAGGAATTCGACCTGCTGGGACAGGATTTCACCAGCCGCGGAAAGCGGCTCGACGAAATGATCCCGGCGTTGCGTGCGCTGTGGCAAGGCGGCTGGGTGTCTTGGAGTGGTCGGCATTACCAGGTACCCGAGTTGATGCTCGAGCCGCACCCAGCGGCGCCGGTGCCGATATTGTGCGGCGGCGAATCGGAGGTGGCGTTGCGCCGCGCCGCCGGGCAGTGCGACGGGTGGGTCGGCACGGCGTACGTCTGGGACGACGCGGTCCGTTACGTGCGGAAGTTGACGGAGTTGCGACGCGAGTACGGGCGTGACGGCGAGCCGTTCGAGATCATGCTGGCGCTGCTCGACGTGCCGTCGGCCGATCTCTACCGACGGGCCGAAGACCTCGGCGTCACCGCGGTGATGTGCGCGCCGTGGATGGGCGAAGACGTCGGGCCGAGCGACCGCGATGGCTGCCGCGCCGTTATCGAGCGGTTCGCCGAGACCGTCGTGGAGAAGTGCCGCTAGCGGTTAGAACTTGTGCGGGACGTCGTTGACCAGTCCGCCGTCCATGACGAACTCAGCGCCGGTCGAGTACGACGATTCGTCGCTGGCCAGGAACAGCACGAAGGTGGCGACCTCCTCGGAGACGCCGGGCCGGCCGAGCGGAACGGTGACCATGTCGTCGGGGAAGTGCTTGGTCATCGGGGTACGGATGAAGCCTGGGTGGATGGAGTTGACCCGGATGTTCTGCGAGGCGAGTTCGAGCGCGGCGGATTTGGTCAGGCCGCGCACCGCCCACTTGGACGCGACGTACGGGTGCACCATGATGGCGCCGCGCAGGCCCTCGATCGAGGAGACGTTGATGATGGAGCCGCCGCCTGCAGCCTTCATCGGCTCGACGACGGCTTGGATGCCGTGGAACGTCCCGTTCAGGTTGACGTCGATGACCTTGTTCCACTTGTCCACATTGAACTGTCCGAGCTGGCCGAGCGCCACGATGCCGGCGTTGTTGACCAACACGTTCAGCTTGCCGAAGTCGTTGACCGCGGTGGACACCGCGGCGTCCCACTCTTCGGGCTGAGTGACGTCGAGGTGGACGTAGCGCGCCGCGTCGCCGAGCTCGTCGGCAAGTTTCTTGCCCTCATCGTCGAGGATGTCGCCGATCACGACCTTGGCGCCCTCACCGACCAGTGCGCGAGCGTGGGCAGCGCCCATCCCCCGAGCGCCGCCGCTGATTAAAGCAACTTTTCCGTCCACCCGTCCCATGCCGCGTCACGCTACCGCAGCGGGCCATGAAATTAGAACTTGTTCCACCGGCCCGACGGCGATCGTGAAGTGGGACACAATCACACGATGAGCGCCACGACCCCCCTACTGACCGCGTGCAGCGGATTCCTCGTCGCCGTGCTCTGGATGGACCTCATGTTCGATGCTCAGGTCCGCGTGGACCGGCGTCCCGGCGGTGAACTGCCTGAGTCAGTGCTGGATTCCATCGCTAGCTACTACCGGCGTGCGGTCAGCGAATCCCGCCCGATGAGCCACCTCATCGCCGTGGTCATGGTGGTCTTACTGGGCGGGTTGGGGTTCCGGGCGGTCCGAGGGCATGACCCGGGCTGGCTGATGGCGGTGTCGACTCTGCTGGCGGGCGCGCCAATTCTGCTGGCCGCGACGCATACGGTGCCCAATGCCGTCCGACTCGGCAACCGTTCCGGCAGCCGAGGCGCCCAAACCGCCCTGGCGCGGTCCATCTGGCGTGATCATCTGGTTTGCGTGGTCTGCATGCTGGCGTTTCTGGTGCTGTGGGTGGTCCACGACGTCGTGTTCTGAACGGTCCGCGCGAAGCGCTCGCGCCCGGGTGGTCACAGCCGTCCGGATCCGTACTAAACTAGAACACGTTCCAGTTCGCCTACGCCGCTGTAAGCAACCAGGTAAGGATCAGGCATGCACACTCCCATCTGCGACGAACTCGGCATCGAGTTTCCGATCTTCGCGTTCACGCACTGCCGCGATGTCGTCGTCGCGGTGAGCAAAGCCGGCGGATTCGGCGTGCTGGGTGCGGTCGGCTTCACTCCCGAGCAGCTCGAGATCGAGCTCAAGTGGATCGACGAGAACATCGGCGACCACCCGTACGGCGTCGACATCGTGATCCCCAATAAATACGAGGGCATGGATTCGCACCTGTCCGCCGAAGACCTTGCCGAGACACTGCGCAAGATGGTGCCCCAGGAGCACCTGGACTTCGGAAAGAAAATCCTCGCCGACCACGGAGTGCCTATCGAGGACAGCGACGGCGACAGCCTGCAATTGCTCGGCTGGACCGAGGCGACGGCCACTCCTCAGGTCGAGGTGGCGCTGAAGCACCCGAAAGTGAAGATGATCGCCAACGCCCTCGGAACCCCGCCGGCCGAGATGATCGAGCACATCCACGACGCCGGACTCAAAGTTGCGGCGCTGTGCGGCTCCCCCTCGCAGGCCCGCAAGCACGCCGACGCCGGCGTCGACATCATCATCGCCCAGGGTGGCGAGGCTGGCGGGCACTGCGGCGAGGTGGGCTCAGTTGTGCTGTGGCCCCAGGTCGTCAAGGAGGTGGCTCCGGTCCCCGTCCTTGGGGCGGGTGGCATCGGCAGCGGCCAGCAGATCGCCGCGGCTCTGGCGTTGGGCTGCCAGGGCGCGTGGACCGGCTCGCAGTGGTTGATGGTCGAGGAGTCCTCGAACACCCCGGTTCAGCAGGCCGCGTACGTCAAGGCCGGCAGTCGCGACACCGTGCGCAGCCGCTCGTTCACCGGCAAGCCGGCCCGGATGCTGCGCAACGACTGGACCGAGGCATGGGAGGCGCCGGACAACCCGAAGCCGCTCGGAATGCCGTTGCAGTACATGGTTTCCGGCATGGCGGTGCGGGCGACCAACAGATTCCCCAACGAATCCGTTGACGTGGCGTTCAACCCGGTCGGTCAGGTCGTCGGGCAGTTCTCCAAGGTGGAGAAGACGTCGACCGTCATCGAACGCTGGGTGCAGGAGTACCTGGAAGCGACCAACCGGCTCGACGAGTTGAACGCCGCGGCTTCGGTCTGAGCCCGTTCGGCTCAGACGGCGGCGTCGTCGGGCGGGCCGGTGAAGACCTCTTTGGTTCGCTCGACGGCGTAAGTGGCGATGTCCAGCGAGTTGTGGACGATGTCGCCAGTGCCGCCGGCGATGTCGCCTTTGATGATGTGGCCCGCGTTCTCGACGATGTCCGACGAACGCTCGACCGCGTTCGTCACGATGTCCCTGGCGGCGTCGATCGCGTCTTTCGGCTTGAAGCCCATGGCTGTCTCCTGTGTGGTGTGGTTAGTGGGTGACACCCGTGTCGGACGGGAAGCCTCCGCCGGCGCCGTTCGGGGCGCCGCCGCCGGTCAACTGACCGATCTGCCAGCCGTGTTCGGTGCAGAGCATCGGCTGCCCATCGGGCGACTGGGCCGATGACCCCCGCGGGTTGTCACACTTGGCGCCGACCTGCTGCACTCCGTACAGCGGATAGGTGATCACCCAATACCCCGACTGCGCTGCCGGAAACTGGTTGATGATGAAGTGGCACGCCTCGGCCTGACCGCCGGGGCCGCGCCCGAAGATGAACCGCTCATAGTTGTCGCACGGCGCGCCCGCCGACGCGTCGTAGTTCATGCCGGGCACATCGCCGTCGTAGTTCCCGGGGTCGGCAACGGCGGCCGGGGCCAAGCCGACAGCCGCACCGGTGATCGCTGTGGCGATGAGCAGTTCGCGAATCATGACCCACCTTCGGTGTTATGTAATCAGGGCCATCCCACGGGCCCCGTGGCCTGGAGGCAAGCATAGTCAGTGCTACCGGCGCCACAAGGCCGTTTCGCGCGACGGCGTGCGGAGCTCGGTCAGCGGTCAGCGGGCCGGTAAGTGCAGATCAGGACGCCGGTAGCGGCCGTCGTCGCCGAAACGAGCTCGAGCCTGCGGGCCGAGCCGTCGTCGGGAAACAACCGCTTGCCGCCCCCCAGCAGGATCGGCTCGATCATCAGCCGATATTCGTCGACCAGCCCGTGCGCGATCAACTGCGCGGCCAACGATGCGCTTCCCATCACTTGCAGCGCCTCACCGTCGAGTGCCCGCAATTCGCGCACCGCACCGATGGCGTCGTCGGCCGGCAGCAGAGTCGAGCCGGACCAGGTGAGGTCCGGCTGACTCAGCGTCCGCGACGCCACGTACTTAGGTATCTCGTTCATCCGGTCGGCGAACGGGTCGCCCGCCCGGTCGGGCCAGGCGGCGCCCATCGCCTGCCAGGTACGCCGGCCGAACAGCAGCCCCTCGGTTGCGGCCATGATTTCCCCGACCGCGGGGCCCATGGTGTCCGGGTCGAAGTACGGCATCGACCATCCGCCGTGCCGGAATCCGCCGTCGATCTCCTCCTCCGGACCGCCCGGCGCCTGCACGACACCGTCGAGGCTGATGAAGTCGCTGACAATGATGCGCATTGGCGATCCCTTTCCTGGTCCCTCTGCGTGGCTATTAGATCCAGACCATGGACCCGGCCGAAACTCATCGGAGCCGAGGGTGAGAACACGTTCCAATCATCATCGGCGAATCCGTCGAGAAGCCGTTCCATCTCGGCTGTCGCGGTGCTTTACTGGGCCAGAACGCGTCATATCCAAGTCGTATTCACTCATAGGAGTGCCACTGATGCCGTCTCCGAATCTTCCTTCCGGATTCGATTTCACCGATCCCGACGTCCACGCCAAACGGCTACCGGTGGAAGAACTGGCCGAGCTGCGACGGACCGCGCCGATCTGGTGGAACGAGCAGCCGGACGGCGTCGGCGGATTCGACGACGGCGGCTTCTGGGTGGTGTCCAAACACAAGGACGTCAAGGAGATTTCGCGGCGCAGCGACGTCTTCTCCAGCCTGGAGAACACCGCGTTGCCCCGCTACAAAGAGGGCACGGTGCGCGAACAGCGCGACACGGGCAAGTTCGTGCTGCTCAATATGGACGCCCCGCAGCACACCCACCTGCGCAAGATCATCTCGCGCGGCTTCACACCCCGGGCCGTCGAGCGCCTCCGCGATGACCTCCACGAGCGGGCGCAGCGGATCGTCGCCGACGCGGCGGCGCACGGTTCCGGCGACTTCGTCGAGCAGGTGTCGTGCGAGCTTCCGTTGCAAGCCATCGCCGGCCTGATGGGTGTGCCCCAGGAAGACCGGATGAAGCTGTTCCACTGGTCCAACCAGATGGTCGGCGATCAGGACCCCGAGTTCGCGCGCAATGACTCGATGGGCGCATCGATCGAACTGATCACCTACGCCATGCAGATGGCCGCCGACCGGGCCGCGAATCCGGGCGACGACATCGTCACCAAGCTGGTCCAGGCCGACGTCGACGGCCACAAGCTCTCCGACGACGAGTTCGGATTCTTCGTCATCTTGCTCGCGGTCGCCGGCAATGAGACCACTCGCAACTCGATTACCCAGGGCATGATGGCCTTCACCGACTTCCCGGATCAGTGGGAGCTGTACAAGAAGGAACGTCCGGCCACCGCCGCGGATGAGATCGTTCGGTGGGCGACGCCGGTCACGTCGTTCCAACGGACCGCGCTCGAGGACTACGAGCTATCCGGCGTGCAGATCAAGAAGGGTCAGCGCGTCGTAATGGTCTACCGCTCAGCGAATTTCGACGAGGAGGTGTTCGACGACCCGTTCACCTTCAACATCCTGCGTGACCCCAACCCGCACGTGGGCTTCGGCGGTACCGGTGCGCACTACTGCATCGGGGCCAACCTGGCGCGAATGACGCTCGACCTGATGTTCAACGCGATCGCCGACGCCCTGCCCGATCTGGAATCGATCGGCACCCCCGAGCGCCTCCGTTCAGGCTGGCTCAACGGCATCAAACACTGGCAGGTCGATTACCACAGCGATGCCTCGGCGAAATGCCCTGTCGCGCATTAGGCTACGGCTATGCCGTCACATAAAGCAGTTCAGGTAAAGTCCGCGGGTGCGCCGCTGGAGCTCGCCGAGGTCGAGACCACGCCGCCGGCGCGCGGCGAAGTGCGGATCAGCGTCGGCGCCTGCGGCATCTGCGGGACCGACGCCCACTTTGTTTCCGGCAACTTCCCCGGGCTGTCCTGGCCGCTGACTCTGGGCCACGAAATCGCTGGCAAGATCGCCGAAATCGGCCCCGGTGTCGAGGATTTCGCGGTCGGTGACCGCGTCGCCGTCGGCTGGTTCGGCGGGTGCTGCGACCACTGCGCACAGTGTCGCAAGGGCCTGTTCATCCACTGTGTGAACGGCAAGGTGCCGAGCTGGCACTACCCCGGCGGCTACGCCGAATCGGTGACCGCGCCGGTCACCGCCCTGGCCCGCGTCCCCGCGGAACTCTCCGACGCGGAGGCCGCTCCGATGGGCTGCGCCGGTGTGACGACCTACAACGCGTTGCGCCACACCAACGCGTTGCCGGGTGATCGAGTGGCGATCCTCGGCGTCGGCGGGCTCGGCCACCTCGGGATCCAGTTCTCCCGAGCAATGGGTTTCGAGACCATCGCGATCAACCGCGGCACCGCCAAAAAGGACGACGCGATCAAGCTGGGCGCACATCACTACGTCGACTCCACCGATGGCGACGTCGCCGAAGCGTTGAATGACCTCGGTGGGGTCGCTGTGGTGCTGGGCACCGCTGGAGCATCGAAGGCCATGGCCGCGACGGTCGGCGGCTTGCAACCCCGGGGTGAGCTCATCACCATCGGGGTCACCCCTGAGCCGCTGCCGATCAGCCCGCTGCAGCTGATCACACCGGGGCTCAGCATCATCGGACATCCGTCCGGGACTGCCAGCGAGATCGAGGACACCATGCAGTTCGCGGTGCAGACCGGGGTGCGGGCGTGGATCGAAGAGCTGCCGCTGGCGAAGGCCGCGGAAGGCTATGCGGCACTGGAGCAGGGCCGGGCGCGCTACCGCACCGTTTTGACGGTTTGACCGACGACAGCGCGGTGTGGAGCCTTGACGGCTCCCACGGCGAGCTGCTGATTCGTACCGGCGTCGCCGGTCGCGCCGCGCAGATAGGGCATCGACTGACGATCGCGATGCGCAGCTGGCAGGCGACCATCCAGTGGGATTCCGACGAGCCGGTGAGCGCGGAATTGACCGTCGACGTCGGTTCGCTCGAGGTGGTGCGCGGCGAGGGTGGCCTGACCCCGTTGTCCGGCCCGGAGAAGATCCTGGTGCGCACCAACGCTTTACGTTCGCTTGGCGTTCGTCGATTCCCGCGAATCACCTTCGCCGCCAAGACTATTGAGAAGACGGACGACGGCTACCGGTTGACCGGGGCGTTGACCATCCACGGTAAGACCCGGACACAGACCGTGGATGTGCGCACCGATGACCTGGATGGCAGCTGGTGGATGTCCAGCGAAACCACGGTCCGGCAATCCGCGTTCGGAATCAAGCCGTACTCGCAGCTGTTGGGCTCCTTGAAAGTCGCTGACGATGTCATCGTGTCGTTTACGGCGGAGTGCGCCAAAGAATTCTGACGAAGGGAGTCGCGATGCGGATCGGAGTGGTGTTCCCGCAGACTGAGATTGGCGCCGACGCCGGTGCCGTCCGGTCCTACGCCGAGCATGTCGAGGCGCTCGGGTTTGCCCACCTGCTCGCCTACGACCACATCGTGGGAGCCGACCGGGATGTCCACGCCGGCTGGAACGGCCCCTACGACCTGCACAACACATTCCACGAGCCGCTGGTGACCTTCGGCTACCTGGCAGCGATCACCAGCTCTTTGGAGTTGGTCACCGGCGTCGTCATCTTGCCGCAGCGTCAGACCGTTCTGGTCGCCAAGCAGGCCGCCGAAGTAGACCTACTCAGCGGCGGACGGCTGCGCCTGGGAGTCGGACTCGGCTGGAACGCGGTCGAGTATGAGGCTCTCGGAGAAGACTTTTCGACGCGAGGCAAACGCTGCGACGAACAGGTCGAGTTGATGCGCAAGCTGTGGACCGAGCCGAGCGTCACCTTCAGCGGGAGCTACCACCAGGTGACGGGCGCCGGGCTGGCGCCGCTGCCAGTACAGCGGCCGATTCCGGTGTGGTTCGGGGCGTCATCCCCGCGGGCGTTGCGCCGCGCCGGCCGGTTGGGTGACGGCTGGTTCCCGATGGTCGGCCCTGGGCCCAAACTCGAGCAGGCGCGTCAGCAGGTGGCGCAGGCGGCAACGGAGGCCGGCCGAGACCCCGCGCAGATCGGCATGCAAGGCCAGGTGTCCTGGAACGGCAGCGCCGAGGACCTGGCCGAGGGCTTGCGAATCTGGGCGGACGCGGGCGCATCGCACGTGTCGATCAACACCATGAACGCCGGGCTCGCGTCAGTCGATCAACACCTCGCTGCATTGACCACCGCCGCCGAAATCGCTCGCAATATCACGAGTTAACGCTGCGCCTGCCCGCCGACGCTACGGCGATGGCGCTCCGGGCGGCGGAGGTTGCGGTGGCTGCTGGTCGGGCGCCTGCCCGTGCAGCCGTTCGCGCAACCTCGTCAGCAGCGGGTGCGGGTTGGGCGGCTCCTCCGGCGGCGGAGGTGCCACCGGAGGTGGCGCCACCGGCGGCTGAACCGGCGCGGCTGCGGGCACGTTGACCGGCGCCTGAGCGACCACGGGCTGCTGCTGAACGGCCGGCGTTTGCTCCGGCGCAGGCTCGGAGGCCGGGCGGGCAGCCGGGGTTTCGACCGCGGCCGGTCGCGGAGCCGGGGCCTCGGCGACAGGGGCGGGCGCGGCCGAGTGAGCCACCGGCCGGACCGGATCGGGTGCATGGTGGGGCACCAGGTGTTGACCCAGCGCGAGCGACAGTGATGCGACGAATGTGACCGCTCCGGCGCCCAGCATCGTCAACGCTCCGGCATACGAACGTTGTCGGGAGACTTCGTGGTCCTGCCGCCAGCTGTTCACGGTCTCGAGCATCTCGGCGTCGGTGAATTCGGTGCTCCGAGCTGACGCGAGTGCGGCTCCACGCGCCAGAGCCAAATCTGCACCCGGCTGGGTGATGACCGGGGCCGGCACCGCCGCCTCGAGACGCGCTGACAGCACGTTGAGTTCGTGTTCGGCGCCGACGATCACGATGCCGTCTGGCTGCCAGGAGCTGCGGTCGAACAGCATGGTCAACCAGTGGACCAGATGATCGGGCCCACCGGGCAACTGCTTGATGGCCGTCTGCGGCTCGTCGCCGTCATTGTCGACCATCACGACGATCGTCGACTCGCCGTCCAGCACGCACACGGCGGCTTGGTCGTAGCCGACGACCGGAGCGATCGCGCGGGCAAGCTTTTCGCACGCCTCGTGGAAACGAATCGGGACGACGTTGTCGAAACCCGCGTCGGTCAGCGACTCCAGAAGCAGCGCAGATTCCGCTGCCGCCTCGTCGCTCCACGTGACGCCGACGACGTGAAGTCGTTGGTCGTAGTCAGCGGCTGCGGACTGCGCGTCCAGCACGGCGGCGCTGGCCTGTTCCGAAGTGTGGACCGCCTGGACTCCATTGGCGGGCGGCACGTCGAAGTCGTCGTGATCAAGGGTGGTTCCGTCTGCGTCACGGCCCTCTACCAGGACCCAGCCGACTGACGTCGATGTCAGCGACAGCCCAAGTACCGTATCCAAATCTGCACCTCAATTGCGGCCCAATGCCCGAGCGCCGCAGTCGGCGACCAGACGAGTCAGAGCGCTGGTTCGCGAGCGGCGGAAGGACCGGGACAGCGTGGTCTCGTCGGTCTACTACCCCGGGTGAGCCTACGCGGTCGCGCCGCCGAAAGGCGACCGGGGATCGACGCGTGTGCAATCGCTTGAGGCCGCAAAATGTTGCCACGAATCGCCGCTTGGCCCGCATTACGCCAGGTACCCGCAGGTGGCAGCGGTCGGCAGGGTACCCAGACACGTTTGCGTCTTGATCGACATATGGACGACCGCACGGTAGGTTTTGCGGTAGCGCGTGACGCCGTCGACAAGGGGCCCCATACATGGCATACGTAAGCGACAAATTGGGTGGATGGCTGCGGCGACTGACAGTCGCCACGATCGCGGCCGCCGCACTACCGGGCCTGATCGGTCTCGTCGGCGAGGCGCCGACGGCGGGGGCCTTCTCCCGGCCCGGCCTTCCCGTCGAGTATCTGCAGGTGCCATCGGGTTCGATGGGCCGCAGCATCAAGGTCCAATTCCAGCCAGGTGGGACCAACGCGCCGGCCGTGTACCTACTGGACGGCCTGCGCGCCCAGGATGACTACAGCGGCTGGGACATCAACACCCCGGCCTTCGAGTGGTACTACCAATCGGGACTCGCGATCGTCATGCCGGTCGGCGGGCAGTCCAGTTTCTACACCAACTGGTACAAACCGGCCTGCGGCAAATCCGGCTGCTTGACCTACAACTGGGAAACCTTCCTGAGCAGCGAGCTGCCCGGATACCTGGCCTCGCAGAAGAGCGTCAAGGCGACCGGAAGCGCCTCGGTCGGCATCTCGATGGCGGGCTCCTCGGCGATGAACCTGGCGATCTACCACCCTGGACAGTTCATCTACGCCGGTTCGCTATCCGGCTACCTCAGCCCGTCCACCGGGCAGGGAGCGATAGGCCTGGCGATGGGTGATGCCGGCGGCTACAAGAAGGAAGACATGTGGGGGCCCGATAGCGACCCCGCGTGGCAGCGCAACGACCCCACGGTCAACGTCGGCCAACTCGTCGCCAACAACACCCGGCTCTGGGTCTACTGCGGCAACGGAACTCCGAATGAACTGGGCGGCGCCAACTTGCCGGCCACGTTCCTCGAAAGCAATTTCATGATCGGCGGCAACAAGAAATTCCAGGACGCCTACAACGCGGCCGGCGGCCACAACGCCGTGTTCAACTTCCCGGCCTACGGCACGCACAGTTGGGAGTACTGGGGAGCGCAGCTCAACGCTATGAAGGGTGATCTGCAGGGCGCGCTGGGCGCGCACGCCGGCTGAACCTCCGAAGCAAAACCGGGCTTGACGGAATCCCGTCAAGCCCGGTTTTCTGTTGCCGCCCTGGCTAATGCAGTCGGTCGGTGACGTCGACCCACTCTGCCCCGCGATGGCTGTTCATGTCGTGACACTGGCCATAAATACGGCCGACGCCGTGCGTCGTTGAGTCGCGATCCGGATACAGGATCGCGTTGACGCCGTCCTTCGAGAGATTTCTGCCGAACATGTGCTGGTGGGGCGGTAAACCCTCATGCCAGCCGTGCGACACCATCGCCGCCGCGATGGTCCGGAAATACTGGTCAGCGCTGACGTCGGGCGGCAGCTGAAAGTCCAGGTAGACCGCTCCCTGATAGGGCGGGTTGTCGTGGTCCTTGCACGACATGAAGAGGTAGCTGGCCGTCGGCTGCTGAAGAGCTGCGATCGCGACGACGTCTTTCGCCTGC
>DATAZN010000095.1:0-13634 GCA_036272035.1 Mycobacterium sp. | reverse complement strand
CGTCAACGTGCTGACCGATCCCGATGTTGCTTATCCACGCCGGTCCAATCTGGCGTGACAGAGCCGTGTGGATTGATCCGCCTCCTCCTCAGGGCGTCCCGCCCTGCATCGTCACCGGTGGCTAGTACCGTTGACCTGTGCCAAAGACCACCAGCTCTTCGTCCGGCCGCCTGAGCGGCCGTTTCTGGCGACTGCTCGGCGCCAGCACCGAGAAGAACCAGGGCCGCTCACTGGCCCAGGTCACCGCGTCGGCCGAGTATGACGACAAGGCCGCGGGGCTCGACGACGATCAGTTGCGCAAAGCCGCCGGCCTGCTCGACCTCGACGACCTGGCCGAGGCCGACGACATTCCGCAGTTCCTGGCCATCGCCAGAGAAGCCGGCGAACGGGCCACGGGGCTGCGGCCGTTCGACGTGCAGCTGCTCGGCGCGCTGCGGATGCTGGCCGGCGACGTGGTCGAAATGGCAACGGGTGAGGGCAAGACTCTGGCCGGGGCGATCGCCGCTGCCGGCTACGCGCTGGGTGGCCGCCACGTTCACGTCGTCACGATCAATGACTATCTGGCCCGCCGCGATGCCGAATGGATGGGTCCGCTGCTCGAGGCGCTGGGCGTCACGGTCGGCTGGCTCACCGGCGAATCGACCGCCGACGAGCGCCGCGCGGCCTACAAGTGCAACGTCACCTACGCGTCGATCAACGAGATCGGCTTCGACGTGCTGCGCGATCAGCTGGTGACCGATGTCGACGATCTGGTGTCGCCCAACCCGGACGTGGCCCTGATCGACGAGGCCGACTCGGTGCTGGTCGACGAGGCGTTGGTGCCCCTGGTGCTGGCCGGAACCAGCCACCGCGAGCAGCCGCGGCTGGAGGTCATCCGGCTCGTCGGCGAGCTGCACGCCGGCGACGATTACGACACCGACTCCGACAGCCGCAACGTCCATCTGACCGACGCCGGGGCGCACAAACTCGAAAAGCAGCTCGGCGGAATCGATCTCTACTCCGAAGAGCACGTCGGCACGACGCTCACCGAAGTCAACGTCGCGCTGCACGCACACGTCCTGCTGCACCGCGACGTGCACTACATCGTGCGTGACGAGGCCGTGCACCTGATCAACTCGTCCCGCGGCCGAATCGCCCAGCTGCAACGCTGGCCGGACGGATTGCAAGCGGCGGTCGAGGCCAAGGAAGGCATCGAGACCACCGAAACCGGTGAGGTGCTCGACACCATCACCGTGCAGGCGCTGATCAACCGGTATCCGACGGTGTGCGGCATGACCGGAACCGCTTTGGCCGCAGGCGAACAGCTGCGCCAGTTCTACAAGCTCGGTGTCTCCCCGATCGCGCCGAACACCCCCAACGTTCGCGAGGACGAAACCGACCGGGTCTACATCACCGCCGCGGCGAAAATCGACGCGATCATCGCGCACATCATCGAGATGCACGAGACCGGACAGCCCGTCCTGGTCGGCACCCACGACGTGGCCGAATCCGAAGAGCTGCACGAGCGGCTGCAGCGTCGCGGCGTCCCCGCTGTGGTGCTCAACGCCAAGAACGACGCCGAGGAAGCCGGGGTGATCGCCGAGGCCGGCAAGCTCGGGGCCGTCACGGTCTCCACGCAGATGGCCGGCCGCGGCACCGACATCCGGCTCGGCGGTTCCGACGAAGCCGACCACGAGAAGGTGGTCGAACTCGGCGGTCTGCACGTCGTCGGCACCGGCCGGCACCACACCGAGCGACTGGACAACCAGCTGCGCGGCCGCGCGGGCCGTCAGGGCGATCCCGGATCGTCGGTCTTTTTCTCGAGCTGGGAAGACAACGTCGCGGCGGCCAACCTCGAGCCCAACAAGCTGCCGATGCAGACCGACGAGGACGGCCGCATCGTCAGCACCAAGGTGGCCGGACTGCTCGATCACGCCCAGCGAGTCGCCGAGGGCCGCCTGCTCGACGTGCACGCCAACACCTGGCGCTACAACCAGTTGACCGCCCAGCAGCGAGCGATCATCGTCGAGCGGCGCAACAAGCTGCTCAGCACCGCCGCCGCTCGCGAAGAGCTCGCCGAGCTGGCGTCTGAACGTTACGACGAGCTGTCAGAAGACCTCTCCGAAGACCAGCTCGAGAAAATCTGCCGGCTGATCATGCTGTATCACCTCGACCGCGGGTGGGCCGACCATCTCGCTTACCTGGCCGACATCCGAGAAAGCATCCACCTTCGAGCGCTGGGGCGGCAGAACCCGCTCGACGAATTCCACCGGATGGCGGTCGACGCGTTCGCGTCACTGGCCGCCGACGCGATCGAGGCCGCCCAGCAGACCTTCGAGACCTCACCGTCGATCGAGGACGAGCCAGGCGTGGATCTGTCCAAGTTGGCCCGTCCGACGTCGACGTGGACTTACATGGTGCACGACAACCCGCTGGCCGACGACTCGCTTTCCGCGCTGAGCCTGCCCGGCATCTTCAGATAAGGTCACCCCACATGAACCGGCCGCCCGCCCACGACCGGCTCCTGACGGTGCCCAACGTGCTCAGCGGACTCCGTCTGGCACTGATCCCGGTCTTCGTTTATCTGCTGCTGGTCGCCCATGCCGACGCCTGGGCGGTGGCCATCCTGATGTTCAGCGGCGCTTCCGACTGGGCCGACGGCAAGATCGCCCGGGTGATGAACCAGTCGTCAAGGCTGGGGGAGTATCTGGATCCCTTCGTCGACCGGCTGTACATGGTGACGACGCCGATCGCGTTCGGGCTGCGCCACATCGTGCCGTGGTGGATTATCGCCATCCTGCTGGTACGGGATGTGCTGCTGGCCGCCGAACTGCCACTGCTGCGCACCCGCGGCATCACCGCACTGCCGGTGATCTATGTCGGCAAGGCAGCGACGTTCGCGTTGATGTCGGCCTTCCCAATGATTCTGCTGGGTCAGTGGGACGCGCAGTGGAGTCGTGTCGTATTGGCTTGCGGCTGGGCGTTTTTGATCTGGGGCACGTACATGTACCTGTGGTCGTTCTTCGTGTACGCGTGGCAGGTTGTCACGGTGCTGCATCGAATGCCGCCGGTGAAGGTCCGCGATGGCTGACCAGGCACTCGGCGGCTACGACCCCAACGCGGGCCTCAGCGCACATAATGCCGGACGGCCGCAGCTGATCCCGGTGCCGTCGCTGCTGCGCGCCCTGCTTTCCGACCATCTGGATCCCGGTTATGCGGCCGCGGCCGAACAGCGGAATCGCAGCGGCGAGCCACCGACCGGTCGAGCGCGCGCCATGAGCTGGGTCTGGCAGGCGCTGGCCGCGTTGCTGGTGGCGTCGGTGTTCGCCGCGGCAGTCGCGCAGGCCCGGCTGGTCGCACCGGGAGTCAGCGCGGCGCAACGGGTGCTGGCGACCGGCGTGCGTTCCGAAGAGGCGACGACCGGCGAGCTCACCAAGCATCGCAATACGCTTGCCGCACAACGTGATGACGTTCAACGGCACGCGTTGGCCGAAGACGCCGCGGGCCAGCAACTGCTCGCCAACCTCGACCGGCTCAGCTTGGCCGCCGCGAGCACGCCGGTCACCGGTCCGGGTCTGAGCGTCACCGTGACCGAGCCCGCCGTCAGCCCGAACCTGTCCGACGTCTCCAAGCAGCGAGTCGGCGGCAGCCAGCAGATCATCCTGGATCGGGACCTGCAATTGGTAGTCAACTCGTTGTGGGCCAGCGGTGCCGAGGCTATCGCCGTCGACGGAGTCCGGATCGGCCCGAACGTGACGATCCGGCAGGCCGGGGGCGCGATTCTGGTCGACAACAACCCCACCAGCAGCCCGTACGCGGTTATGGCGGTCGGGCCGCCGCATGCGATGCAAGACGTGTTCGACAACAGCCCGGGCCTACGCCGACTACGGCTCTTGGAGACCTCATACGGCGTAGGCGTGAACGTCAGCGCCAAGGACAATCTCGCGCTGCCCGCCGGGGCGGTCCGAGATGTCAAGTTCGCCAAACAGATTGGTTCGTCGTAGTGCGAGAAAACCTAGTGCAAAACATAGAGGTAACGGAGGCAGAGCACCGATGATCGGTATCGCAGCGCTGGCCGTCGGTATCGTGCTGGGCCTGGTCTTTCATCCCAGCGTGCCGGAGGTCATCCAGCCCTATCTTCCGATCGCGGTCGTCGCCGCACTCGACGCGGTGTTCGGCGGGTTGCGGGCATATCTGGAGCGGATTTTCGACCCGAAGGTCTTCGTGGTGTCGTTCGTCTTCAACGTGTTGGTCGCGGCGCTGGTCGTCTACGTCGGTGACCAACTGGGCGTCGGCACGCAGCTCTCGACGGCGATCATCGTCGTGCTGGGTATCCGCATCTTCGGCAACGCCGCGGCGCTGCGACGCCGACTCTTCGGGGCGTAACGGGTATACGGCCGACATGAGCGACACCGATCCCGAAGCCGACGACACCACCGCGGAGTCGCACCACCCCGATGCCGAAAAGGCCGAGGAGCACGGTCGGCACGAACTGGGGCCGCACCAACCGAAACCCGCGATCGGCGAGTTGCAGCCCCGCAGTTTTCTGCGACGCGGCCGGACAGTTTTCGGCGCGCTGGCCCTGATCCTGTGTCTGCTGCTGGGGGTGGCGATCGCAACCCAGGTACGCCAGACCAACACCGGCGACTCGTTGGATACGGCCCGTCCCGCGGACCTGCTGGTGCTGCTGGATTCGCTGCGTCAACGCGAAGCGACGCTGAATACCGAAGTCGCCGAACTGCAGCGCTCGTTGAACGCCCTGCAGGCCTCGGGCAGCAGCGACCAGGCCGCCATCCAGAACGCTCAGGCCCGGCTGGCGGCGTTGTCGATCCTGATCGGCACAGTCGGCGCCACCGGCCCCGGTGTCACCGTGCGGATCGAGGACCCCGGTCCCGGGGTTGCGCCGCAGGCGATGCTCGACGTGCTCGACGAACTACGGGCCGCCGGCGCCGAGGCCATCCAGATCAGCGATGGGCACGAGGCGGTGCGGACCGGCGTCGACACCTGGATCATCGGTGCTCCCGGTGCGCTGATCGTCGACGGCAAAACCCTCATCCCGCCGTATTCGGTTGTTGCCATTGGTGATCCACCGACGCTTGCGGCTGCGATGAACATTCCCGGCGGCGCGGTGGACAGTGTCAAACGCGTCGGCGGCACCATGTCGGTACAGCAGGGCGACAAGGTAGACATCACCGCCTTGCGGCAACCAAAACCGCGCCAATACGCTCAGCCCGTCAAGTAGTAATCGACCAGAACAGGAAAACCGTGAGCGAAATCCCGCCTGATTTGCACTACACCGCCGAACACGAGTGGATTCGGCGAACCGGGGACGACACCGTCCGGGTGGGAATCACGGACTTCGCCCAGCAGGCCCTCGGCGACGTCGTGTTCGTCCGGCTGCCTGATGTGGGTAGTGACCTGTCTGCAGGGGACACCTTCGGTGAAGTGGAATCGACCAAGTCCGTGTCGGATTTGTACGCACCGGTGACGGCGAAAGTTGTTGCTGTGAATGAAGATTTGGAAGCCAACCCCGAGTTGGTCAACTCCGACCCTTACGGCGGCGGCTGGCTAATCGACCTCCAGGTCGTCACCGAGGCCCTGGAGAAGGGATTCGAGGAGCTGCTGGACGCCGAGACCTACCGCGGCACGCTGGCCGAATGACCCTTGTTATCGTTCCCTGCGCCCGGCAACGATGCACGCCGAACCGGGACGAACTCGGACGGCGATCAGATGTCGCCGCCGATCCGGCGGGGGACGGCACATTGGGCTCCCGTGCGCGGTACGGTCGTCACATCGACGGCCACAGCGGGTGGGAAACCGGTCGACCGGACCCAACCAGACAACGCAGCAGCGGTCAGTGAGGAGCAGCGGGTGACGGACAAGGACAACGACCAGACTTCTGATGAAGTCACCGTGGAGACGACATCTGTCTTCCGTGCCGACTTCCTCAATGAACTGGACGCTCCCGCGCAGTCGGGCTCGGAGACCGCGGTGTCCGGTGTCGAAGGCCTGCCGGTCGGTTCAGCGTTGCTGGTCGTCAAACGGGGGCCGAACGCTGGCTCGCGCTTCCTACTCGACCAACCGACCACGTCGGCCGGCCGCCATCCCGACAGCGACATCTTCCTCGACGACGTCACCGTCAGCCGCCGGCACGCTGAATTCCGGTTGGAGACCGACGAGTTCCACGTTGTCGACGTCGGCAGCCTGAATGGCACCTACGTCAACCGCGAGCCGGTCGACTCGGCCGTGCTGGCCAATGGCGACGAGGTGCAGATCGGCAAATTCCGCCTGGTATTCATGACCGGCCCCAAGGTCGGTGAAGACGGAGGGCCCGGAAGCTAGTGACCGCGCCCGAGACCCCCGCACTGAGCGGGATGTCTATCGGAGCGGTCCTCGACCTGCTACGACCGGACTTCCCGGATGTGACGATTTCCAAGATCCGTTTCTTGGAAGCCGAGGGTCTCGTTACTCCACAGCGCGCTGCATCGGGTTATCGCCGGTTCACGGCCTACGACTGTGCCCGGCTGCGCTTCATCCTGACCGCGCAGCGTGAGCAGTATCTGCCGCTGAAGGTGATCAAGGCCCAGCTGGACGCGCAGCCCGACGGCGAGCTGCCACAGACCGGATCACCTTACGGTGTACCGCGATTGGTGTCGGTCGGCGACGATGGCGCCGGGGCATCCGCCGCGGACCCGGCGGCGGTGTCCACGGCCCGCGTCCGGCTCAGCCGAGAAGACCTGCTGGAGCGGTCAGGGGTGGACGGCGAGCTGCTGACGGCGCTGCTCAAAGCTGGCGTGATCACCACCGGGCCAGGTGGTTTTTTCGACGAGCATGCCGTGGTGATCCTGCAGTGCGCCCGAGCCCTCGCGGATTACGGCGTCGAGCCGCGTCATCTCCGGGCATTCCGCTCTGCTGCCGACCGGCAATCCGACCTGATCGCGCAGATCGCCGGGCCCCTCGTCAAGGCCGGCAAGACCGGTGCCCGCGACCGCGCAGACGACCTCGCGCGCGAAGTCGCCGCCCTGGCGATCACGCTGCACACCTCATTGATCAAGTCCGCAGTGCGCGACGTTCTCCACCGCTGAAGGACTAGACTTCGGAACGACAGCTTGCGTTCGGCGGCATGGTGTTTGCACCACGACGTCGGAGCAGGTCTGATCGGACACGGCAGCACGTGCGGAGGGCAGACACAGATGGGTGAAGTTCGCGTCGTCGGCATTCGCGTCGAGCAGCCGCAGAACCAGCCGGTGCTGTTGCTGCGCGAAGCTGACGGCGACCGCTACCTGCCGATCTGGATCGGCCAGTCCGAAGCCGCCGCGATTGCCCTCGAGCAACAGGGAGTCGAGCCGCCGCGTCCGCTCACCCATGACCTGATTCGGGATCTCATTGTTGCGCTTGGTCATTCGCTCAAAGAGGTGCGTATCGTCGACCTGCAGGAAGGCACGTTCTACGCTGACTTGATCTTTGACCGGAACATCACAGTGTCAGCGCGGCCATCGGATTCGGTGGCCATCGCTTTAAGGGTCGGCGTACCGATTTTCGTCGAAGAAGCCGTCCTCGCGGAGGCTGGCCTGCTGATTCCCGACGAGAACGACGAGGAGCCGTCCACCGCCGTTCGCGAGGACGAGGTGGAGAAGTTCAAAGAGTTTTTAGACAGCGTTTCGCCCGACGATTTCAAAGCCACCTGAGGCACGCAGAACGGAAATCCACGTCGGCCTGCAAAAAAATGCGGGCCGGATTTTTCGTGTAGGGAATACCCGCGTCGGCAACGTCACGGATGCGTCTCAACTGCGAGTTCGACCTCGACACGCCCAGTGGATAGCGTGGAGTCACCGCGTGGACGGCCATACTTTGAATTCGATTGATTAGTTCTACGAACACCAGAGCGAGCCGAAAAGCGTATGCTCACAAGCACTCGATTGAGCAAACGCGAAAACGGCAGCCCGTAACGAGCGCGCGATCGGCGAGAGGATGCACCGTGGGTGACCAGCCACGTCAGGATCAACTGGATCTCGAGTCTGTGACCACGCTCGACGACAGTTCAGAAGCCATTCCCGAACCGGCGATCCGCGTGTCGAGCGAACCCGTGCAGGGTGGCTTGTTCCCCGACGACTCAGTGCCCGACGAGCTGGTCGGCTACCGCGGCCCAAGCGCCTGCCAGATCGCCGGGATCACATATCGCCAGCTGGACTACTGGGCGCGTACTTCGCTGGTAGTGCCGTCGATCCGCAGCGCCGCCGGATCCGGCAGCCAACGGCTGTACTCGTTCAAAGACATCCTTGTGCTCAAGATCGTCAAGCGTTTGCTCGACACCGGAATCTCGTTGCACAACATCCGTGTCGCGGTTGATCACCTGCGCCAGCGCGGCGTGCAGGACCTGGCTAACATCACGCTGTTCTCCGACGGCACCACGGTTTACGAGTGCACTTCGGCCGAAGAAGTCGTCGACTTGCTGCAGGGTGGACAGGGCGTGTTCGGTATCGCCGTCTCCGGAGCGATGCGCGAGCTGACCGGCGCTATCGCAGATTTTCCCGGCGAGCGCGCCGACGACGGCGAGTCGATCGCCGCGCCGGAAGACGAGCTGGCCTCGCGGCGCAAGCACCGCGACCGCAAGATCGGCTGACTCCAGCCGGCGTATCCATCCCGCTGGCTATGCCGACGGCATCCAGTCGGTAAACTCGACAACGCATCGTTCTTGCGCGGGAGAGTTCCGTGGCCGCCAGCCACGGACGCCGAAGGAGCAATACCTCTCCGTCAACCTCTCAGGCACCCGGACCGCGCCAGACCCCGGTGCCTCTGGAAAGCGGTGACTTTCGGGTCGCCCGCCCATGGGGAAAGACATTCGGATGTCGAATCTCTCAGGCGCCCGGTTCGGGTAGACGACAGAGGGGGAGGACCTGCCTTCCCTGTTTGTCAGGAGTTCGCCGATGTCCGACTACACCAACCCGCTTTTCGCCGACCGGCATATTGGCCCGGACAGTGCTGCCGTCACGGCAATGCTCGAGGTCATCGGGGTCGACTCCCTCGAAGATCTCGCGCGTCGCGCTCTGCCGGCGGGGATCCTCGATGGATTGACCGGTTCCGGTGCCGCGCCCGGCCTGGATCAGCTGCCGCCGGCGGCTTCCGAGGCCGAAGCACTGGCTGAGCTGCGGACGCTGGCCGACGCCAACACCGTCGCGGTGTCGATGATCGGGCAGGGCTACTACGACACGTACACACCGCCGGTGTTGCTCCGCAATATCTTGGAGAACCCCGCCTGGTACACGGCCTATACGCCGTATCAGCCGGAGATCAGCCAGGGTCGGCTGGAGGCGCTGCTGAACTTCCAGACCATGGTGGCCGACCTGACCGGCCTCGAGGTGGCCAACGCATCGATGCTCGACGAGGGCACCGCGGCCGCCGAGGCGATGACGCTGATGCATCGCGCGGTGAAAGGGAAGGCCAACCGGTTGGCCGTCGACGTCGACGTGTTCGCCCAGACCGCCGCCGTGCTGGCCACCCGGGCCGAACCGTTGGGCATCGAGATCATCACCGCCGACCTGCGCGAGGGCCTCCCGGACGGGGAGTTCTTTGGCGTCATCGCTCAATTGCCGGGTGCCAGCGGCCGGGTCACCGACTGGTCGGCGCTGGTCTCGGAGGCGCACGACCGCGGCGCGCTGGTGGCCGTCGGCGCTGACCTGCTGGCGCTGACGCTGATCACGCCGCCGGGAGAGATCGGCGCCGACGTAGCGTTCGGCAACACTCAACGTTTCGGTGTGCCAATGGGATTCGGCGGCCCACACGCCGGATACCTGGTGGTGCACGCTCAGCACGCTCGCCAGCTGCCGGGCCGGCTGGTCGGCGTCTCCCAGGACGCCGACGGCTCACCCGCTTATCGGCTGGCACTGCAGACCCGCGAGCAGCACATCCGTCGCGACAAGGCGACCAGCAACATCTGCACCGCTCAGGTGCTGCTGGCGGTGATGGCCGCGATGTACGCGAGCTACCACGGCGCCGACGGACTGGCCGGCATCGCGCGTCGGGTGCACGGTCACGCCGAGACGATCGCCGCCGCCCTCGGCGATGCGTTGGTGCACGACAAGTACTTTGACACCGTCTTGGCCCGGATTCCCGGCCGCGCCGACGAGGTGATCGCGGCGGCCAAAGCCAACAACATCAACCTGTGGCGGGTGGACGACGACCACGTGTCGGTGACCTGTGACGAGGTGACCACGGACGCCCATGTGGCGGCGGTGCTGGACGCGTTCGGTGTCACGGCGGCCGAGCCTGTCTGCGCGGGGATCGTGGACCGGACCTCGGAATTCCTGACCCATCCGGCGTTCACCCGCTACCGCACCGAGACGTCGATGATGCGGTACCTGCGCACGCTTGCCGATAAGGATCTTGCGTTGGACCGCAGCATGATTCCGCTCGGTTCGTGCACGATGAAGCTCAACGCCGCGGCCGAAATGGAATCCATCACCTGGCCGGAGTTCGCGCGTCAGCACCCATTCGGGCCGGCCTCCGACACCCAGGGTCTGCGCAAGCTGATCGCCGATTTGGAGACTTGGCTGGTGCAGATGACCGGCTACGACGCGGTGTCGCTGCAACCGAACGCCGGATCGCAGGGCGAGTACGCCGGGCTGCTGGCGATCCACGCCTACCACGCCAGCCTGGGCGAGTCGGACCGCAAGATCTGCCTGATCCCGTCCAGCGCGCACGGCACCAACGCCGCCTCCGCGGCGCTGGCCGGTATGCGGGTGGTTGTGGTGGCCTGCCGGTCCAACGGTGACGTCGACCTCGACGACCTGCGCGCCAAGATCACTGGGCACGCCGACCGGTTGTCGACGCTGATGATTACCTACCCGTCGACACACGGGGTGTACGAGCACGACGTCGCTGAGGTCTGCGCGGCCGTGCACGACGCCGGCGGCCAGGTCTACATCGACGGCGCCAACCTCAACGCGCTGGTCGGGTTGGCCCGGCCCGGCAAGTTCGGTGGCGACGTCAGCCACCTGAACCTGCACAAGACGTTCTGCATCCCGCATGGCGGCGGTGGTCCGGGGGTCGGGCCGGTGGCGGTGCGCTCGCATCTGGCGCAGTTCCTGCCCGGCCACGCGCTCGCACCCGAGCTGCCGGCCGGTCCGCCGGTGTCGTCGGCGCCCTACGGGTCGGCGTCCATCCTGCCGATCAGCTGGGCCTACATCCGGATGATGGGCGCGAACGGTCTGCGGGCCGCGTCACTGACCGCGATCGCCTCAGCCAACTACATCTCCCGCCGGCTCGACGAGTACTACCCGGTGCTGTACACCGGCGAGAACGGCATGGTCGCCCACGAGTGCATCCTGGACCTGCGACCGATCACCAAGTCGACCGGTGTGACCGTCGACGATGTCGCAAAACGCTTGGCGGACTACGGCTTTCACGCGCCGACCATGAGCTTCCCGGTTGCCGGCACACTGATGGTCGAGCCCACCGAGAGCGAGAGCCTGGCCGAAATCGACGCGTTCTGCGACGCGATGATCGCCATCCGCGGCGAGGTCGACAAGGTCGGCGCCGGGGAGTGGCCGGTCGACGACAATCCGCTGCGCGGCGCGCCACATACCGCCGAATGCCTGGTCGTGGACAAGTGGGAACACCCGTACACACGCGAGGTCGCCGCCTACCCGCTCGGCAAGGGCTTCCGGCCCAAGGTGTGGCCGCCGGTGCGCCGCATCGACGGTGCCTACGGCGACCGAAACCTGGTCTGCTCCTGCCCGCCGGTGGAGTCCTACGCCTGACCCCTACATGCCCAGCGCGGCGAGGATCTGTCCTGGCACGACGTCCACCAGCAGGGTGTCGAAGCCACCGAGCGGGTCCACGCTGACGCTGGCCAGATCGCCCAGACCCAGATCGCCGAGCAGATCGCCCAAATTGAGCCCGGAAAGGTCGCCCAAGTTGGACAGGTCCAGCGGCAGGTTGGAAAGGCCGAGGTCGTTGAGCAGGTCACCCAGGTTCAAGCCGTTCAACAGGTCGGTGATGCTCAGGGCACCGAAGGGGTTAC
Organism: Mycobacterium sp.; assembly: GCA_036272035.1. Classification (GTDB taxonomy): domain Bacteria; phylum Actinomycetota; class Actinomycetes; order Mycobacteriales; family Mycobacteriaceae; genus Mycobacterium. Next base: position 1,633 of record DATAZN010000095.1, on the reverse strand, counting down.
CCAGGTCGCTCAGCAGGCCACCCAGCGTCAGATCACCGGTTTCCGGGGCGAATCCCAGGTCGCCCAGCAACACACCGAGGCTGAGGTTGTCGCCCGGCGCGATACCCAGATCACCGAGCAGATCGCCGAGACTCAGACCATTGCCCGACAGACCCAGATCACCCAGCAGACCACCGACCGTCAAGGTGTTTGTCAGTCCCAGATCATCCAGCAGGCCACCGATCGTCAGGGTCCCCGACGACAGACCCAGTGCGTTCAGCAGGTCGCCGACCGACAGGTCATTGCCGGACAGACCCAGATTGCTCAGCAGGTCACCGAGGTCCAGGCCACCCGGCGGCACACCTACAGCATCCAGCAGGCTGCCGAGCGTCGCATTCGACGTCAGACCCAGATCGCTCAGCAGGGTGCTGATCGTCGGGCTAGTGCCCGTCAGACCCAGGTCACCCAACAGGGTGCCCAGATTCACGTCGGGGCTCGACGTGATGCCCAGGGCGCTCAGCAGACTGCCGAGGGTCGGGCTCAGGGTCGGTCCTCCGATTAGCGTGATTGCATTAAGCAGACCGGTGAGCGCAACCCCTACAGCTCCGCTGGTTGATACGCCGAACGCGCCGAGCACCCCGTCCAGCGCATTGGCCAGCGTCAGGGGCAAGGAGGTGTCCAAGTCGGGGAGACCGATTGCATTCAGCAGGGTGTCCGCCAGAACGGAGTTGCCCGTGTCAAGACCCAACGCACCCAGCAGTGAGTCCACCGGAACAGGGTTGCTCGAGTCGAGGCCCGCCGCGCTCAGTAGCGTATCCAGCGATATTGAGCTGCTCGAGGTAAGACCCAACGCACTCAGCAGCGTGCTCGAGGTCACAGCATCACCCAAGCCGCTGACACCCAACGCACCCAGCAGGTCGTTCGGCGACACAAGGGTCGAGCCGAGACCCGCCGCGCCCAGCAGCGTGTCCAGAGACACTGGAGTAGTCGAGGTAAGACCCAAGGCACTCAGCAGCGAGTCCACCGGCACCGGGTTACTTGAGTCAAGACCCAACACACCGAGCAGGCTGTCCGCCGACAAAAGCTGGGTCGGATCGATGCCGAAGGCACTCAAGATGCTGTTGAGCGACAGGTTGTCCAAGTCCACGTTGGTATCGAGTCCCAAGCCCTGCAAGATGTTCGTCAAGCCCAGGGTGATCCCATCACCGGTACCCAGGCCATTGAGGCCGAGCAGGTTCAACAAACCGCTCAGCGTGGTCACGGGGTTTGTGGCGTTGGCAAGCACTGTGCCCAGGCCCTGGTCACTGAGCCCCAGGTCGCTGAACAACGAGCCCAGGTTGAGGTCACCCAGCCCAAGTTGACTCAACAAGCTGCTAAGGTCCAAGTCGGTCAGAGGCGTGTTGCCCAGGCCCAGCGCGTCGATCAGGCTGGTCAGGTTGATGTCGATGTTCGCGGATGTTTCTGGGGCCAGCAGGCCGTTGTAGAGCGGGATGGTGATCGCGCCGTCCAGCAGGCTGACGTTGTCCGTACCGTTGAGGTAGGCGTTCAGGACGGTGGCCAGACCCTCGGAGAGGTTGGTCAGCGACGGGTCGGTTTGTAGCTGTTGGGCAACGGTCTCAAGCGTGGTGAACGTCGCGCCCGTCGCCCCCAGGCC
>DATAZN010000094.1:0-7887 GCA_036272035.1 Mycobacterium sp. | reverse complement strand
GACGTCAAGGCGGCCGAAACCATCGAGCAGCTCGCGACCACCGTGCGCGAATTCCTGGAGGCCGGCCAGGTCGACGGCTTCGTCCGCACGCTTCGGGCCAGGCCCGAAGGCTCTACCAAGCCAGCGGTTTTCGTGTTCCACCCCGCGGGCGGCTCGACGGTGGTCTACGAACCGCTGCTGAACCGTCTGCCGGCCGACATCCCGATGTACGGCTTCGAGCGGGTCGAGGGAAGCATCGAAGAGCGTGCCGCACAATACGTTCCGAAGCTGCGCGAGCTGGGTGGCAACGGGCCGTTCATCCTGGCCGGCTGGTCGCTCGGCGGTGCATTGGCCTACGCCTGCGCGATCGGGCTCAAGCAGCAGGGCTGCGACGTGGCGTTCGTCGGGCTGATCGACGCGGTGATGCCCGGCGAGCCGATCCTGCAGACCAAGGAGGAGACCCGCAAGCGTTGGGACCGCTACGCGCGCTTCGCCGAGCGGACCTTCAACGTCGAGGTTCCCGAAATCCCTTACGAGCACCTCGAACAGCTCGATGACGAGGGACAGGTCAAATTCGTGCTGGAAGCCGTTCAGCAGGCCGGTGTGCAGATCCCCGGCGGGATCATCGAGCACCAGCGCACGTCGTATCTGGACCAGCGGGCGATCGACACCGCCGAATACCGGCCGTACGGCGGCCACGTCACGCTCTACATGGCCGACCGCTATCACGACGACGCGATCACCTTCGAGCCCGCCTACGCGATCCGCAAGCCCGACGGCGGCTGGGGCGACTACGTCGCGGACTTGGAGGTCGTGCCGATCGGTGGCGAGCACATCCAGGCCATCGACGAGCCGATCATAGCCAAAGTCGGTGCGCACATGACCCAGGCGCTCAACAAGATTCACGCCGAGCAGAAAGAAGCCTAAGTGACCACCAAGACCACCGCTGAGTTGCTGGCCGATCTGCGCGAAAGGTTGGAGACTGCCAAAGAACCCGGTGATCCGAAGGCGATCGCGCGGCGCGACAAAAAGGGAATCCCGAGCGCCCGCGCCCGCATTCACGCGCTGGTCGACCCCGGCAGCTTCCTGGAGATCGGGGCCTTGGCGCGCACGCCGGGCGACCCGGGTGCGCTCTACGGCGACGGCGTGGTCACCGGACACGGCCGGATCAACGGCCGGCCGGTCGCGGTCTTCAGTCACGATCAGACGGTGTTCCAGGGCTCGGTGGGCGAGATGTTCGGCCGCAAGGTGGCCAAGCTGATGGAGTGGGTAGCCATGGTCGGTTGCCCGATCATCGGCATCAACGACTCCGCCGGGGCACGCATCCAGGATGCGGCCACATCGCTGGCCTGGTACGCCGAGCTGGGCCGCCGGCACGAGTTGCTGCGCGGACTGGTGCCCGAGATTTCCATCATCTTGGGAAAATGCGCTGGGGGAGCGGTCTATTCACCGATTCAGACCGATCTCGTGGTAGCGGTTCGCGACCAGGGCTACATGTTCGTCACCGGCCCGGACGTCATCAAGGACGTCACCGGCGAGGACGTCAGCATGGATGAGCTGGGCGGCGCCGACGCGCAGGCCCGCTACGGGAACATCCACCAGGTCGTCGAGGACGAGGCTGCGGCGTTTCAGTACGTGCGCGACTACCTGAGTTTCCTGCCGCCCAACACGTTCGACGACGCACCGGTCGTCAACCCCGGACTGGAACCGGAGATCACACCGGCCGACCTCGAGTTGGACACCATCGTGCCCGACAGCGACAACGCGGCCTACGACATGCACGAGATTCTGTTGCGCATCTTCGACGACGGTGACGTCTTCGACGTCGGCGCACAGCGTGGCCAGGCGATCATCACGGCGTTCGCCCGGGTCGACGGCCGTCCCCTTGGGGTGATCGCCAACCAGCCGATGTACCTGGCGGGGGCGATCGACAACGAGGCTTCAGACAAAGCGGCCGGCTTCATCCGGTTCTGCGACTCCTACAATCTGCCACTGGTTTTCGTCGTCGACACCCCGGGCTTCCTGCCGGGCGTGGAGCAGGAGAAGGGTGGCATCATCAAGCGCGGCGGCCGGTTCCTCAACGCCGTCGTCGAGGCTGACGTACCGAAGGTGACCATCACGATCCGCAAGTCCTACGGCGGCGCGTACGCGGTGATGGGGTCCAAGCAGCTGACCGCCGACCTCAACTTCGCCTGGCCCACCGCGCGCATCGCGGTGATCGGGGCCGACGGCGCGGCGCAGCTGCTGATGAAGCGGTTCCCCGACCCGACCACCCCCGAGGCGCAGCAGATCAAGAAAGACTTCATCGAGGGCTACAAACTGAACATGGCGATCCCGTGGATCGCCGCTGAGCGGGGCTACATCGACGGAGTCATTCAACCGCACGAGACCAGGCTGCTACTGCGTAAGTCGTTGAACCTCTTGCGCGATAAGCAGATTAGTTGGCGTACGAACCGCAAGCACGGCCTGACGCCGATTTAGACCTGCACGGGGAAGTCGGACGTGTAGAACTCGGCCGGGCTCTGCGATTTTGCGCTCGCCCGTCGGATGAACACCCAGACCCCGGTCGTGCCGGAGCGAAGGCCGTCGCGCACCGTGGTGTTCGCGATTCCCGCGCCGTCGCTGTCGAGACCGGCCACCGCGACGCCGGGCCCGGGAACGTCGCACGGTGCAGTCGACGCCCGAGGTACCTGGATCAGGCTGACGTCGTAGTGGGTGCCGGGCTGGCCCGGCTCGGCGAGGTGCACATCGGCAGTGACGGTGCCGCCGTTGACGTGGATGACCGCGGACGCCGTGCCACTGTTCGTCGACGAGAGATCGGGGATCGGACTGAAGTCACACGCCCGCAGGATGCTTCGCATGGGAACCACGGTCCCGCCTTCGGCGGCCGCCGGAGCGGTCGAGCCCGCGAGCGCGATAACAACCGGTACTGCACAACGCGCTAGGGCGGAAATCGTAATTGACATTTTGTCAATCATCCTCGCCCGCACAGCAGAAAAACCGCGTTAACTAGGAGAGATGCCTTACATGAGGCACCGTGGTGTGACGTGGGACACGGCGATGGCAGCTACTGCTACTTGCCGGCGCGCCCTTCCTGCCTCTGCACCTTCTCGCCCGTATCGGTGGACTCCCGGAGTTCCTTCTTCGCCTTGGCGGCCTCGTCGGCCAGTTCGTCGATGGATTCGTCGCCTTCTTCAGCGCGCATGGTCACCTCCTCACCGTGGTCTACCCGGCATCGGTCGCGCTGAACCAACGCCGCTTGCAGTAGTTCGTATTACCAACTATTATTTAAGTGGCATTACGAACTAGGTATCCAGCCGCGGAAGGGCCGCCATGTACGCAGCGGTTGTCACCTCATTCGACGCATCGCCGGCTTACCTGAAATTCCCGAGCCCGGTACCAGCCGGTTCGGACCAGGTGCTGGTCGACGTGATCGCTTCCGGACTGCATCGCCGGGTCCGCTCGCAGGCGGACGGCTCGCACTACACCAGCACCGGCGAGTTGCCGCTGGTCCCCGGCGTCGACGGGGTGGCACGCCTTCCCGACGGGACGTTGCGTTACTTCGCACTGGGTGACACCACGTCCGGCGCGATGGCCGAGCAGACCGTCATCGACCTGCGCCAGAGCTTCGAATTGCCCGCCGGCTCTGACCCTGTGCAGGTGGCGGCGGCGATGAACCCGGCTATGTCATCGTGGGTTGCGCTGCGGCGCCGGAACGGCTTTCAGGCCGGCCAGTCCGTGCTGGTTCTCGGCGCTACCGGTAGTTCCGGGCAGATGGCCGTGCAGGTCGCCAAACAGCTTGGCGCGGGCCGGGTCGTCGCGGCTGGCCGCAACCCGGAGCGGCTGGCGGGCCTGCCAGAGCTCGGCGCAGATACCGTCGTGTCCCTAGGCGACAGCGCGAAGCTCGCCGCGGCTGCCGCCGATGTCGACGTCGTTATCGACTATTTGTGGGGACCGGCTACCGCCGATGCGATGGTCGCGATCGCCACCCATCGCAGCAACGACCATCAACCGCTGACCTGGATCGAGATCGGCTCGGTCGCCGGCGCGACTGCCGAAATCCCGTCCGCTGCGCTGCGAGCGTTGCCGCTGCAGATAGTAGGTAGCGGACAGGGTTCGGTCTCCACTCGCGACATCCTGGCCGAATTGCCCGCGATCGCCGAGGCGATCACCAGCGGCGCGCTCCGCATCGACGCGCGAGGAGTCCCGCTGCGTGATGTGACGTCGGCGTGGCAGGACATCGACGGCACCGAACGGATCGTCTTACTACCGTAAGTCCATAAACGAAACTGGGCGGCAACAGCGAAAGCCGTTGCCGCCCAGCCTAGTTACGTCTTAGCGCGTCGACTTCTGACGAGCCTCGGCCGCCTTCTCCGCGGCACGCGCGGAGGTTGCCTCAGCTTCTTTCTTGGCCACGTCGCGCTGGGCTTGGGCCTTCTCCTGCTGCGCACGGCCCTCTTTGCGCAGATCCTCGTGGTTGACCACGATCCCGACGATCTCTTTCGCCTTACCTTTGACGTCCTCGACGATGCCCTTGATGGCCGCTTCGGGTCCGCTGCTCACGGTCGCTCCTTTCGCTCGGGGATAGGGATAACTCATGCCATACCCGTCGCCGGCAGGATCCGAACGTGACGCAGCTCACGTCCCGCATCGTCGCCGAGCTACGGCTTGATCCTGATCTTGCCCGGCGACCACCACCCGAAGTGGGTGGCTGTGCCGAGATCCAGCTCGGCGGGCGGAGCATCGACGAGCGTGTCGAACTTGCGCAGCGAGCCCCAGTCGCGGGCCCAGTCGTGGGACAGATAGGTGGCCATCACGTGGGCGCGCAGCAGCAGGTCGGTGATACCCAGCAGGCCGCCGTTGACGCCGTCCTCCCAGGTGTCGGTGTCCATCTTCTTCGCCATGTAATCCGGCGTGATGCGGAACTTCGGGATGTCGGTGACGCCGTTGGAGTGCAGCATCGGCTGCTGGCACGGGAAGGCCAACCCGACCGCCCAGTCCAGCAGTACCGGCTGCGTCGACCCGACATACTCCTGCACTGAGCGCAGTTCGGGTACCCGCGGGGGCGTGACCGCGACCCAGTCCTCCGGCGTCAGCGACAAGTCCTCGGCCACCACCCGGACCGCGGTGGCGTCGGCGGGGATCCCGGATCGGGGGTAGCGCAGGTTACGCCACGCCTTCGGCTGCTCGCCGTACAGATCGTCGGGCACCAATCGCCCGGCCGGCAGCACGTCGCCGTTCGGTGCGCGCCTGCCGTACTCCAGCACCACGGTCTGCCCGTCGGTGTGGTGATGCAGCACGCTGTTGCCGGCGATCTTGCCCGCGGCGGTCACCACCACCAGCGGATGGCCGTCGTCTGCGGGCGGCAGCTGATACCACGCCGAGGCTAGCTTGCTCTGCTGCTGCGAACCGGTGGTGTAGCTACCAAGCACCGGAACCCGTTGCGGGTCAAGGCCATACGGCAGTGGCACCGTCGAGCCGTTGGTACCGGCGGTTTTCAGCTTGGCCGGCGCATCCCAGTCGTAGTCGGTGCCGGGCTGGTTTGGGTGCATCACCACCGCCTCGGCGACGGTGTGGTCCGGTATTCCGTTGGGGCTGAAGCCAACCGGGTTCGTACCGCCCAGCGGTCCGAGCGAGCCTGAGTCGCCCGGCAGCGCCGCCATAAAGCCCGCGTTGGTGTCCGGTTCGACGAGGACGTCGTCGGCCAGGCCGCAGCCACCGGCGAAGGCACGGATGTTGGACGAGCCGTTGGAAAAGGTCGGGTACTGCCGGACGATGCCGATCACCATCGAGGCGATGAACACCAACGCCATGAAGCCGGCGGCCAGCGGGATAGGCGCAGCGGTCAGTGCGCGCGCCAGTGCGCCCTGCCCATGGTCACGGGAAGCGAAGTGCAGCCAGGCGGCGTACAGGGCCATCAACACGAACAACGCAAAAAGGACTGTGCTGACGCTGATTCCGGCAATCTTCGGCGTCGCGGCGTTGAACGGCACACCGTAGCTGGACACGTACCACCAGCCGTTGGTGGTGGCGAAGCACAGCGCCACCACGAACATCACCGCGGCCAGGAACGCCATCCGGTTGCGCGACCAGCGCAACACCGCCGGGGACACCAGCGCCGTCGTCAGCGCGGCCATCGCCGCGCCCACCGCGGCGAACAGCCCGAAGTGGTGCACCCACTTGGTCGGGGTGAACATCAGGAAGAACATCGTGCCGAAGATGACGCCCATCAGCCGCCAGGCCGGCCCTCGGGCCACACCCGGAACCCGCTTGCGGCGCAACATGATGAATACCGCGGTGAACAGGCACAGGGCGGTGATCAGGAAGCCGAACCGGCGCGACAGCGAACCGTCGACGGTGGGCAGGAACAGGTAGTAATAGCGTAGGTTCTCGGTGTACCAGGCCTGGCTCGGGCCGATCGCGGTGCGAATCCTGGTGGCTTCCAACACCGTTGACAGCGTCTGGTCGGCGAACACCACGGTCAGGATCACTGTGCCTGCGGCCAGCATCGGCGCCACCAACGGCCAGGTGCCGACCACCCGATGACGGCGCACCAGGATTCGCAGGATCGGACGGCCACCGGCCACCAACGCGGCCACCGCGATCAGGCCGGTCGGCTGCACGCCCAGGGTGAACGCCGCGGTCACCACCGCCAGCGCCGCGGGCGTCATCCGGCTGTAGCGCATCGACCGCTCGATCAGCACGTAGGTGATCAGCGAACCGACCGCGATGATGGGCTCAGGCCGAAGGCCATTGTCGAACGGCATCCACGCGGTCAGCAGCACCAGGCCGGCGGCCCAGTTGGCGGGTTTGCTCTTTGTCACCGCGGGCCCCAGCCGGGGCAGCACCTCACGCGACAGCAGCAGCCAGCACACCAATCCGGCGACCAAGTCGGGCAACCGCATCCACAGACTCGAGTCGCTGACGTGAGTCATCAGCGCCAGCAGGTTGTAGTACCAGCCGAACGGGTCCTCCGGGCTGCCGAACCAGCGAAAGTAGTTGGACATGTAGCCGGCGTGGTCGGCGACGCGGGCCATGCCCAGGATGTAGCCGTCGTCCGACGAGTTCGCCCCGATCACCCACCACAGCACGAACCCGGAGATGATCGTCGCGTCGGCGAGGGTGAACGTTTGCCAGTTGGCCGGGATGAGCCGGCGCATCCGGTGGCCGTCAAGCTGGTCCAGGCGCCACAGCGCGATCAGCGCAACGATCGTCGCCAGGATCGCGCCGACCATCGCGAACAGCTTCAAAGTGGTTGGGGTGGTGGAGAACCGGGTGTCGATTGTCGCCGACATCTGCAGCCCCGGCGGCGCGGGTCCAATCAGATCAGTGAACACCCCGACGATCTGCGGACGCAGATTGGGGTCAGGGTAGCCGCTGCGCAACTCGGCGCCACCCGGATCCTTGAGGCCGACGAAGGTGGCGTACGTGCCGGCCAGCGTCGAGGTGATGTCGATGAGTTGACACTGCGGCGACGCCACCTGGTCGCGTGGCACCGACAGGATCACCACGTTGCGGTCGGTGACGTCTACCCGCTGCCTGTTGACTACGACGAACAGCGCGTTGAGGTTGGCGTCCTTGCCCTTTCGCGGTGCGGTGCCCAGCACCACCCCGCCGCTCGGCGGCATGTCCCGCACCACCTCGCACGGGATGGTGGCGTGGAAGTCGACCGGCGTCAGCGAAATTAGCGGCGCGGTAACACTTTTCAGCTGACCTTGCTGCGGCCAGTTGAGGTTCGCCGTGGTCTGCACGACCGGCAGCAGCGGTGTGGCCACCGACAGCACGAATCCAATCAACCCGGCGATGGTGGCCACCCAGCGGGTCAGCTTCACGGTGTCGCGCGCGGTGGTCGTCGGGTGTTCGGTTTGTGTGGTCACGGGAGTGCTCGAATCGGTCCCTGTCGGCTCC
>DATAZN010000093.1:0-3617 GCA_036272035.1 Mycobacterium sp. | reverse complement strand
TTTGACGAAGTTGATCGAGCACCATGACGCGTGAGTCTGGCCGGGACTTTATTCAGAAGTTTGCGATCCAGAACCAGACGTTGACCGTCGCGGCCAGCGCCGATGAGTGACGTCGTGCAGACCCCATCGGGCATTCCGTTGGAGCCCGTGTACGGACCCGGTGACTGCGCGCCAGACCCGCCGCCGCCCGGGGAGTACCCGTTCACCCGCGGCAACTTCGCGTCCGGCTACCGGGGCAAAACCTGGACGTTCCGCCAGTATTCGGGATTCGGCACCGCCCAGGAGTCCAACAAGCGGTATCGGTACCTCTTGGGCCAGGGCGGCACCGGGCTCTCGGTCGCGCTGGACCTGCCGACCCAGTGCGGGTACGACTCCGATGACGCGGAGTACGGCGAGGAGGTCGGCCGCGTCGGTGTCGCCATCGACACGCTCGCCGATGTCGAGGTGCTCTTCGACGGCATCCCGCTGGACAAGATCAGCACCAGCTTCACCATCAACGGCACCGCAGCCATCCTGCTGGCGTTCTACGTCGCCGCCGCGGAGAGGAAGGGCGTGCCCCGCCAGAAGCTCACTGGCACAATTCAAAACGATATCCTCAAGGAATACGCGTCGCGCGGTACCTGGATCTGGCCGCCGGAGCCGTCACTGCGGCTGATCGCGGACACCATCGAGTTCTGCGCAGCCGAGGTGCCGAGGTTCAACGCGATTTCCGTGGCGGGCGCCCATTTTCGCGACGCCGGCGCCAACGCCGTCCAGGAGATGGCCTTCACGTTGGCAGACGGCGTCACCTACTGCGACACAGTCGTCGAACGCGGTCGGATGACCATCGACAAGTTCGCGCCGCAGATCTCGTTCTTCTTCTATACCCACGGCGACTTCTTCGAGGAGATTGCGAAGTATCGGGCAGGCCGCCGCCGCTGGGCGACCATCGTGCGCGAGCGCTACGGCGCCACCACCGATAAGGCGTCGATGTTCCGCTTCGGCTGCGTCGCGGGCGGCGCGTCGCTGTACGCGCCTCAGGCGCAAAACAATTTGGTGCGCGTCGCCTACGAGTCGCTGGCCGCGGTGCTGGGCGGCGTCCAGTCGATGTTCACCGCGGCGTGGGACGAGCCGTTCGCCCTTCCCAGCGAGGAATCCGCGACGCTGGCGCTGCGCACCCAGCAGATCCTCGCCTACGAAACCGGAGTGGCCAAGGTGGCCGATCCGCTCGGAGGCTCCTACTTCGTGGAGGCACTGACCGATGCCACCGAAGCGAAGATCGTCGAAATCATGGATGACCTCGAAAAGCACGGCGGCATGGTGCGCTCCATCGAGGACGGCTACCTGCAGGGACTGATCGCCGACGAAGCCTTCAAGATTCACAAAGAGATCGAGTCGGGCGAACGCCCCGTGGTCGGCGTTAATAAATTCGTCACCGACGAGCCGTCGCCTGACATCGACACCTACGAACTGAACGCGGAGGGTCGCGATCTGCAAGTGAAGCGTCTGGCGAAGATCAAAGCCGAGCGTGACTCGGTCGCCGTCAAGGAAACGCTTGCCGCACTCTCGCGTTCGGCCGAGGGCGCCGACAATCTGATGCCCCGCCTCATCGACTGCGCCAATGCGTATTGCTCCGTCGGAGAGTTGGTGACCACGCTCAAAGCGGTATGGGGCGAATTCCAGCAACCGGTAGTGTTCTGATGGGGGCTCGCGTCTTGGTGGCGAAACCCGGTCTGGACGGACACGACCGCGGCGCAAAGATCGTCGCGCGCACGCTGCGCGACGCCGGATTCGAGGTCATCTACACCGGAATTCGCCAACGCATCGAGGACATCGTTTCGATCGCGCTGCAGGAGGACGTCAAACTTGTCGGGCTTTCGATCCTGTCCGGCGCCCATGTGGCCCTGACCGCCCGCACCGTCGATGCGCTGCGGGCCGCGGACGCCGGCGACATCGCGGTGGTCGTCGGCGGCACCATCCCGCAGGCCGACGTGCAGAAGTTGTTGGATGCCGGCGCAGCAGCGGTGTTTCCGACCGGTACGCCACTGGATACCTTGGTCCGCGACGTACACGCCCTGACGGAAGCCGGGGGAGAAGACTAATGCGGCTCGGCGTGATGATCGGTGCGGAGAGTGCCGACTGCAAGCGCAAGTTGATACCCCAGGTCCTTCGGTGACCGGACCGACAAAGACTCGGTCCACGGGCCCCCTCGCCGGCATCCGGATCCTTGAAATCGGTCACATGTTGGCCGGGCCATACGCCACGATGATGCTGGCCGATCTTGGGGCCGAGGTCATCAAGATCGAACCACCGGACGGTGACATCTCGCGGCAGGTTGGGGATTCATATTTCGCCAGCCTCAACCGAGGCAAGCGCAGCATTTGCGTTGACCTGACATCCGAGACGGGCCAGCTCGAGCTCGGTGAACTCATTTCCGGATCGCATGCGCTGCTGGCGAATTTGAAACCATCCGCCATCCGGCGATACGGCCTCACCTACGAAGCGTTGCGGCGGTGGAATGAGCGGATTGTCTGTGTGGCGCTCACTGGTTTTGGTCTGGAAGCGGGTGATGATCCGGCATTCGACTACGTCATCCAGGCGACCACCGGCGTCGCCGCGCTAACCGGCGAGCCGCTTGGACCACCGACCTTGCCGGGATATTCTGCCGCCGACAATTCCGCCGGACTTACTGCTGCCCTTGGACTGCTGGCTCAGATCGTCTCCGGCCGCGGGGGGCAGGTCGAGGTATCACTGCGTGATGTGATGCTGTCCCAGCTGAACTATCGCGCGTCGGCGTACCTCAACGACAGCATCGAGCCGCGACGGTTGCCGATGGGTGCACACTCGTATTATGTCCCAGCTCAGCTCTTTTCGACTGCGGACGGATTCCTGGCACTGTTCATCACCCACGACAAATTCTGGCGGCTATTCGCCGCCGAGGCCAACATCGCGGGGCCGGCGACGATGAGGGAGCGGGCCGCAAGGCGCGACGAGGTTCTCGGATCAGTGGCCAGCGCTCTGGTTACCGATACCGCCGCGAACTGGGAAGCGCGGCTGCGTCCGCTAGGCGTGCCCGTCGCTGCCGTCCGAACGCTGCCCGAAGCCCTCGCCGCCAACCCTGAGGTGATCGTTGCCGCGGGCGCATTTCAGTTGATCCGAAGTCCAATTCGGATCGACGGGTATGAACCCGATTACGGCGCACCGCCACGTCTCGATGAGCACGGCGGAGCTAATCTCTCAGTTTGAGATCGCTGTCGAGTTGCAGTACCAACCACCGTTCGGTTATGAGCGATACGGCCGGAAAAGGGGGTCACATATGAATGTCGCGGATCTCATCCAGGCAGCGCTGAGTGGCTCTACCCGAGCGACGGGTCGCCTACTGAGCCTGATCGAGGGCGATCGTCGCGACGAGGTGCTGGCAGCTCTGGACACAGCCTCCGCCCGGGTTGTCGGCATTACCGGTCCTCCGGGCGCAGGAAAGTCGACGACGATCGCCGTCCTGGTTGGCGGCTACCGCGAACGAGGCATGCGAGTCGCGGTCCTGGCGGTGGACCCGTCATCGCCCTACAGCGGCGGCGCCATCCTCGGCGATCGCATCCGGATGGCCGCCCACATCGACGACCCCGATGTGTTCATCC
>DATAZN010000092.1:0-54237 GCA_036272035.1 Mycobacterium sp. | reverse complement strand
CCGAACGGCCCGTCGCGGCGCTCGACCGCGGCCCGTGCACCCTGGGTTTGCGCGATGCGGATGAAGTCGAGCGCCTCGGGGGTGTTGCGCATCAGGCCGTCAATGATGCCGCCCAGCAGCTGGGTGGAGGCCAGGCCCATGTTCTCGTAGGCCTGATTGACGATCAGCTTCTGCGCCCGCAGCTGCGACACCGGGATCCGCGCCAGTTCGGCGGCGATCTCGGCGACGCGCGCCTCGAGCCGCTCGAACGGCACCGACTCGTTGATCAGCTCGATCTCGGCGGCCTGCACGCCGGTCAGCGGCCGACCGGTCAGGGCGTGCCACTTCGCCTTGGCAAGGCTCAACCGGTACATCCACATCCCGGTCAGGTACGCGCCCCACATCCGGCTGTACGGGGTGCCAATGACGGCGTCGTCGCTGGCGATGACGATGTCGGCGCATAGCGCGTAGTCGCTACCCCCGCCGACGCACCAGCCGTGTAGCTGGGCGATCACCGGTTTGGTGGCCCGCCAGATCGCCATGAACTTCTGATGCGGTCCAACCGGGGCGGTAACCATCGCGAAATCCTTGCCCGGGTCCCACTGGCCGTCGGTGTTCATGTAGTCGTCCCACTGCTGGAAGCCCTCGCCGAAGTCGTAGCCGGCACAGAACGCCCGGCCGGCACCGCGCAGCACGATGACCTTGATGTCCGGGTCCCGCTCGGCCAGGCCGACAGCGGCCTCGATTTCGTCGGGCATCGGCGGGACGATGGTGTTGAGCTGGTCCGGGCGATTCAGCGTGATGGTCGCGACGGGCCCCGCCGTTGTGTACAGCAGTGTCTCGAAATCGGTTGTCGGCATAGCCGAAGCGAAGCCGCTTCGGACTCAGGGGTCAAGAGCCTCGGGGCCACCCGGGGACGGCTGACGTCAGTCCTCGGCGTGTCGTTGGGCATCCCACCGTTCGAGGTGCGCCTGCAGTTGGTAAATTCCTACCGCAAATAGGGGGCTGAGCACCGACAATGCGCCTATCAACACCGGGTTCATCTCGACCCTCCCGCGGTTCCCTACTGCTGCGTCTCAGTGAAAATTAAGGTACTCCTCAGGCTAATCACACCAAAGACTAGCCGCGGCGTTTCGCCGAATTTTTTCGAAAAAGTGAGCAGATGAGTATCGCGCCGTATTGAACGAGGACGCTTCACTAGCCGCCGTCGGGCGGCAGCATCTGAAAGCCGGCCAGGACGGTCCCGGTGTCGCGGGCATACACGGGGTTATCCGGATCGGTGGACTGGACCGTGACGGTCGCGACGTAGGTGTTGGTGTCGAAGGTAGCTGCCACCATCAGTGTCCTGATCTTGCGCGGCGGGATACGACCCATGCTCGGGGCGTCGTACTCGACGAGCTCAGCGTTGTCGCCGCAGAGGGTGATCTCCGTCGTGCGCAACCCGGTGGCGCCAAGGCGGTCGACCAGTGCAGCTCGTTCCTGGTCGAAAATCGTTTCGTCATTGGTGGCCGCACCTGGCACGGACTCCAGGGTTACCACCGCGGTGGGCATGAAGTTGTTGGCCACCAGGTCTTTGTTTCTCATCGTGAAGCGGATGAGGTCTGAGTCGAGCATCGACGCGCGCTCCCAGCCCGGCGGCTGCGGGATCCGCAGCCGCGGCTCACCGTCGGCCTTTGGATCGATCGGCGTCAGGGGCGCTGAAACCTGTTCGCACGGACTGCTTTTGGCGACCGGATCGTGAGGACCCGGGACGGCGGCACCGGTGATGACCTTGGAGCAACCCGGTACGGTCAGCAATGCCGTGGCGGCGATCGTCGCGCACAGCTTGGACGGCAATCGCATCGCACCACACCACACCCTCGTATCTTGCACTGTCAAGTACCCAGCATCCGCCATAGAAACGCAAAGGCCAGCGCCGTCTTGAACGCGCTCTGCGCATTGTCGGCCGCACCGGCGTGGCCGCCTTCGATATTCTCGTAGTACCAAACCCGATGGCCGGTGGCTTCCAACGCCGCCGTCATCTTTCGGGCATGTCCGGGATGCACGCGGTCGTCGCGGGTGGACGTGGTGATCAGCACCGGCGGGTAGTCGGCGTCGGCCGAAACATTCTGGTAGGGCGAGTATTCGGCAATGAATTCCCAGTCGGCCGGGTCGTCGGGGTTGCCGTACTCGGCGACCCAGGATGCGCCGGCCAGCAGCAGATGGAAGCGGTGCATGTCCAGCAGCGGGACTTGGCACACCAACGCGCCGAACAGTTCTGGGTACTTGGTCAGCATGATGCCCACCAACAGTCCGCCGTTGCTGCCGCCCTGCGCGCCGAGTTGCGGCACCGTAGTGATGCCGCGATCGACCAAATCGGTTGCCACCGCGGCGAAGTCTTCGGCTACC
This sequence comes from Mycobacterium sp., assembly GCA_036272035.1. GTDB lineage: Bacteria > Actinomycetota > Actinomycetes > Mycobacteriales > Mycobacteriaceae > Mycobacterium. Next base: position 51,870 of record DATAZN010000092.1, on the reverse strand, counting down.
AAATGTCGCCCGGCGCGCATCGCCTGGGTGTGCCAGCGCGGCCCGTACTCACCGCCGCCGCGGATGTTGGCCAGCGCGTAGGTGCCGCCGCGGTCCAACCAGAGTCGGCCCATCACCGGGCTGTAGCCGGGAGTGTATGAGTTCTCGAACCCGCCGTAGCCGTACAGCAGGGTGGGGGCGGGCCCATCGATCTCACCGGATCGGACGACGAAATACGGGATCTCGGTGCCGTCCTTCGACGTCGCGAAATACTGGTGCACGGTGAGGTTTTCGGCGTCGAAGAAGCCTGGCGCCGCCCTGATCTGCTCGAGCGGGTCATTGCCGGTGCCGCGCAGAAGCCGCGACGGACTGTCGAAGCCGCTGGAGTCCAGAAAGAATTCGTCGCCGGTGTCGTCGGCGGCGACGATCACGCTCTCGGTCGCTGCGGGAATTCCGATCAGCGGTGCGCGCTTCCAGCTACCCGGCGTGACGATCTCCACCCGGCTGGCCACATCCGCCAGCGTGACGAGCAGCAGCCGGTCGCGGGTCCAGGCGTACTGATGCAGGCAGGTGTGCGCGTCGGGTTCGAAGATCACCGTCAAGTCCCGTGACCCGCTGAGGAATTCGTCGTAGTTGGCCGCCAGCAATGAGCCGGCGCAGTAGCTGGTGGTACCGAAGGTCCAGTCGGTGCGCGGTTCGATCAGCAGCCAGTCGCGATGAATGGAGATACTGCTCGCATCGGAGGGAACGTCGATGTGGATCAGTTCCGAGCCGCGCAGTTCGTAGCGCTCGCCGTTCCAGAAGTCGGTGGACCGGGACACAAAGGTGCGCTCGAAGCCCGGTGTTCGATCGGTGGACCCGCCGACGCTGACATCGGTGCGGGCCCCCTCGAAAAGCAGTTCCGCGTCGTCGAGCGGCGTACCGCGACGCCACCGCTTGACGATGCGCGGGTAGCCCGATTCGGTCAGCGAGTCGGGCCCGAAGTCGGTGCCGACCAGCACGGTGTCCGGATCGTCCCAGCCGATCTGCGTCTTGGCCTCCGGCAGCTCGAACCCGTCGGCGACGAATTCGCGTGTCTGCATGTCGAATTCGCGCACGACGACGGCGTCCGCCCCGCCACGCGACAAGTTGACCAGGGCGCGGGTGAATTCGGGTTCGATGACGATGGCACCGGACCAGACCCAGTTTTCATTGTCAGCTCGACTCAGTTCATCTAAGTCCAACAACACGTCCCACTCAGTGGCGTCGCTGCGGTAGCTGTCCAATGTGGTTCGCCGCCACAGCCCGCGCGGATTGGTGGCATCGCGCCAGAAGTTGTACAGGTATTCGCCGCGGCGGCGCACGTACGGGATGCGGGCGTCGGTGTCGAGCACTTCGAGCGTTTCGGTGCGCATCCGCTCGAACTCCTCGCCCGCAAACTGGGCCACCGTCGGATCGTTGCGGGCCCGCACCCAGTTCAGCTGCTGCTCACCGAGGATGTCCTCAAGCCACAGGTAGGGGTCGTTCGACTCTTCAGCCATGGGGCCATTGTTACCGCGACGGTAGTGTGAGCTGTGTAACACCGTCGAACGACGAGGAGTGGCGACAAATGAGCGTCTTCGCACGACCGGGTTCCGCAGGGGCCCTGATGTCCTTTGAATCGCGGTACGACAACTTCATCGGCGGCGAATGGGTGGCGCCAGCCGCCGGCCGCTACTTCGAAAACCTGACGCCGGTCACCGGCCAGCCGTTCTGCGAGGTGGCGCGCTCGGACGCCGCCGATGTCGAGAAGGCGCTGGACGCCGCCCACGGCGCGGCCAAGGCTTGGGGCAAGACCGCCCCCGCTGAGCGGGCCGCGATCTTGAACAAGATCGCCGACCGTATCGAAGCTAACCGGGATTCGCTGGCGCTTGCCGAAGTCTGGGACAACGGCAAACCGATCCGCGAGACGCTGGCCGCCGACATCCCGTTGTCCGTTGACCATTTCCGGTATTTCGCAAGTGCAATCCGGGCCCAGGAGGGCTCGCTGTCGCAGATCGACGACGACACCGTCGCCTACCACTTCCACGAGCCGCTGGGCGTGGTCGGGCAGATCATCCCGTGGAATTTCCCCATCCTGATGGCCACCTGGAAGCTGGCGCCCGCGCTGGCGGCCGGCAATACCGCGGTGCTCAAGCCGGCCGAGCAGACACCGGCATCAGTGCTCTACCTGATGTCGCTGATCGGCGATCTGCTGCCGCCCGGGGTGGTCAATGTCGTCAACGGGTTTGGCGCCGAAGCCGGCAAGCCGCTGGCGTCGAGCAATCGGATCGCCAAGGTTTCCTTCACCGGCGAGACCACCACCGGCCGACTGATCATGCAGTACGCCAGCCAGAACCTGATCCCGGTCACCCTCGAACTGGGCGGCAAGAGCCCCAACATCTTCTTCAACGATGTGATGGCCGCCCACGACGACTTCCAGGACAAGGCGCTGGAAGGGTTCACCATGTTCGCGCTCAACCAGGGCGAGGTGTGCACCTGCCCGTCGCGCAGCCTGGTGCAGGCCGACATCTACGACGAATTCCTGGAGCTGGCCGCCATCCGCACCAAGGCGGTCCGGCAGGGCGATCCGCTGGACACCGAGACGATGGTCGGCTCGCAGGCGTCCAACGACCAGCTGGAAAAGGTATTGTCCTACATCGAGATTGGCAAAGATGAAGGCGCGAGGGTTCTTTGCGGTGGCGAACGCGCCGAGTTGGGCGGCGACCTCTCCGGTGGCTACTACGTGCAGCCAACCATCTTCGCCGGCACCAACAAGATGCGGATCTTCCAAGAAGAGATCTTCGGACCGGTGGTCTCGGTCGCGTCGTTCAAGGATTACGACGACGCCATCTCGATCGCCAACGACACCCTCTACGGCCTGGGCGCGGGAGTGTGGAGTCGCGACGGGAACACCGCCTACCGGGCCGGTCGCGACATCCAGGCCGGCCGGGTGTGGGTGAACTGCTACCACGTATATCCCGCGCACGCCGCGTTCGGCGGCTACAAGCAGTCCGGGTTCGGCCGGGAAAACCACAAGATGATGCTCGACCACTACCAGCAGACCAAGAACCTGCTGGTGTCGTATTCGCAGAAGGCGCAAGGATTCTTCTGATGACCAGCCGGGTGGTCGTCACCGCCGACGCGGCCACGCTGCTCGATCAGCTGCGAGACCAGCACGGCCCGTTGATGTTTCACCAGTCCGGCGGTTGCTGCGACGGGTCGTCGCCGATGTGCTACCCGGATGGGGAGTTCATCATCGGTGACCGCGACGTGCTGCTCGGTGTGCTCGACGTCGGAGCCGACGGGGTGCCGGTGTGGATCTCTGGGCCACAGTTCCAGGCGTGGAAACACACCCAGCTCGTCATCGACGTGGTGCCCGGCCGGGGCAGCGGGTTCAGCCTGGAAGCACCCGAGGGGATGCGATTTCTGTCACGTGGACGCGCGTTCAACGACGCCGAGAACGCCGAACTGGGTGCTACTGCGGTGATCACCGGCGCCGACTACGAGCACGGCGAGCGGTTGCCGGAGCGCGCTCCGGTGGTGGCTGCCGCCGTCGACGCGTGCCCGGTACCCGCAGGGCGCGCCGCGCCGCTAAAGCCGTAGCGGGCGGCCGCGGCAGTATCGTTTAACCGTGATACCGCTGCCGCGGCCCTTGGTCTTGACTAGCGCGATGCTGGTTGGCGTCGCGACCGGGCTGCTTGGCGGCACGGCGGCGCTGACCGTGGAGCACGCGCGCATGCGCCCAGACGTCGCCATTGCACTGGTGGTCGGATTCCCCAGCGCCGTCGGGCTGCTGGTGGTCCTGCTGGCCCGGCGCCGGTGGCTGACCGCGCTGGGTGCGTTCATCGTGGCCCTGGCTCCTGGATGGTTCGTCGTGCTCGCCTTGGTCGAGGTCGTGACCCGTGGCTGACGACGAACGCGTAGAGACCGAGTCGATGCCGCTGACCGAGCCGTACAAACCGGCCTTCGACACCGGCATTCACCAGAAAGTCGAGCCCGAACTCATCGAGCCGGAGCCGCCGTCTCGGCGGCGTCGATGGTGGCACCGACGGTCGGACGCCGCCGAGAAGCCGGCCCAGCCGGTCGGCGGACTCACCCCAGGGGCGTACACCGACGCACCGCCGTCCGAGTCGATTCCCACGTCGTCGATTGCGGTGCCCGACCGGTACCAATACGTCAGGTGGTGGCAGTTCGTCTCGATGCTGCTGGCGGTCTGGATTCCCGCCGGGGCGATCGGCGCGGGCCTGTTCTATTGGTGGAGCCATGACGCTTCTAGGCACAAGACCGAGGTGGTTTTCGTCGTCCTGGCTTACGTCGTAGTGAGTACGGTCGCGGGTCTGATACTGGCGATGGCGGCCGACCGGCCGCTGGTGTCAGCGCTGGCCATCGCGATGATCTCGGCGGTGTTCGCGTCCGTCATCGGCGCAGCCCCGGTCTACGGCAAGTTCTACTGCCAACACAGCCAACGACATTGCGCAGCGGGCGTCCTGCCGTACTGAGCACCCGAACGAGGGCTGTGCAAGGCTGGCGGGGTGAGCGACACGCGCCAATCCGCGGCCTGCGGGCCGCAGGCTGATCGCAACCTCACCCCAATCGCCACCTTGATCGAGGATCCCGCGCGCTCGGCGATGCTGGCCGCGCTGGCCGGCGGGCGCGCGCTGCCGGCCGGGGAATTGGCGCGGCGAGCCGGCGTGCAGCCGGGCACCGCTTCGGTGCATCTGCGCCGCCTGACCGAGGCAGGGTTGATCCGGGTCCGCGCGCAGGGCCGACACCGCTACCACGAGATCGCCGACCCGGAAGTCGCCACGGTGTTGGAGGCCATCGCAGAGATTGCGCCGCCGGCCCCGGTGGCCGTAGTGGATCAACACGCCGCATGCGCGCTGTCGGAGGCCCGCACCTGTTACGACCACCTGGCCGGACGCCGCGGCGTGCAACTGCGCGACCGGTTGCTGGCCGTCGGAGCCATCCGCCACCTCGATGACCGCGACCACGAGCTCACCGACCGCGGGCAACATCTGGTCGAACGGCTGGATATCGACCTGGCCGCCGTGCGGGCCAGTCGGCGGGTTTTTGCCCGCTCCTGCGTCGACTGGACCGACCGTCGTATCCACCTGGCCGGGGCGCTTCCAGCCGCCATCACCAGCGTGTTCATCGCCCGCGGCTGGCTCGGTAACGCGCCCGGGCGCAGCCTGCATGTCGGCAGTCGTTATGACGACGAGCTCGATGAATGGCTGGCCACCTGATGGCCAGAGTCAGGCCATTAGGGTAGGTCCCGTGACCCACTATGACGTTGTCGTCCTCGGAGCCGGACCCGGTGGATACGTTGCGGCCATCCGCGCCGCGCAGCTGGGACTGAATACCGCCGTCGTCGAGCCGAAATACTGGGGCGGAGTTTGCCTCAACGTCGGCTGCATCCCGTCCAAGGCGCTGCTGCGCAATGCCGAACTCGCGCACATCTTCAATAAGGAAGCCGAGATCTTCGGCATCAACGGCGAGCTGACCTTCGACTACGGCGTGGCCTTCGACAGGAGCCGCAAGGTGGCCGACGGCAGGGTGGCCGGCGTGCATTTCTTGATGAAGAAGAACAAGATCACCGAGATCCACGGCTACGGCAGGTTCACCGACCCCCACTCGCTGGCCGTCGAACTCAACGAGGGCGGCACCGAAACGGTCACCTTCGACAATATCATCATCGCCACCGGCAGCAGCACCCGTCTGGTCCCCGGTACCTCGTTGTCGAAAAACGTTGTCACGTATGAAGAACTGATCCTGTCCCGAGAGCTGCCCGAGTCGATCATCATCGCGGGCGCCGGGGCCATCGGCATCGAGTTCGGCTATGTGCTGAAGAACTACGGCGTCGACGTGACCATCGTCGAGTTCCTGCCGCGCGCGCTGCCCAACGAAGATATCGATGCCTCCAGGGAAATCGAGAAGCAGTTCAAGAAGCTCGGCGTCAAGATCCTCACCGGCACCAAGGTCGAGTCGATCGCCGACGACGGCTCGGTTGTCACGGTGACCGTCAGCAAAGATGGCAAGACCGAAGAGCTCAAGGCGCAGAAAGTCTTGCAGGCCATCGGGTTTGCCCCCAACGTCGACGGCTTCGGACTCGAGGCGGCCGGCGTCGCGCTGACCGATCGCAAGGCGATCGGGGTCACCGACTACATGCTCACCAACGTCGACCACATCTACGCCATCGGCGATGTCACCGGGTTGCTGCAATTGGCCCACGTCGCCGAGGCGCAGGGCGTGGTGGCGGCCGAAACCATCGGCGGGGCAGATACTTTGGCTCTCGGCGACTACCGCATGTTGCCGCGCGCGACGTTTTGTCAGCCGAACGTCGCCAGCTTCGGGCTCACCGAGCAGCAGGCCCGCGACGAGGGCTACGACGTCGTGGTAGCCAAGTTCCCGTTCACGGCCAACGCCAAAGCGCACGGTGTCGGCGACCCGAGTGGCTTCGTGAAGCTGGTCGCTGATGCCAAGCACCTCGAACTGCTGGGTGGGCACCTCGTCGGCCACGACGTGGCCGAGTTGCTGCCCGAGCTGACGTTAGCGCAGAAGTGGGACCTGACCGCAAACGAATTGGCGCGCAACGTCCATACCCACCCGACGATGTCGGAGGCGCTGCAGGAGTGCTTCCACGGCCTGACCGGCCACATGATCAACTTCTGACGCCGACTGCCAGAGTGGGAGGCGAAATGGCCAAAATGAGAGCGTTGCGAGCCGAATCGGTTTGGGCCGGGCTCGGCGGTGTTCTCGCCGGCTATGTGCTGTGGCTGATCGCGATTTCCATCGGTGACGCTGTCAGCACGGCGGGCGTGTGGGGTCCGATCGTGTTGGGCGTCTCGGTGGTCTTCGCGCTGGGCGCGACGCTGTGGGGCCGACGGGTGCGGGCCGGGGGGAATCGCACGGTGGCGGCGTTCGCGCTCGCGCTGCCGGTTCTCCCGGTTCTGCTGACAGTGTTGGTGCTGGCCGACACCTACTTGTGATGGCCCGGGTGGTCCAGCGGAATCTGTAAGGCCGACATCGTTGCGGCCAGACCGTCGTATTGCCCTGCCAGCAAACAGAATTCGATCAGCTGACGTCGATCGAGGTGATGGGACAGCTGCTGGTACACCTCGTCGCCGATTGTGCGGTTGAGGATGAATTCGTCGGTGGCACGCAGCAGCGTCTGCTGGCGATCGGTCAGCCCGCCGGCGTTTGCGGACGTGTTCGGCCAGGCGAAGATCAACTCCTGAGTCCGGTCGTCGAGCCCGCGCCGACGGCCTATCCAGCGGTGGTGCTGCAACTCGTACTCGGAACCGCGCAGGTGCGCGACCCGCAGGATCACCAACTCGGTATCGACCTGTGGCAACCGGCCGCGCAGCAGCCGGGCGCCGTAGAACGCGAATGCCCAGAACAGCAACCTACGTTGACCTAGCGTCGTGAACAGGTGCATCTCTGGCGCGCGAATCGTGCGGGCGCCCAGCTTTGCGATCACCCAGTTGATCGGGCCCAGTTCGCGGAAGCGCCCGGGCGGAACACGACCGACCTGGCCGGTCATGCGTGCTTCACCAGATAGGGCGACACGGTGCTGCGGTGCTCGTCGAGATCGAGTGCCCGGCCCAGCGCGGGGAACGCCCGCTGCGGGCAGTTATCGCGCTCGCAGACCCGGCAGCCCGCGCCGATCGGTGTGGCGATGTCGCCGGACAAGTCCAGTCCTTCCGAGTAGACGAGCCGGTGGGCATGCCGGAGTTCGCAGCCCAGCCCGATCGCGAAGGTTTTACCGGGCTGACCATAGCGCGATGCGCGCCGTTCGACGGTGCGTGCCACCCACATGTAATTGCGTCCGTCGGGCATCTGAGCGATCTGGACCAAGATCTTGCCCGGGTTGGCGAACGTCTCGTAGACGTTCCACAGCGGGCACGTGCCGCCTGCCGACGAGAAGTGAAAACCGGTGGCGGACTGGCGTTTCGACATGTTGCCGGCGCGGTCGACGCGCACGAACGACAGGGGCACGCCGCGCATCGACGGCCGCTGCAGGGTGGACAGCCGGTGGGCGATGGTCTCGTAGCTCACCGCGTAGAACGCCGACAGCCGCTCGACGTCGTACCGGAAGTTCTCGGCGATTTGGTGGAACTGCCGGTACGGCAGAACCGTCGCGGCGGCGAAGTAGTTGGCCAGCCCGAGCCTGGCCAGCTTGCGGGACTCATCGCTGGTGAAGCTGCCCTCAGCGACCAGACCGTCGATGAGCGCCCCGTACTCCAGGTAGGCCAACTCCGCAGCGAGCTTGAATGCGTACTGGCCCGACGGCAGGTGTCCGCCGATTTCCAGCGTCCGCGTCTCTGGGTCAAAGCGATGAAGGACGTTGTCGCCCAGATCGATTCGCTTGATGCGGACGTCGTGCACCGACGTCAGCCGGTCGGACAGGTCGCGAACCAGGTCGGCGCGGTGCATGCGCATCCGCACCGTGAGCTCCTCGGCTGCGGTGTCGAGCTCGTGCAGGTAGTTCTGCCGCTCGTAGAAGTAGTCGCGCACCTCTTCGTGCGGCATGGTGATCGACCCGCTGCCGCTCCCGTCGGAGAAGCGGTCCTCAGTGGCGGCCGCCAGCTGTGTGGTCGTCAGCCGGTACCGCCGGTGCAGATTGACCAGAGCCCGCGCCAACGCCGGGTGCGAGCTCACGACGTCGGCCAGCTCGGACTGGTCTACCTCGACACCGAGGTCGTGGTCGAGCGTGACCTCGCGTAGCTCGGCAAGCAGACGGGTGTCGTCCTGCGAGGCGAAGAACGTCGCGTCGACGCCGAACACCTCGGTGATCCGCAGCAGCACCGCGACCGTCAGCGGCCGCACGTCGTGCTCGATCTGGTTGAGATAGCTGGGCGAGATGTCGAGCATCTGCGCTAGCGCGGCCTGGCTGAATCCGCGCTCGCCGCGCAGCTGCCGGACGCGCGAGCCAACGAATGTCTTGGCCATCGGGCCAGCGTACCCGCGCGTTGCGAAGGCAGTGTTAGCAAGATTTGCACGATGGTCTGGATTCGCACCTCGTCGTGGTCGTTTGGCATCATTCCCGCTTGGGGGAACATAAGCTAGGCCGCCTGGCAGCCACGAGTTATGTCGTGTAGCGAGGATCGAAGGCCCAGCGCGAGAAGCACCGGGGAGTAAAGCCGTGAGCTTGGACAAAGTGATGATGCCAGTGCTCGACGGGCATCCCGACGTCTTCGACCGGGAATGGCCGTTACGTGTCCCCGACATCGACCGCGAAGGCCGGCTCCGCTTCGATGCCGCAGCCCGCCACATCGTGGACATTGGCCAGGATCAGTTGCGCGAGATGGGGTTCGAGGAAACTCATCCGCTCTGGATTGTCCGCCGGACGATGATCGACCTGATCCGTCCAGTCGAGTTCGGCGACATGTTGCGAATGCGGCGGTGGTGTTCTGGTACATCGAACCGGTGGTGCGACATGCGGGTCCGCATCGACGGTCGCAAGGGCGGCTTGTTGGAGTCCGAGGCGTTTTGGATCAACTTCAACCGGGACACCCAGACGCCGGCGCGCATCGCCGACGACTTTCTCGAAGGCCTGCGAAAGACCACGGACGTCGACCGGCTGCGGTGGAAGGCATATCTGAAGGCCGGCAGTCGCGAGGACGCCGCGGAGATCCACGAGTTTCCGGTTCGATTCACCGACATCGACTTCTTCGACCACATGAACAACTCCGTGTACTGGAGCGTCGTCGAGGACTACCTCGCGTCGTACCCGGAGCTGCTGAAGGCTCCGCTGCGAGTGACCATCGAACACGACGCTGCGGTGGCACTGGGCGACAAGTTGGAGATCATCTCGCACGTGTACCCGGCCGGCTCGACCGATCGCTTCGGCGAGAACCTTGCCGATCGCACTGTTAGAACGCTCACATATGCCGTCGGCGACGAGACGAAAGCGCTCGCGGCGATCTTCCCGCTTTAACCGTACGAGCGTTATGCAAACGCCGGTCCTGACCTGCGGATTTAAGTTACCGGCTGGTAGAAACTGAACCGTTTCAGTTCACAGGCATCTTCGCAAACTTTGCAAAAAGCGACTGATCCCTAGCCAAAATTGGCACGAAAATGGGTGGACCAGCGGTGCTGACCTGTGCCATCTTCGTCTTAGCAGATCAGCAACGATGCTGGGGGCCTTAGCAAGCCTGGAAATTCAGGGTCCTCAGATCACAACCTTTGAGGAGCAGTGCTATGTCGAGCGTTGGCACGCCGAAGAGCCCCGAGCAGATCCAGAAGGACTGGGACACCAACCCGCGCTGGAAGGGCATTACCCGCACCTACACCCCCGCCGACGTGGTGGCGCTGCAGGGTTCAGTCGTCGAGGAGTCCACTCTGGCCCGCCGCGGCGCCGAGGTGCTGTGGAGCCAGCTGCACGACCTCGAGTTCGTCAACGCGCTCGGCGCACTGACCGGCAACATGGCCGTGCAACAGGTTCGTGCCGGCCTGAAGGCCATCTACCTGTCGGGTTGGCAGGTAGCCGGCGACGCCAACCTGTCCGGCCACACCTACCCCGACCAGAGCCTCTACCCGGCCAACTCGGTGCCGCAGGTGGTCCGCCGGATCAACAACGCACTGCTGCGCGCCGACCAGATCGCCAAGGTCGAGGGCGACACCTCCATCGAGAACTGGCTGGCCCCGATCGTCGCCGATGGTGAGGCCGGCTTCGGCGGCGCGCTCAACGTCTACGAGCTGCAGAAAGCAATGATCGCGGCCGGTGTCGCGGGCTCGCACTGGGAGGACCAGCTGGCCTCGGAGAAGAAGTGTGGCCACCTGGGTGGCAAGGTGCTGATCCCGACCCAGCAGCACATCCGCACCCTGACCTCGGCCCGCCTGGCAGCCGACGTGGCTGACGTGCCGACCGTCGTCATCGCCCGCACCGACGCCGAGGCCGCCACGCTGATCACCTCCGACGTGGACGAGCGCGACCGTCCGTTCGTCACCGGTGAGCGCACCTCCGAAGGTTTCTACCGGGTGAAGAACGGCCTCGAGCCCTGCATCGCCCGCGCCAAGGCCTACGCGCCCTACTCCGACTTGATCTGGATGGAGACCGGCACCCCGGACCTCGACGTGGCCCGTAAGTTCGCTGAGGGCGTCAAGAGCGAGTTCCCCGACCAGCTGCTGGCCTACAACTGCTCGCCGTCGTTCAACTGGCGCAAGCACCTGGACGATTCGACGATCGCGCGGTTCCAGAAGGAGCTCGGCGCGATGGGCTTCAAGTTCCAGTTCATCACGCTGGCCGGTTTCCACGCGCTGAACTACTCGATGTTCGATCTGGCCTACGGCTACGCCCGCAACCAGATGAGCGCCTACGTCGAGCTGCAGGAGCGCGAGTTCGCCGCCGAGGAGCGTGGCTACACCGCTACCAAGCACCAGCGCGAGGTCGGTGCCGGTTACTTCGACCGGATCGCGACCACCGTGGACCCGACGTCGTCGACGACTTCTCTGACCGGCTCGACCGAAGAGGGCCAGTTCCACTGACGATGCGCGGCCTTTGGCCGCGAGGAGGAAGTGGAACCGAAAGGCTGAGCCACTGACGATGCGCGGCCTTTGGCCGCGAGGAGGAAGTGGAACCGAAAGGCTGAGCCACTGACGATGCGCGGCCTTTGGCCGCGAGGAGGAAGTGGAACTGAAAGGCTGAGCCACTGACGATGCGCGGCCTTTGGCCGCGAGGAGGAAGTGGAACTGAAAGGCTGAACCACTGACGATGCGCGGCCTTTGGCCGCGAGGAGGAAGTGGAACTGAAAGGCTGAGCCACCAGGCCCACCAGACCAGGCCGTAGCCACAAGCGATCGGCTTGACAGCGCAGGCCCCGCCCGGAAACCCTGGGCGGGGCCTGACGCATATCGAGAGGACACCTACGACAGTGAGCAATGCGATTGAGCGCGTTGGCGTGGTCGGCGCCGGGCAGATGGGCGCGGGCATCGCCGAGGTATCGGCAAAGGCCGGCGCCGACGTGGTGGTCTTCGAGCCCACCGAGGAGCTGGCCGCCGCGGGCAAGGCCCGGATCGAGGCATCGCTGGAGCGGGCCGTCAGCAAGGGCAAGCTGCCCGCCGACGAGCGCGACGCGACTCTGGCGCGGCTGCGCTACACCACCAAGCTGTCCGAGCTCGCCGACCGTCAACTGACCATCGAGGCGATCGTCGAGAATGAGGCCGTCAAGGCGAAAATCTTCGCTGAACTCGACGAGGTCATCACCGACCCGGACGCCGTGCTCGCGTCCAACACCTCGAGCATCCCGATCATGAAAATCGCTGCAGCGACCAAGAATCCGGGCCGCGTGCTTGGTCTGCACTTCTTCAATCCGGTTCCGGTGCTACCGCTCGTCGAGTTGATCAGCACGCTGGTCACCGCCGAGGGGGCCGTGGCGCGCGTTGAACACTTCGCCAGCGAGGTGCTCGGCAAGAAGGTGGTGCGCTGCGGCGACCGCTCCGGCTTCGTTGTCAACGCGCTGCTGGTGCCCTACCTACTGTCGGCCATCCGCATGGTCGAGTCGGGTGTCGCGTCGGTGGAAGACGTCGACACCGCCATCGTCGCCGGACTGTCGCATCCGATGGGTCCGTTGCGGCTTTCCGACCTCATCGGTCTCGACACCATGAAGTTGATCGCCGACGCGATGTACGACGAGCTCAAGGACGCGCACTACGCCCCGCCGCCGCTACTGCAACGCATGGTCGAGGCCGGTCAGCTCGGCAAGAAATCCGGCAAAGGTTTCTACTCGTACTAAAGCCATCACTCGGTGAGTTGCGCGCCCACGCGCCGCCGCGGAAGATACCTGTGTCGGCATTAGACTTGCGTCAGCGGTTACTCTTGCTCCTCGGGGTGGGGCGTAATCTCAACCCCTGTGTCGAGCAGACCGGCGCAGGCCCTTTCAATAATTCATTCCGATTCAGGACTAACGGTGTCAGATACCTCTAGCGCAACGTCAAGTGCCCAATCCACGTGGCTGTCCAAGTCCGCCTCGCAAACTCGCGGCTCGGACAAGAAGGAAGTCCAGTTCCACTACGACATCTCCAATGAGTTCTTCCGGCTCTGGCAGGACCCGTCCCAGACGTATAGCTGTGCCTACTTCGAGAAGGACGACTACACGCTCGAGCAGGCGCAGCGGGCCAAGGTCGACCTGTCCCTCGGCAAGCTCGGCCTGAAGCCCGGGATGACGCTGCTCGACATTGGCTGCGGGTGGGGTTCGACGATCATGCGGGCGGTGGAAAAGTACGACGTCAACGTCATCGGACTCACGCTGTCGGAAAACCAGAAGCAGCACATTGAGGATCACTGGTTCGCCAACTCCACCAGCAAACGCAACATGGAAGTTCGTCTGCAGCCGTGGGAAGACTTCGACGAGCCGGTCGACCGGGTGGTGTCAATTGGCGCTTTCGAACACTTCGGCTTCAACAAATACGACGACTACTTCAAAAAGACCCTCAATTTGATGCCCGATGACGGCGTGATGATGCTGCACACGATTATCATTCCGAGCGATGCAGAGATCAAAGAGCGGCAGCTGCCCTTGACGATGTCGCGGGTGCGGTTCATCAAATTCATCATGGACGAGATCTATCCCGGCGGTCGTCTACCGCTGGCCGCGCAGGTCGAAGACAGTGCGACGAAGGCGGGGTACACGGTGACCAGGAAGCAGTTTCTGCGCCCGCATTACGCCCGCACGCTGGACACCTGGGCAAGCAATCTGGAATCGAAGAAGGACGAGGCCATCGCGATCACGTCCGAGGAGATCTACGAGCGCTTCCTGAAGTACTTGGCCGGTTGTGCCGACCTGTTCCGCGAGGGCTACACCGACGTCTGTCAATTCACCTGCGAAAAAGCGCCTGCGTAGCCGGAATGACCAAAGTGCGTTATACAGATCGTTCGCAGCATACGAACCTAGCGGCCCGAAGACGGGTCACTTTGAAAGGCCAATCTCAGATGACGGACAGCGGGTCGGAGGGCTCGTCGAATTTGCGGCCTGCCTATGAGGACGTCCAGGCCCATTACGACACCTCCAACGAATTCTTCGGCCTGTTCCAAGATCCGACGCGCACGTACAGCTGCGCGTACTACGAACGCGACGACATGACGCTGGAAGAGGCGCAGATCGCCAAGATCGACCTCGCTCTCGGCAAGCTCGGCCTGAAGCCCGGCATGACGCTGCTCGACGTTGGCTGCGGTTGGGCGTCGATGATGAAGCGCGCAGTCGAAAAGTACGACGTGAACGTGGTCGGGCTGACGTTGAGCAAGAACCAGCACGCTTTGGGCCAGGAGATTCTCGATTCAGTCGACACCGATCGCTCGCGGCGCGTGCTGCTGCGCGGGTGGGAGGAGTTCGACGAGCCCGTCGACCGCATCGTCAGCATCGAAGCGTTCGAGGCGTTCCCCAAATCGCGCTACAAGGCTTTCTTCGACCTGTGCTATCGCATCATGCCGAGCGACGGTCGAATGGTCTTGCAGACGATCATGGGGCACCCGCTCAAGCGCTGGCCGGAGATGGGCATCCCGATTACCATGAGCGATCTGAAGTTCATGAGGTTCATCGCGGCGGAGATCTTTCCCGGCGGCGCGGTGCCGAGCGACGACGATGTCATCGAATACTCGACTAATGCCGGGTTTTCGGTTGAGCGATCGCAGAAGATGACCGCCCACTACGTCCGGACACTCGACACCTGGTCGAAAGAGCTGGAAGCGGCCCGCGATGAGGCCATCGCGGTGACCTCTACGGCGGTCTACGACCGCTACATGCGCTACCTGATCGGATGTTCGGACTTCTTCCAGCGCAACGTCTCCGAGGTCGGCCAGTTCACCCTGGTGAAGAGCTAACGGGCTCGTCCAGGGCTACCTCGACATCTGCCAGTACACGTGCGAGAAGTCGCCCAGGTAGCCGAGTAAATCGGACTGCAGCAGCGCTGCGATCGCCAGACCCAGCACCAGCAAGGCGCCTGCTAGGCGCACGTGCACCCAGGCCAACGCCGCGTACCACAACGGCCACACCGGGAAATTGGCCGGCGGCTCATCAGGCGGCGGCCGGCGGAAGTACGGCCACACCTTGACCAGCCGCGGCAGCGCCAGCGCGACAATCAGGGCGGGCCATGGCATCGCCTTGGCCAGCACCGCGCCCACCACCAGTAGGTAGAAGCCGACCATCATCGCCAGCGTCACGGCGCGCGCCCGCGCCTCGCCGAAAATCACCGGCAGCGTGTGGATGCCGAGCGGCTCGTCGTACGGGATCTTGTCAATGTGCTTGCCCATCAACACCGTCGTGCAGAGCAGCCCGTAAGGCAACGACGCCAGCAGCACGTTCCAGCCGACATGGCCGACCGCCGAGTAGTAGGTGCCGCAGACCATTAGCGGGCCCCACACCACAAAGACATCCGGTTCACCGAGGCCGCGCTTCTTCAGCCGTACCGGCGGCGCCGTGTAGGCGACGCTGAGGATGAAGCCGGATAACGTGAACGCGACCACAGGCCACCCGCGAGCCCACGTCAACACGATCAGGATCGCCAGGTCGGCCAGGTTCACCAGACCGATAGCGACCAACAGAGTTCGGCGGCTGACCAAACCCGACAGCACCGGATGCGGGGCGTAGAGGGCGCGCGGATAGGTGTTGCTGTCGAGACCGGTCTGAGTGTCGAACAGATCGTTCATGAGGTTATTGACGGTGTGCGCCAACAAGATTCCGATGATCGCGAGAGTGAGCCAGCGCCAATCCAATCCGGGCTGACCGACCGCCAGCAGCGCGGCGACCAGACCGGCGAACAACGTCATCGGCAGCATCGCGGCGCGGGTGATGACGAGCCACCGGGTGACGGCGTCGACCGGCGCGTCCGGCGGCGGATTGGTGGTGCGCAGGGCATAGGCCCATGAGCTGAGGCGAGACCGCGTCGTTGCGTTGCTCATGGGCGCCGCTCCTCCTCTTCGCTTCGCTCAGCATCGTCGCCGTCGCAGCTCATGGGCGCCAACGTAGTCCGCTAATCAGTCAGTGGCGGCACAATCGGTGAGGGATGCGGTTGGCCGCGGAACTTCTCCAGCGAGCCGGCGACCTCGGCGATCCCGCACAGCGCACTCCAGCTCAGCATGGTCAGATAGTCGATCAGCTCGTCGGAGCTCGTCCGTGGGTCCAGCAGCCAGGAGTGCGTGGCCAGCTGGACGCCGCCGACGACCATGTATGCCCACGGCTCCACACCGCCGAGATCCATCCCCTCCGGTCGCATGCGGCGGCGCAGCATCACCGCCAGCATGCGGGCGATGATGCGCTCGGAATCGGCGACGACCTTGTTCTTGCCGGCGGAGTTGTTGGCCATCACGAATCGGTACGGCTCCGGTTCGTTCGCGACGGTCTCGACGTATACCCGGATGACTTCGCGGGTCAGCTCGAAGCCGTCCAAATTCGACGACAGCGCCGACGCCATGTTGGGGATCAGCGTGATCTGCGCGAACCGCATCATCACGGCGGTGGTCAGGTCGTTCTTGTCGACGAAATAGCGGTAGAGCACGGTCTTGGAGACGCCGATCTCACCGGCGATCTCATCCATGCTCACGTACTGGCCGCGACGCCGGATCGCTTCGATCGTCCCATCGATCAACTCGTTGCGGCGTTCCACCTTGTGTTGGTGCCACCGTCGCTTGCGGCCATCGGTTTTTGCTGTCCCGACCGGAATGTGCTGTGCCACTATTGCCGGTTCCTATTCAGTCGTTGTTCCCGATAGTACGGCTAATTTCCGAGGATTTCCCGCCTGGACCTCAGACAACAGCGTTGTGTCCGCAGGGCGGTAACTGTTACCTCGACAAACTGGCCGGCTCTCGTGCAGGTCCGGCGACCGGCGTCGTCACCGAGCAGCCACTTCGATAGCGGATGATGATGGGGTGGCAGTCGGACTTAACGGGAGACCCACCCCGGGACCCAAGCACCGGGCCGATCCGCAGCGCCCGCCGACGGCGCTGACGGACCCGGCCGACCTGCCGTCCGGCGCGCAGACCAAACCCGCATCCTTGGCGGAGTCATTCGCCGGAGCGGACCCCCAAGCCGATGCCGAGCGCCGGCAGGGACTGCGGCGGATGAAGGTCGTGGCGTTGAGCTTTCTAATCGGCGCCACCGGGGTGTTCCTCGGTTGCCGGTGGGCCCAGGCCGCCGGCTTCACCGACACCTGGGTCGGCTACGTGGGAGCCGCCGGGGAGGCCGGCATGGTCGGTGCGCTCGCGGACTGGTTCGCGGTGACCGCCTTGTTCAAGCACCCGTTGGGCATCCCGATCCCGCACACCGCGATCATCAAGCGCAAGAAGGACCAACTCGGCGAGGGCCTCGGCACCTTCGTGCGGGAGAACTTCCTGTCGCCGGAGGTGGTGGGCACCAAGATCCGCGACGCGCAGATCCCGAGCCGGCTGGGCAAGTGGCTCTCGGAAACCTCGCACGCCGAGCGGGTGGCCGCCGAGTCGGCCACCGTGCTGCGGGTTGTGGTGGAACTGCTGCGCGACGACGACGTCCAGCAGGTGATCGACCGGATGATCGTGCGGCGCATCGCCGAGCCGCAGTGGGGTCCGCCGGTGGGGCGGGTGCTGTCCACGCTGCTTGCCGAGAACCGGCAGGAGGCCCTGATTCAACTGCTGGCCGACCGAGCCTTCCAGTGGTCGCTGAACGCTGGAGAGGTGATCCAGCGGGTGATCGAGCGCGATTCGCCGACCTGGTCGCCGCGATTCATCGACCATCTCGTCGGCGACCGCATCCACCGCGAGCTGATGGACTTCACCGACAAGGTTCGCCGCAATCCGGAACACGAGCTGCGACGGTCGGCGACCCGTTTCCTCTTCGAGTTCGCCGACGATCTGCAGCACGACGACGCGACCATCGCGCGGGCCGAGGCGGTCAAAGAACAGCTGATGTCGCGCGAGGAAGTCACCAACGCCGCGGCGACGGCCTGGACGACGCTCAAACGGTTAGTGCTCGAAGGGGTCGACGATCCGTCCAGCGCACTGCGCACTCGCATCACCGACGCGGTGGTGAGCATCGGCGAATCGCTACGAGACGACGCGGAATTACGGGACAAAGTCGATAACTGGATCGTGCGTGGGGCCGAGCATCTGGTCGGCCAATATGGGGTAGAGATCACAGCGATTATTACCGACACGATCGAGCGGTGGGACGCCGAGGAGGCCAGCCGGCGCATCGAGCTGCATGTGGGCCGTGACCTGCAGTTCATCCGTATCAACGGCACTGTGGTGGGCTCGCTGGCCGGTCTGATTATCTACGGATTGGCACAGCTGCTGTTCTAGGAGTGCTTGCAAAAGTTCTGAGCCGTGCTAACAGTGCTTGCAAAAGCTAGCACTAGTTAGCTACCGTGAGCGCGTTCGCATCGACCAAGCCGACGCTCAGGACTAAAGGGGCAGCCATGACGCAAGAGGAAAACCTTGCCGCTGTGGTGTCCACCGCTGCGTCGGATATCGGGAGCTTCATCAAATCGCAGCGTGAGGCGGCTCAGGTATCGGTGCGACAACTGGCGGAAAAAGCCGGTGTCAGCAATCCGTATCTCAGCCAGATCGAGCGCGGATTGCGTAAGCCGTCGGCGGGTGTTCTCAACCAACTCGCCAAGGCGCTGCGGGTCTCCGCTGAGGTTCTCTATGTCCAGGCCGGAATGCTTGAGCCCGGCCCGAAAAACGAGGTCCGCGACGCGATCGTCACCGACACGACGATCACTGAGGGGCAGAAGCAGGTTCTACTGGACATCTACACGTCCTTCGTGCAGCAAAACGAGGCTGCCCGTGAGGAGACCACCTCTGCATAAACCCGGAAACCCAACGTTAATCGACTGACACACAACGAGAATGACGAAAGGAAACAACTATGGCGGACAACACCAACCCGTCCATCGACGACCTGAAGGCCCCGCTGCTCGCTGCACTGGGCGCCGCTGACCTGGCCCTGGCCACGGTCAACGACCTGCTCGGCGAGCTCCGTGAGCGCGCCGAGGAGACTCGCACCGACACCCGCAGCCGGGTCGAGGAGAGCCGTGCTCGCCTGACCAAGCTGCAGGAGGACCTGCCCGAGCAGCTGCGTGACCTGCGCGACCGCTTCACCGCCGACGAGCTCCGCAGCGCCGCTGAGGGCTACGTCGAGGCCGCGACCTCTCGCTACAGCGAGCTGGTCGAGCGTGGCGAGGCCGCTCTGGAGCGCCTGCGCAGCCAGTCCGGTCTGGACGACGCCTCGGCGCGTGCCGAGGGCTACGTCGACCAGGCGGTCGAGCTGACCCAGGAGGCGCTGGGCACCGTTGCGTCGCAGACCCGCGCGGTCGGCGAGCGTGCCGCCAAGCTGGTCGGCATCGAGCTGCCGAAGAAGGCCGACGCAGCCGCCAAGAAGGCCCAGAAGGCTGTCGCCAAGAAGGCCCCGGCCAAGAAGGCGCCCGCCAAGAAGGCTCCGGCCAAGAAGGCTCCGGCCAAGAAGGTCACCCAGAAGTAATCCGGCGGTCCGCGTTGCCCACTCGGATAGCGCGGACCGACCAACCACTCGACTCCGAGTCGCCCGTCAGGGTGACTCGGAGTCGACGTTTCTGGCGCTTCCCGCTTACGCTTATTGGGTGATCCTTGTGAATAGCGTCATTGCGTATCTGGGAATCGCGGCGGCATTGACGGCGCTGTACGCGTTCGTGCACGCGGCGATGCAACGTCCTGACGCCTACACGGCGGCCGACAAGATGACCAAGCCGGTATGGCTGTTGATCCTGGGGGCCGCTACTGCGCTTACTTTCCTGCTGACGGCCGGGGCCTCGGTCATGGGCCCAGTAATCGGCGCCTGCGCGGCGGGTGTCTACCTAATCGATGTGCGCCCCAAACTTCTTGAGATTCAGGGTAAGTCGCGATAGCGGTATGCGAATTCTGACCCTCGCGGTGACCGCGATCGGCGTCCTGTCGGGTGTCGCTCCGGCGTCCGCCGAACCGGGTCCCAGCGCGCTGGCTTACCCACCGCCCTTCATCGACCACGCCGAGTGGACGCAGTGGAATCAGCTGCCCAGTCTGCGGGTCTATCCGACCCGGTCTGGGCGCGATGCGGCCCGCCAGCTCGGATCGTCGACTCCGGCGGCCGACGAGGCGTGGGCCGAGGTGCTGGGGCTGACCCCGAACGCCGGCACGCCTGGCATGCGTCAGCAATTCCAATGCCACTGGGAACTGGCCGAGGTTGTGCAGCCCGGCAAGGTCAGCTGGAACCTGGAGCCGTGGCGCCCGGTCGTCGACGACGCGACGATGGTGAGCGCAGGCTGCAATCCCGGTGGCGGGCGAGAGCCGTTCTGATGTCCGGCCGATGGACCCGCGAGCAGGTGGCCGCGCTCGTCGACCACACCCTGCTCAAGCCCGAGGCCACCGCCGCTGAGGTGGCCGCGGTCGCCGACGAAGCCGCGGCGCTGGGCGTCTGCGCGGTCTGCGTCTCGCCGTCGATGGTGCCCAACGCGACCCATGCGGGGGTGTTGGTCGCGGCGGTCGCGGGTTTCCCGTCTGGCAAGCATCTACCTGAGCTGAAGGCGCGAGAAGCCGCACAGGCCATCGCATCCGGCGCCGGTGAGATCGACATGGTCATCGACGTTGGGTCGGCAGTCGCCGGCGACATCGACGCCGTGCGGTCGGACATCGCGGCGGTACGCGCCGCAGTGCCCGGCGCCGTGCTCAAGGTGATCGTCGAGTCGGCTGCGCTGTTGACGCTTGCCGGCGAACGCACCCTGACCGCGGTCTGCCGTGCCGCCGAAGATGCCGGCGCGGATTTCGTGAAGACCTCCACGGGTTTTCATCCTGCCGGCGGCGCATCGGTGGCCGCCGTGGAGTTGATGGCCGACACCGTCGGCGGACGGTTGGGAGTCAAAGCCAGCGGCGGCATTCGCACGGCCGACGCCGCTGTGGCGATGCTCGACGCGGGCGCCACCCGGCTGGGGCTGTCGGGCACCCGCGCGGTGCTGGACGGCCTCGACTAGAGGTTGGGCGCGCTCAGACTCCGCTGAAGCAGTCCTGACCGGACTCCGGCTGCGACGACGATGTGGGGATGGTGGCGTTGCTGGTCGAGAACGTCGCCTCCACTCCACTGTCGGTGACCTTCACGCTGTCGGCGTGGATGCCGAGCGGATAGTTCTGGGTCGCTCTGGAGGTGAGGTCGTCGAGGTTCTTCTGGACGGTGTCCGTCGACATCTTGGAGCCCAGCGCGTTCAAGCTGACCACCTGCAGCGACAGTCCGTTGTTGACGATCTGCGGTTTGACGGTGGCGCTGTCCAACATGCCCTTCAGGGAAACGGTGCCGTCGCCGGGGTTGGTCGTGACCTCGCCGGCGACAAACTTGCCGAGCACCGGGACGGCGTCTTGGATCGACTGCTTGATGCCCTCCGCGGACCAGGTGATGGTGCCATTCAGCGACCCGATTGTGCCCTTGGAGTTGTTTGTGCTGTTCAGGTTGATGTCGTGGATGTCCAGGCTCACCTTCATGCCCTTGGCCGAGCGAACCTGGTTGCCTGCGGTCTGCCCGGAGATGTCAGCGTAATGATTCGTGACGTACTGCCATAGCATTGGCGGGGTTGCGGCGAAGGAAATGCTGGCGCTGTCCTGCACCTCGCACTGCACCGCGTCGGCCACCTTGCTGGCTGCGAGATGCCGAGCGTATAGCTCGGCACCGATCGGCACCGCTACGACGAGCAGCAGGACGATCAGCAGGAACAACAACATCGACGTCCGATTGGCGAAGGATTTACCGCCGCCCGACCCCTTCGATTCCGCGGGCGGCGGAGGCGGCGTCGGTATCGATATCCGGGTAGTCAGGCTTTCGTGCGGCTGGGCCGGGGGACCCGGCTGCAGCGGCCGCGGGTTGGGCGGCAGGCCGGTCTGCTGCGGTTGGCGTGGCGGCGGGGGTGGTTGCTGCGGCGGCCGTCCCGGCGGGCGCCCGGGCCGCTGTGGCCGCGGCACTTCGCGACCGGACGGTGGCTGCGGGCGCCCCGGCTGGGGGATGTGGCGGGTCGGCGACTCCGACGGTGGCGGAGGCTGACGGCGCGGGAAGAAGCCGCGGTTGGGTGGTCCGGGCGGCTTGGCCGGGCGGCCTCTTTCCGGCGGACCGCCGCTACCGGGGCCAGGTGGTGGATTCGTCATCGGCGGCCTCCGCTAGACATGGGCGAAGCACGGGTCGTTCTGGGCTGCCGGTATCGATGCGTTCCGCGTCGAAAAGTGGGCAGCCACACCGTCATTGGTGACCTGAACGCTGTCGGCCTTGATGCCCAGCGGATATTGCTTGAGCAGCGCCGCGGTGAACGTGTTCAGCGCGGTCTGCGCGGTCTCGTGGGGGACGAGGACGCCGAGCGCGTTGACCTTGTAGACCTGCAGCGCCAGCTGGCCGTCGGAAACCTGCGGCTTCACGGTGACACCGCCCAAGCCCATCGCTCCGGTGAGCTCGATGGTGCCTTCACCGGGGTTGGTGCTGACGCTGTTGACCAGGCCTCCGATGAACGGCAAAGAATTCTGAATGGTCTCCTGGATGCCGTCCGACGTCCAGGTGATGTTGGCATCCAGCTTGCCGATGGTCCCCTTGGAATCGGCGTTGCCGTGCAGATCGACGTCATCGATCTCGATGTCGGCCTTCATGCCCTTGGCGTTGCGGATGTTGTGGCCGGCTGTGTGGATCGTGATGTCCTTATAGTGACCGGTCAAGTGCTGCAACAGGAATGGGCTCGAGCCGAACGATGCGGTGGCGCCGTCTTGGATGACGCACTGGGTCGCCGACGCGACGACGTTGTTCGCCCGGTTGCGGGCATACAGCTCGCCGCCGACCAGGCTGGCGATGCTCAGTGCCGCCACGATGACGAGAACCAAAATGATCGACACGGCGTCACCGCGGAAGCGGAAGCGGCGTTTGGGTTTCACAGGTCCGGCGGGGTCCTGCAACGGCGGCTGCTGCTCAAACGGCGCGGTGGCCGGATATTCCTGAGCGGGCGGCGGAGCCGGCGGCTGATACGGGTTGCCGGTCTGCGGCGTCGGCTGGGTGGGCGAATTCTGATCGCCCGGACGCGCCCACATCGAGGACGGGTCCTGGTGGGGCGGTCCCTGCGGATTCGTCACCTGGGCGATTCTGCCTTATCCGGATTAGCGAACGCTGAGTAGTTGCGTAGCACCGCAATAGTCTCGCGGGCCTTGGCCACCCGCTCGAGCGCGACGTCGGCGACCAGTAGTTGCGGGTCGGCACCCGCTGCGGCCACCACGTCGCCGAACGGCGAAACCACCAGGCTGCCGCCCACCCCGGTCGGGGCGCTGGAGGCCAGCGGCTCGCCGGGGTCGGCCTGCCCGGCCGCGACGATGTAGCTGGTGGAATCCAGCGCCCGGGCACGGGCCAGCAACGTCCACTGCTCGAGCTTTCCGGGGCCGGCGGCCCACGACGCACTGACCACGACCAGCTGAGCCCCGCGGCGGGCCAGCGTGCTGAAGAGCTCGGGAAAGCGGAGGTCGTAGCAGGTGGTCAGCCCCACCCCGACACCGTCGATGTCGACCACGACCGGCTCGCGCCCAGGTGCGACCGTGGTCGACTCGGTGAACCCGAAGGCGTCGTAGAGGTGGATCTTGTCGTAGTGGGCGTCGGTGCCTGAGCCCGCGGGACCCACGGCCAACAACGTGTTGTGGACCCGGCCGTCGTCGGCGGGGGAGAACATGCCCGCCACCACCGTGATGCCGGCGTCGGCCGCGATCCGGCGAACGACGTCAGCCCATGGTCCGTCGACCGGCTCGGCGATCGGGGCCAGCGGAACCCCGAAGCGGCACATGGTCGCTTCCGGGAACACCACGAGCGGCGCGCCGGATTCGGCCGCCCGCCCGGTGTAGTCCCGCACGAGCTGCAGGTTGTCGGCCGGGTCGGTGCCACTGAGAATCTGCGCCACCGCAATCCGCATGACTGCCAGCCTAGGGGCGATCGCAAGCACGGCGAAGCCGCCGTGCCCCTCAGCCCGCTCGACGTCATCTATGCCGGTTTTGACGTGCCTTTGCTGTGAACTCCGGACTGCCACCGCCGCGACAATGTAGCCGGCGATGGCATCCGCGATCGGAGCACTACGCCCGGCCGATCAGGCGGGTAGCCGCGGATGCCAGAATTGCCCGATGATCGAGTTCACTCTGACGCAGACCACGGCGGCGCCGATCGAGAAAGTGTTCGACGCCCTCACCAACCACCGCGGGATCGCGGACTACGTGCCGTTGGTCCGTCGCAGCACGCTCGATCGCGAGGGCACTCCCGCACCGAACGGTGTCGGCGCGGTCCGACGCCTCGAGGCGCTCGGACCCGCGATCGTCGAGGAGATCATCTCCTATCAGCGACCCTCCGGGTACGCATACAAGATGATCTCCGGCGCGCCGGTCCGCGATCACGTCGGCACGGTCTCGCTGCGTGAAGCGGGAACCGGAACCGAGGCCACCTGGCACCTGCGGTCGACGTCCAAGATTCCCGGTCTCGATTGGCTGTTGACGCCGGTGCTGAAGAAGGTCATCGGCGACCTGTTCAAGGGCGCGATCGCCACCGCCGAGCGGGACGCCTGAAACGCGTTCAGGCTAAGCGGTTTCGCCGATCCACGTCGTGGTGAAGCGTTGCTCGCGGATCAGCAACTCGACCAGTTGGCTGCCGATGAAGTTCTCCAGCTTGCCGCCGACCAGCGGGACGCGCACCTCGACGGTGGCCCGGAGTTTCAACCGGGCGCCCCCCGATTCGCCCACCGGGTTCAACGTCGCGGTGCCGGTCAATGACGCCGGCGAATCCAGGATCGAGCCGGTGACGGTCGCCGTCGCCGAGCCGTCGGTGATCGGCTCCCATCGCTCCTCGCGGCGGATGCGCAGATCGCCGCGATGGAACTGAGTGACGACGCCCGGCAGCCGATCCGCGCGCAGCACCTGGGTGGTGACGACGTCGATAGTGCCGTCATCACCGGAGGGGCCGCCGAGTTGCATCGAATCCAGCGTCGTGTCGTCAGCGCCCGAGTCGGCCAGCCGGGCCAGCCAGTACTGCTCTTCGCTGAAGGCCCGGAAAACCTCTTCGACGGTGACCACGTAGTCGGTGGACATGTCGAACGAACGCGGCATAGCAGGTCAGGCTACCGTCAAGACTCATGAAACCGGGTGACGTGGGAACGGTTTTCGCCGGTGCGCGCGTCGACGAGAGTGTGCCACTGGCGCCGTTGACCACGCTGCGGGTCGGCCCGGTCGCGTCGCGGGTGATCAACTGCACCAGCAACGAGCAGGTGGTCGCGACGCTGCGCCATCTCGACGGCCAGGGTGCTCAGCCGCTTCTCGTGTTGGCCGGTGGTTCGAATGTAGTGATCGCTGAGATGCTGACCGATCTCACCGTAATTAGGTTGGCCAACAACAACATTCGTGTCGATGGCAACATCGTGCGGGCCGAGGCTGGTGCGGTCTGGGACGACGTGGTCGTCGCGGCCCTCGCCGCCGGCTTGGGCGGGCTGGAGTGTCTGTCGGGCATTCCCGGCTCTGCGGGTGCCACCCCGGTACAGAACGTCGGGGCCTACGGCGTCGAGGTGGCCGACACCATCACCCGGGTCCGGCTGCTGGACCGGAGCACCGGTGCGGTGCGCTGGGCGCCGGCCGGCGAGCTCGGCTTCGGATACCGGACCAGCGTGCTCAAACACTCCGAAGCCGCCGTCGTGTTGGAGGTGGAGTTCGCGCTGGACGCCTCGGGTCGCAGCGCGCCGCTGCGCTACGGCGAGCTGGTGACCGCGTTGGGCGCCACGGCCGACGAGCGGGCCGATCCCGCGGCGGTGCGCGACGCGGTGCTCGCCCTGCGGACGCGCAAGGGCATGGTGCTCGACGCGAAAGACCACGACACCTGGAGCGTCGGGTCGTTCTTCACCAATCCCGTTGTCACACAGCAGCATTACCAGGAGTTGGCTGATGGCGCTGAACGTCCGGTGCCGCACTACCCGGCACCGAACGGCGTCAAGCTCGCCGCGGGCTGGCTCGTCGAGCAGGCCGGCTTCGGCAAGGGCTACCCGGACGTCGACAGCGCCCGCTGCCGACTTTCCACCAAGCACGCGCTCGCGTTGACCAACCGCGGCGGAGCCGGCGCCGCCGACGTGGTGGCGTTGGCGCGCACTGTGCGCGACGGGGTGCGCGATGTGTTTGGCGTCACATTGGTACCCGAACCGATGCTGGTCGGCTGCTCCCTGTGAGTCCCGAGCGGAAGAAGAGCGTCGTTTCCGCCGGTATCTTGATGTCGTGAGCACTGCGCGCGACCTTTCGCCGGTCACCCGGCGCCGGGCCCTGACGACCCTGGCGGTCGGAGTCTTCGCGCCCAACGTGTTAGCCGCGTGCTTCGGTGGATCGACCAAGCAGGCCGAGAAGGCCAAGCCGCCGGCCGAAGCCGCCGTTACGTTTCGCCCGGCCGACAAGACCGCCAAGGTCTTGCCGACCACGCCGATCAGCGTCGAGGTTCGCGACGGCTGGTTCCAGCACGTCGCACTGACCAACGCGGACGGCAAGGCGGTCGCCGGTAGCCTCAACCGCGACCGCACCCTGTACACGGTCACCGAGCCGCTGGGCTACGACGGGACCTACACTTGGAGCGGGTCGGCGGTCGGCCATGACGGTAAAACCCACCAGGTGAAAGCCGAGCTCACCACCATCGCGCCCACCAAGGTGATCGACGGCGGATTCCAACTCGCGGACGGCCAGACCGTCGGTGTCGCGGCGCCGATCATCATCCAGTTCGATGCGCCGGTCGCCGACAAGGCCGCGGTCGAGCGGGCACTGAAGATCACCACCCAGCCGCCGGTCGAGGGCAGTTGGGCCTGGCTGCCCGACGAGGTCGGGGGCGCCCGCGTGCACTGGCGCAGCCGCGAGTACTACCCGGCCGGCACCAAGGTCAACGTCGAGGCCAAGCTCTACGGGCTGGCCTTCGGCGACGGCGCCTACGGCAAGCAGGACATGAGCCTGAGCTTCGACATCGGTCGCCGCCAGCTGGTCAAGGCCGAAGTCCCATCGCACCGCATCCAGGTGCTCCGCGACGAGGGCGTCATCATGGACTTCCCCTGCAGCTACGGCGAAGCCGACAAGGCGCGCAATGTCACCCGCAACGGCATCCACGTGGTCAGCGAGAAGTACTCCGACTTCTACATGTCCAACCCGGCCGCCGGCTATAACCACATCCACGAGCGCTGGGCCGTGCGGATCTCCAACAACGGCGAGTTCATCCACGCCAACCCGTCGAGCGCCGGTGCGCAGGGCAACACCAACGTCACCAACGGCTGCATCAACCTGTCGACGGGCGATGCCGAGCGGTACTTCGGCAGCGCGATCTACGGCGACCCGGTCGAGGTGACCGGCAGCAACATCGAGCTGTCTTACTCCGACGGCGACATCTGGGACTGGGCGGTCAGCTGGGACACCTGGGTGGGGATGTCGGCGCTGCCGCCGCCGAGCGGTGCCAAGCCTGCGCCGGTGTCGATTCCACGCAGTGCGCCCGCCACGCCGCATGACGCGCCGACGTTGTCGGGCACCCCGACGACGACGGCTAGCCCTGGGCCCGGCGGTTAAACCGGCCGGCTGACGCCTGATCGCGCGGCCGGATGATGATCTGGTCGAGGTTGACGTGCGATGGCCGCGACGCCACGAATCCGATCACCTCGGCGACGTCGGACGCCGTCAACGGTGTGATCCCGCTGTAAACGGAGTCGGCGCGCTGTTGGTCGCCATCGAAGCGCACCAGTGAGAACTCGGTTTCGACGGCACCGGGCGCAATCTCGGTGAGCCGCACCGGCTTTCCGAGTAGCTCACCGCGAAGAGTGCGGTGCAGCGCCCCCTGCGCGTGCTTGGCCGCGGTGTAGCCGGACCCGCCGTCGTAGATCTCCATCGCCGCGATCGACGTGACGGTGACGACCAGGCCATCGCCGGAGTCGATCAGCTTGGGCAGCAGCGCACGGGTGACCCGCAACGTGCCCATGACATTGGTCTCCCACATCCACCGCCAGTGCTCCAGATCGGCCTCGGCCACCGGCTCCAGTCCCTTGGCGCCGCCGGCGTTATTGATCAGCACGTCGACCCGGTGCAGCCCGGCGGCCAGCGCGTCGACCGCGGCGTCGTCAGTGACGTCGGCCACAACCGCGGTGCCGCCGATCTCGGCGGCGAGCGCGTTGATCCGGTCCGCCCGGCGCGCGACCGCCACCACGTGAAAGCCCTGTGCGGCAAGGATTCTCGCGGTCGCCTCGCCGATGCCCGCGCTGGCGCCAGTGACCACAGCGACGGGCTGCTCGCCGTGACGGTGGCCGGATGTCGTCGGATACGGATCAGCGGGACTCATCTGAGCAACTCTAGTAACCGTGCTAAATTCCTCGTGTGTACTCCAGCACCTTGTTCGGCTGTCTGCCCGCGTGTTGTTGCGCGGGCTGCGCGTGTTGTTGCCGCGCAATCAGCCGCGCCTGAGCTAAGCGCTAAGCGCTCGCGACGGTGTGCGGCTACGACCGCCATCGGAACTCGGACAAGGACTCGCCAATGCGCTCAACAACTTTCACTTCCCACTCACACAATCCGCTCGCGGCCGCACGGCGGCGAGCTCCCGGGCGCCACCGGGTGGTGGCGCCCTCGCTACAGCTCTCTGACGCCGCCGCGTCATCGGTCTTCCGGGCCGTGCGGTTGCGCGGCCCGATCGGCCGCGACGTCATCGCCCAAGTCACCTCGCTGTCGATCGCGACGGTAAACCGCCAGGTCATCGCCCTGCTGGACGCCGGAATCCTGCGGGAACGCGCCGACCTGGCCGTTTCCGGGGCGATCGGGCGTCCCCGGGTACCCGTCGAGGTCAACCACGAGCCGTTCCTGACCCTCGGCATCCACATCGGGGCGCGGACCACCAGCATCGTGGCGACCGACCTGTTCGGCCGCACGCTGGACGCCGTCGAAACACCGACTCCGCGCACTGCTCAGGGTCCCGCGCTGGCCGCGTTGGCCGACGGCGCCCGGCGCTACTTGCGGCGTTGGCACCGGCGGCGAGCCCTGTGGGTGGGCGTGGCCATCGGTGGCACCGTCGACGCCGCCACCGGCCATGTCGACCACGCGCGACTGGGCTGGCGGGAAGCACCCGTCGGACCGGTCATCGCTGAGGCGCTCGAGCTGCCGGTTTCGGTGGCCTCGCACGTCGATGCGATGGCCGCCGCCGAACTGCTGCTCGGTATGCGCCGGTTCGGGCCCAACTCGTCGACCAGCCTCTACGTCTACGCCCGTGAAACGGTGGGCTACGCGCTGATGATCGGCGGTCGGGTGCACAGCCCGGCCAGCGGGCCCGGCACGATCACCAACCTGCCCGCCCAATCCGAGCTGCTCGGCGGCTCGGGTCTGCTGGAATCCACCGTCAGCGACGAGGCCGTGCTGGCCGCCGCGCGACGGCTGCGCATCCTGCCGGCCCGCGGCGATGGGTCGGCCGCCACCGTGACCGATCTGCTGAAGGTGGCGCGCGGCGGGAACGAGCAAGCCAAGGAGCTGCTGGCCGAGCGCGCCCGAGTACTCGGCGAATCGGTCGCGCTGCTGCGCGACCTGCTCAACCCGGACGACCTGGTGGTCGGTGGCCAGGCGTTCACCGAGTATCCCGAGGGTATGAAGCAGGTCGAGGAGGCCTACAAGGCGCGTTTGGTGCTGCCGCCGCGCGATATTCGGGTGACCGCGTTCGGCAACCGGGTGCAGGAGGCCGGGGCCGGCATCGTGTCGCTGGCCGGGCTGTACGCCGACCCGCTCGCCGCCATGCGGCGCGCTGCTCCGCCGCTGCCCGCCCACGAGGTCGACGTCGAGACACCCGCCTGACCTGCGACTCCAGCCGGTCCTGCAAGATAGCTGAGTGGCCCACACTGACCTGTCCCGGCTAGACGCCCCAGAGCTGACCAATCCGCGTCGGGTGGCGGTGCTGGCGGTGCACACGTCGCCGCTGGCCCAGCCCGGCGTCGGCGATGCCGGCGGGATGAACGTCTACGTACTGCAGAGTGCCCTTCATCTGGCCCGCCGCGGGGTCGAGGTGGAGATCTTCACCCGGGCCACGGCGTCCACCGATCCGCCGGTGGCGCGGGTCGCTCCCGGCGTGCTGGTGCGCAACGTGGTGGCCGGTCCGTTCGAAGGCCTGGACAAGTACGACTTGCCCACCCAGCTATGTGCGTTCGCTGCGGGCGTGCTGCGAGCCGAGGCTGCCCACGAGCCTGGCTATTACGACATCGTGCACTCGCACTACTGGCTGTCCGGTCAGGTCGGTTGGCTGGCTCGCGACCGGTGGTCGGTGCCGTTGGTGCACACCGCGCACACGCTCGCCGCGGTGAAGAACGCGGCGCTGGCCGAGGGCGACACACCCGAACCGCCGCTGCGCACGGTCGGTGAGCAGCAGGTGGTCGACGAAGCCGACCGGCTGATCGCCAACACCGATGACGAAGCCGCGCAACTGATTTCACTGCATCACGCTGACCCTGCCCGCATCGACATCGCTCACCCGGGCGTCGACTTGGCGATGTTCCGTCCGGGCGACCGCCGGGCGGCGCGGTCCAAGCTCGGGCTGCCGGCCGACCAGGACGTGGTGGCCTTCGTCGGGCGGATCCAGCCGCTGAAGGGACCCGACGTGTTGCTGCGCGCGGCGGCCAAACTGCCGGGGGTGCACGTGGTGATCGCCGGCGGACCGTCGGGCAGCGGGCTTGCCGTCCCCGACGGCCTGGTTCGGCTGGCCGCCGAACTGGGTATCTCCGACCGGGTGACGTTCCTGCCGCCGCAATCGCGGGAAAATCTGGCCACCGTGTTCCAGGCCGTCGACCTGGTGGCGGTGCCGAGTTATTCGGAGTCGTTCGGCCTGGTCGCCCTGGAGGCGCAGGCGTGCGGGACACCGGTGGCCGCGGCGGCTGTCGGCGGCCTACCGGTGGCAGTGCGCGACGGAATGACCGGCGCACTGGTCGCCGGTCACGACGCCGATCGGTGGGCACAAGCCCTCGACGGGCTGCTGCAAGCCAACGCCGAGGCCATGAGCCGCGCGGCTGTCGAGCATGCCGCGACGTTCTCCTGGGACAACACCGTCGATTCGCTGCTGGCCAGCTACCGGCGTGCGATCGGCGACTTCACCGCCCGCCGTTCGGTTCGCGGTATCCCATCGACTCGGCGGGCCGCCGCGGCGGGACGATGGCCTTCGCGACGCAAGGCGTGGGCATGACGGCCGCCAACGACGTAGCCGGGGTTGAGGAGTGGCGACAATGACTTCAGCGAACGGCGGGGGAGCGCCAGTGACGCACGTCCAGCAGCTGATCGAAGACACCCTGGACACCAACGAGCTGACCTATTCGCGGCACGAGGGTGCGCACGGCGGGCTGCCCGGACTGATCGTCGAGTTGCCCGGCGAGCGCCGGCTCAAGACCAACACCATCCTGAGCATCGGCGAGCATTCGGTGCGCATCGAGGCGTTCGTCTGCCGCAAGCCCGACGAAAACCACGAAGGCGTCTACCGCTTCCTGCTCAAGCGCAACCGCCGCCTGTACGGCGTCGCCTACACGCTGGACAACGTCGGCGACATCTATCTGGTCGGCCGAATGGCGTTGGCGTCGGTGGACGCCGCCGAAATCGACCGGGTGCTCGGGCAGGTGCTCGAAGCGGTCGACGCCGACTTCAATACGTTGCTGGAGTTGGGTTTTCGCTCGTCAATCCAGAAGGAATGGGAGTGGCGGGTGTCGCGCGGTGAGTCGCTGAAGAACCTCGAGGCGTTCGCGCACCTGATCGAAGACGACGACGACGGTTAGTTCGCTACCGCGCGCAAGAAGGCGTCGGCGAACACCACGCAGGCCTCGCCCAACTCCGGCAGCTCGATCTCGGGGACGTTGTCGGCGGCCGGCCGAACCATGGTGTGCACGGCGATCGGCGCGAGCATCTGCTGAATGAGCAACGGCAACGGTAGATCTCGGATGCGCCCGGCGGTGATTTCGCCCGCCAGCCACTGGCCCACGCCGGCCAGCATGCGCGGCGCGTGGTACTGCAAAAGTGCTTGCGCCGCGGGTGAGGTCGGACGGGCCAGTCCTTCGGCGAGCATCGCCGGCGCCACTCGCGGTTCGCGGCTGAACGCCTCGGCAAGTACCCGGTAGACCCGGTGGACGGTCTCGCTGAGGTCGGCATCCGGATCGGAGATCGCTTCGTCGAGGTCCAGGATCGGCCCGTAACGGTCGAAGACCGTGCGCAGCAACTCATCACGGCCGCCGAACACCGCATACAGGCTGTGCACCGAGCAATCTGCCTGCGCTGCAACCGCTTCCAGCGTGACCGCAGCAAGCCCTCGATCGCTGATCAGCGAGGCCGCCGCCTGCACCGCGCGTTCGCGCACCGGCGGACGGCCACCGGGTTCCACCCCCGCGGCGCGCACCGCGTCGTCCAACAACTGCCGGGAGCCGTTCAGCCGTCGCACCAGCGTGCTGCGCGACATGCCGGCCTCGCGGGCGATGGCGATCAGCGGAACATCGGCCACGTCGCGCCCGAGGTGCTCGGCGGCACGCAGCGCGGCCTCGACCACACCGGTAGGCACCTCGTTGACCGTGGGCGTCGTCATCAGTTCATTGTTGTCGACGCCGGTTGCGGTGCCCGACGGGCGAACGTTGGAGCCTGTTCAGGCCGGACGCCGACGCCCATCAGGTAGGCGGGAATCGCGGCCAGCTGCGGAAAGCGTGCCAGGATGTACAGCAACATGTTGGGCGAGGGCGTCTTGCCGGAATCCATTGCGCGCAGCATCAACGCGTGCAAGAAGCGCTGAAACGTCTGGGTGACCGTCGTGGGGAACTCGCGGCGGCGCTGGACTGCGGCCAGGTCGTCAGCGGTGACGCGGTGTTCGCGAAGCGGTGCCGCGAGCAGCCTGGCCGCTGCCACGGCGTCCTGGACGGCCATGTTGATGCCGACACCGCCGGCCGGCGACATAGCGTGTGCGGCATCGCCGATGCACAGCAGCCCATCGGTGTACCAGCGGCGTAACCGGCTGAGCCGAATGTCGAGCAACTTGACGTCGTCCATCGACTCCAGTCCCTGAACGGCCTCGGACAGTTCGGGAATGGCTGCGACGATGTCTTGGCGCAGTGCCTCGATTCCACGGGCCCGCAGTTGGGCGTCGGCTCCTTTGCGCAGGAAGTAGCCGATCTGCAGATAGTCCTGACGCGGGATGACCCCGAGGAACTGGCCGTCCTTGAACCGGGGCAGCAATGTATCTCCGATGCCGTCGGCCTTCGGCAGCCGGAACCACCAGACGTCGGCGTTGACCGGGTACTCACGCGGGACGAGCCCACCCTCGCGGCGGCACAGCGACCAACGCCCGTCGCAGGCGATCGTGAGGTTGGCGCGCAGGTCGCCGGGCCCGTCGGGGCTGTCATAGCGGACGCCGACCACGCGACCCTGCTCGTACAGCAGCCCGGTGACGTCATGGCTCATCCGCAGGGTGAATGTCGGCTCTTTCTCGCCGGCTTCGGCGAGCAGGTCGAGCAGATCCCATTGCGGCACCATCGCGATGTAGCGGTGCGGCAGCCGTAACCGGGTGAAGTCGATGACCGGCGCTTTACGCCCGTTGGGCAGATCCAATCCCCAGCCGGTGAGCTTGGTGTGCGGGAGCGCGTCGAACTGCTCGAACAGGCCGAGCTCGTCGAGCAGTCGCAGCGTCGAGGGATGCACGGTGTCGCCGCGGAAGTCTCGGAGGAAGTCCGCGTGCTTTTCCAGCAGGGTGACGTCCACCCCGCCGCGCGCCAGCAGCAACCCCGCGATCATCCCGGCCGGACCACCGCCAACGATCACGCACGTCGTCTTCTCGCTCATCGCATCCTCCTCACCACGTTGTGATACTCGATTACGGGATAACTGTATACATGTGTCAGCGAGGACGAAACCACTGTGACGCGTCTCACCGTGCGCCAGTACCCTCGGTGGCCACGTCGCGCGGAGTGAGAGACTGGCGATCATGGGTGATACGGGCACGTTGGTGCTGCTCCGCCATGGCGAAAGCGAATGGAACGCCAGTAACCAGTTCACCGGCTGGGTGGACGTCAACCTGACCGACAAGGGCCGCGGCGAGGCGGTGCGCGGTGGCGAGATGCTGACCGAACACAACCTGTTGCCCGACGTGCTCTACACGTCGCTGCTGCGCCGCGCGATCACCACCGCGCACCTCGCGCTCGACGCCGCCGACCGGCTGTGGATCCCGGTGCACCGCACCTGGCGGCTCAACGAACGGCACTACGGCGCGCTGCAAGGCCTGGACAAGGCGGAGATCAGGGAACGCTACGGCGACGAGCAGTTCATGACCTGGCGGCGCAGCTACGACACCCCGCCGCCGCCCATCGAGAAGGGCAGCGAGTACAGCCAGGACGCCGACCCCCGTTACATCGACATCGGTGGCGGCCCGCTGACCGAATGCCTGTCCGACGTGGTGGCCCGGTTTCTGCCCTACTTCACCGACGTCATCGTGCCTGACTTGCGGGTTGGCAAGACGGTACTGATCGTTGCGCACGGCAACTCGCTGCGCGCGCTGGTGAAATACCTCGACTGCATGTCCGACGACGACATCACCGGGCTCAACATCCCGACCGGTATTCCGCTGCGCTACGACCTGGACGCCGACATGCGCCCGCTGGTGGCCGGCGGCAGCTACCTCGACCCGGATGCGGCGGCGGCCGGCGCGGCTGCAGTGGCCAGCCAAGGCGCTAAATAGGCGGTTGATCCCAGCAATGAGCAAACGATGGGTGAACGGACCCCGAACACCTGTCTCGTGGCGTGTGACATGACTAATTTTGGCCTTGTGCTGCTGGGTTGGCGTTCACCGTATTTGTAAGCTTCTCACGTGACCGTGTTCTCGGCCCTGTCACTGGCCGGGGTTTTGTTCGTTACGGCCCTGGCCGTCGGATTCACCGTCGGCGCCCGTTTGGCGCCGCGGGCGATCGAGCGACGGCAGCGAGTGACGGTCGAAGCGGCCGGAATCACCGTCGCGCAGATGCTGGAACGCATCGTTGCGCTGATGCCGCTGGGAGCCGCCGTCGTAGACCGGCACCGCGATGTGGTCTACCACAACGGCCGGGCCAAGGAGCTCGGCCTGATCCGCGAGCGGCAACTCGACGACGAGGCGTGGAACGCGGCCCGCAAGACGCTGGCCGACGGCGCCGACGTCGAGTTCGACCTATTGCCCGGCAAGCGTCAGGTACCCGGACGCTCGGGTGTGTCGGTGCACGGACAGGCGCGACTGCTCAGCGAGCAAGATCGCCGGTTCGCCGTGGTCTTCGTCTACGACCACTCCGAATACGCCCGCATGGAGGCCACTCGACGCGACTTCGTGGCCAACGTCAGCCACGAGCTCAAGACGCCGGTCGGCGCGATGTCGGTACTCGCCGAGGCGTTGCTGTCGTCGGCGGACGACCCGGAGACGGTGCGCCGCTTCGGTGAGAAGGTGCTCGTCGAAGCCACCCGGCTGGGCAACATGGTCAGCGAGCTGATCGAGCTGTCCAGGCTGCAGGGTGCCGAGCGCATGCCGGACATGGGCGCCGTCGACGTCGACTCCGTTGTCTCCGAAGCGATTTCGCGCCACAAAGTGCCTGCCGAGAACGCCGACATCGTCGTGCGCACTGACGATGCCAGTGGCCTGCGGATGCACGGCGAACAAGCCCTGCTGGTCACCGCACTGGCCAACCTGGTGTCCAACGCGATCGCCTACTCGCCGCGCGGTTCGCTGGTGTCGATCAGTCGGCGTCGGCGCGGGACCAACATCGAGATCTCGGTCACCGACCGGGGTATCGGGATCGATCGCAAAGACCAGGAGCGCGTCTTCGAGCGGTTCTTCCGCGCCGACAAGGCCCGCTCGCGAGCCACTGGCGGCACCGGGCTCGGACTGGCCATCGTCAAGCACGTCGCGGCCAACCACAACGGCAGCATCGGGCTGTGGAGCCAACTGGGCACCGGGTCGACGTTCACCTTGTCGATTCCGGCCTACGAGGGCGACTATGAGCCATCTGAACTAACGTCCGAGCGCGAATTGCGCCCCATGAAGCCCCAACGGGAGCCCCAACGAGAGGAAGAACTACACCGATGAGCAGTGTGCTGACGATGGAGGAGTTGCGCTCGTGACGAGTGTTCTGATCGTGGAGGACGAAGAATCGCTGGCGGATCCGCTGGCGTTTCTGCTCCGCAAGGAAGGCTTCGAGGCCACCGTCGTGACCGACGGGCAGTCCGCGCTGGCCGAGTTCGACCGCGCCGGCGCCGACATCGTGCTACTTGACCTGATGTTGCCGGGTATGTCGGGCACTGATGTGTGCAAGCAACTGCGGTCGCGTTCCAGCGTGCCGGTGATCATGGTGACGGCGCGTGACAGCGAAATCGACAAGGTGGTCGGGCTCGAACTGGGCGCCGATGACTATGTCACCAAGCCGTATTCGGCGCGCGAGCTGATCGCCCGGATCCGCGCGGTGCTGCGCCGCGGCGGCGACGACGACTCCGAGGTCACCGACGGCGTGCTGGAATCCGGTCCGGTGCGCATGGACGTCGAGCGTCACGTCGTATCGGTCAACGGTGAGGCGATCACGTTGCCGCTCAAGGAATTCGACCTGCTCGAGTACCTGATGCGTAACAGTGGCCGGGTGCTCACTCGTGGCCAGTTGATCGACCGGGTGTGGGGTGCGGACTACGTCGGCGACACCAAGACGCTCGACGTGCACGTCAAGCGTCTTCGGTCCAAGATCGAGTCCGACCCGGCCAACCCGATCCATCTGGTGACGGTGCGCGGCCTGGGTTACAAGCTGGAGGGCTGAGACGGCAGGCGGGCCGCTATTCGGCGGCCCGCGTTGCCGGGTGCACCGCGATGAGGCCTAATCCGCTGCGCCGCTTGCACATCGCGGCGAGTTCGGAGTAGGCCTTCTCGCCGAGCAACTCGGTGAGTTCGGGACCCATGCTCACCCACACCTGCTCGGCGCCGACGTGCGCGGCCGGGTCGCCGGTGCAGTACCAGTGCAGGTCGGCGCCGCCTGCGCCCCAGCCGCGGCGGTCGTATTCGGTGACAGTGGTCTTGAGGATCTCGGTGCCGTCCGGCCGCGTCACCCATTCCTGGCTGCGGCGGATCGGCAACTGCCAGCAGACGTCGGGTTTCATCGTCAGCGGTTGCACGCCGAGCTTGAGCGCCTTGGTGTGCAGAGCGCAGCCCTGTCCATTAGGGAAGTCGGGCCGGTTCAAGAATATGCACGCGCCCTTGTATTTACGGGTGCGGAACTGCTCTTCGCCCTCGTGCTCGTCGAGCTCGAGATAACCCTTGCGGCCCAAGCCTTTTTCGCGGAACTGCCAGTCGTCGTCGGTGAGCTTGGCCACAGCGTCGTCCAGGCGGGCCCGGTCGTCGTCGTCGGACAAGAACGCGCCGTGCGAGCAGCAGCCATCGTCGGGACGGTCTTCGACGGTGCCCTGACACGCCGGCGTACCGAACACGCACGTCCAACGGGACAGCAGCCAGGTCAGATCGGCGGCGATCAGGTGCTCGGGATTGTCCGGGTCGTAGAACTCCACCCACTCGCGCGCGAAGTCCAATTCGACTTCACCGGGATGATCCGACTGAGCACTCGCCACGGTTTTCACGGTAAACCAATCTGTCGTCAGGCGTCTCACCCGCGCCGAGAGATTCGTCCGACTCGTTCTCGTTGCCGCTAGCCGGCCCGCGTCCTCGCCGGACCCGCCGAATTTGTCGGGCTTCTCCTCGTGCCGCTGCCCGGCACGCGTCCTCGCCGGACTAGGTTGTGTCTCGTGCGCTTAGGTGTTCTCGATGTCGGTAGCAACACGGTCAACCTGCTGGTGGTGGATGCCCGCCGCGGCGGGCATCCGACGCCGATGAGCTCGACCAAGGCCACGCTGCGGCTGGCCGAGTCGATCGACAACTCCGGCAAGATCACCCGCAAGGGCGCCGACAAGCTGATCGAGACGATCGAGGAGTTCGAAAAGATCGCCGACAGCTCGGGCTGCGCCGAACTTATGGCGTTCGCCACATCAGCCGTGCGCGACGCCAAGAACTCCGACGATTTGCTGACCCGGGTCCGCAAAGAGACCGGTGTGCAGCTGCAGGTGCTGCGCGGTGTCGACGAGTCGCGGCTGACCTTCCTGGCGGTTCGCCGCTGGTACGGGTGGAGCGCGGGGCGGATCATTAACCTCGACATCGGCGGGGGTTCGCTGGAGTTGTCCAACGGCGTGGACGAGGAGCCCGAAGTCGCGATGTCGCTCCCGCTGGGAGCCGGACGGTTGACCCGCGAATGGCTCAACGACGACCCGCCCGGCCGGCGCCGGGTCGGGATGCTGCGCGACTGGCTGGACGCCGAGCTGGCCGACGCCGCAGCCAAAATGCTCGACGCCGGCAGCCCTGATCTTGCGGTGGCAACCTCGAAGACGTTTCGTTCGCTGGCCCGGCTGACCGGTGCGGCGCCGTCGGCCGCGGGACCGCGTGTTAAGAGAACGCTGACGGCGAATGGCCTCAGACAACTCATATCTTTCATCTCTAGGATGACGACCGCTGACCGTGCAGAACTGGAAGGGGTGAGCGCCGAGCGAGCGCCGCAAATTGTGGCGGGCGCTTTGGTCGCGGAGGCAAGTATGCGAGCGCTTTCGATAGAGACGGTGGACATTTGCCCGTGGGCGCTACGGGAGGGGCTCATTCTTCGCAAACTCGATAGCGAAGCCGACGGAACCGCCTTCGTAGAGACTTCCGTGCGAGATGCTGGTAAACAGCGAGCCAATCGGAATGGCGGCAAGAAATGACCGGACCAAACGAGACCACGCGACCCATTTCGGTGGCCGAGTTGCTGGCCAAGAATGGCACGCTTGGCGCCCCGGCTCCGGCCCGCCGCCGCCGTCGCCGAGGAAACTCCGACGCGGTGACCGTCGCCGAACTGACCGGCGAGATCCCCGTCATCACCGACGACATGGAGCCCGAGGCGCCCGAGCACCGGGCTCCGGGATCGCATGTCCACCGGGCTCACGGAGCCGCTCACGTCGACGACGAAGTTGCCGAAGCACCCGTTGAGGAGCCGGTCGAGAAGTCGTCGTACTGGTCTGAACCCGAGCCGCGCTGGCCGGCGTCCGCGCCGCCCCGTCCGCGCGAATCGGCGCCCGAGCAGCGCGAGGCACGGCTCCAGCGCAGCTCCTATCCGCGCCCGGTGCGCACCAACGGGCGGCCCGCGGCCGAACGCGTCGAGGCGCGCGACGACAAGTCGTCGGACCTTCCCGGCGCCGAGGGCATGAAGCCTGACCCGCTCGAGGATTACGCGGGCATGTCGGTGGACGTGATGGACACTGATGTCCGAGACGCCGAGCCGGTCATTGAAGACTCCGCATACGTGCGCTCCTACCTACAATTCGCCGGCAACGACGTCGACTCACGCGGTGCGGGCTACCACGACATCGCCGACGTCGCCGAGGAAGAGGACTACCCCGAAGACGGCGACGATCACGGTGAATCGCACAACTGGTCCCGGTCGGACAGCATGCGGCTCGGCGGAATGGTTGTGCTGCAATCGTTTTTGGCTGTCGCCTTCGGTGCGGGCTTGTTCATCGCGTTCGATCAACTGTGGCGGTGGAACAACATCGTTGCGCTGGTGCTCTCGGTGCTCGTCATCCTCGGCCTGGTGGTCGGTGTGCGGGTGGTGCGTAAGACCGAGGACATCGGCAGCACGCTGATCGCGGTGGCGGTGGGGGCTCTGGTCACACTGGGGCCCTTAGCGTTGTTGCAATCCGGCTAGGCCGCAACAGAATCCACGTGCGCCCAGCTATCAAAGTCGGTCTGTCGACGGCCTCGGTCTATCCAGAGAAGACCGAGGCCGCTTTCGAGTACGCAGCCAACCTCGGTTACGACGGCGTCGAGCTGATGGTGTGGGGCGAGTCGGTCAGTCAGGACATCGGCGCGGTGGCCAAACTCTCACGGCGCTACCGGATGCCGGTGCTGTCGGTGCATGCGCCGTGTCTGCTGATCTCGCAGCGGGTGTGGGGGGCCAACCCGATTCCCAAGCTGGATCGCAGCGTGCAGGCCGCCGAGAAGCTCGGCGCCCAAACCGTTGTCGTGCACCCGCCGTTCCGCTGGCAGCGGCGCTACGTCGAAGGCTTCACCGAGCAGGTCGCGGAGCTCGAGGCATCCACCGACGTGCTGGTGGCCGTGGAGAACATGTTCCCGTTCCGCGCCGACCGGTTCTTCGGTTCCGGCCAGACGATGGAGCGGATGCGCCGGCGCGGCGGCGGACCCGGGCCCGGCATCTCGGCGTTCGCCCCGTCCTACGACCCGCTGGACGGCGAGCACGCGCACTACACGCTGGACCTGTCGCACAGCGCGACGGCCGGCACCGACGCGCTGGATATGGCGGAGCGGATGGGCTCCGGCCTGGTGCACCTGCATCTGTGCGACGGCACAGGCCTGCCCGCCGACGAGCACCTGCCGCCCGGCAGCGGTAACCAGCCGACGGTCGAGGTCTGCCAGATGTTGGCCGCCGGCGACTTCGCCGGCCACGTCGTGCTAGAGGTGTCCACGTCGTCAGCGCGGTCAGCCCACGAGCGCCAAGCCATCTTGACCGAGTCGTTGCAATTCGCCCGCACGCACCTGTTGCGTTGACACCGCCGACGACGATGCAGAGCGAAGCGATGCGGAAGAGCCGCGCCACGAACCCCGAAGGACATTCGACAAGTTGACCGCGTTATTCACCGCCGCGATGGAGCTCCGCGCGATCGACTCCGACGGCGTGCACAACGTCTACGAGGGCGAGCTGAACAAGCACTGGACCATCGGATCTAAGGTGCACGGCGGGGCGATGGTTGCGTTGTGCGCCAACGCCGCTCGCACCGCCCACGGCGGACCCGTTGAGCCGGTTGCGGTTTCGGCCAGCTTCCTGTGGGCACCCGATCCCGGCCCGATGCGGCTGGTGACGTCGATGCGCAAGCGCGGACGCCGGATCAGCGTCGTCGACGTCGAACTCGTCCAGGGCGATCGCGCTGCCGTCCATGCCGTCATCACGCTCGGTGAGCCCGAGCACCTGGTGCCGCCGCTGCTGTCGGCCAACCCGGCGGTTGACCTGATGGATCCCGAGCCGCCCGACGATGTGGAGCCGATCGGCCGCGGCCACCGGCTGGCCGGGCTGGTGAACTTGTCTGAGGGCTGCGAGGTGCGGCCGCTGATCTCAACGTTGGGCATCTCCACCGACGGCCGGCCGCCCGTGATCCAGAACTGGGTCCGGCCGCGCGGCGTGGCTCCCGATGTGTTGTTCGCGCTGATGTGTGGCGACGTATCGGCCCCGGTGAGTTTCGCCGTGAACCGCACCGGCTGGGCGCCCACCGTACAGCTCACCGCGTACCTGCGGGGGCTGCCGGCCGACGGCTGGCTACGGGTGGTCTGCACGTGCATGCAGATCGGTCAGGACTGGTTCGACGAAGACCACACCGTCGTCGACTCGGCGGGCCGCATCGTGGTGCAAAGCCGCCAATTGGCGATGGTCCCCGCGCCCTAGCGACAAAACCCGCAGGCGTCTGAGATGCTGGGCGGCATGGCTCGAATCGCGCTCGTCGGTGGCGGCAGTATGGGTGAAGCCCTGCTGTCGGGCTTGCTGCGGGCCGGGCGGCAGGTCAAGGATCTGGTGGTCGCCGAGCGGATGCCGGACCGCGCCCGCTACCTCGCCGAAACGTACGGCGTGCTGGTCACGTCGCTGCCCGATGCGGTGGAGAACGCGACCTTCGTCATCATCGCGGTCAAGCCCTCCGACGTCGGCTCGGTGGTCGGTGAGATCGGCAAGGTCGCCGCGGAAGCCGCCCACGACAGCCCGGATCAGGTGTTCATCACTGTCGCTGCCGGGGTCACGACGACCTACCTGGAATCCAAGTTGCTGGCCGGGACGCCGGTGGTCCGGGTGATGCCCAATGCGCCGGCGTTGGTCGGCGCGGGTGTCAGCGCCATGGCTGCAGGCCGTTTTGCGACCCCTGAGCAGCTCAAGGAGGTCGCAGCGCTGTTCGACTCGGTAGGAGCGGTGCTGACGGTCCCCGAGGAGCATCTGGACGCTGTGACGGCCGTTTCCGGTTCGGGCCCGGCGTACTTCTTCTTGATGATCGAGGCGTTGGTGGACGCCGGGGTCGGCGTGGGGCTGAGTCGCGCGGTGGCCACCGAGTTGGTGGTGCAGACGATGGCCGGCTCGGCGGCGCTGTTGCTGGACCGGATGGAGCAGGACCGTGGAACGGGCAGCGACTCGCGGCGTGACCTGTCGCTGGACACCACCGCGGCGCGTCTGCGTTCGATTGTTACCTCGCCTGGGGGCACTACTGCGGCTGCGCTGCGGGAATTGGAAAAGCACGGTTTGCGGGCGGCTGTCGATGAGGCCGTACGGGCCGCAAAAACACGCTCTGAGCAGCTAAGAATTACACCTGAGTAATTTATAGAATTTTATTTATTTGCCACCACCCGTCGCAATAACCACACTAGTCCCGCTATTCTCCTTGTGGTATGCACCTGTGGGTGCCAGCGGAGGGGAAGCCGCTGGGACTGCAGG
Organism: Mycobacterium sp.; assembly: GCA_036272035.1. Lineage (GTDB taxonomy): Bacteria > Actinomycetota > Actinomycetes > Mycobacteriales > Mycobacteriaceae > Mycobacterium. Next base: position 9,403 of record DATAZN010000092.1, on the reverse strand, counting down.
AGCCTGATTGATTGGGTTGCGATGACGTCTATGAACGGGCCATCGGCTGGCGGTAAATCGGGACGAGACACGGGTTCCGCAGACGGCCAGCAGCCCCGGACGCAATTCCTGACGGTTGCTGAAGTGGCGGCACTGATGCGGGTCAGCAAGATGACGGTCTACCGGCTGGTTCACAACGGTGAGCTGCCCGCGGTCCGCGTCGGACGATCCTTCCGCGTCCACGCGAAGGCCGTGCACGACATGCTGGAGACCTCCTACTTCGACGCTGGATAGCGTTTGCAGTGCGGGACTGCGGGCCACTGCGTGTCCCGGCGCATCCGGAACACCCGGGTGCGCCTCGTGATGTCCTGATGAGCCGCTGACCGCTGCGCCGGATTTGGGTGCGGCATCGGCTTTGGTGTTCGATGTGCCAACCCGGGTAGAGTGACCGGGTTATTGCATATGCCCGGCCATGGCGGACTCGGGCCGCCACACAGATAGCGGAGTTATGGGTTCAGTAATCAAGAAGCGGCGCAAGCGGATGTCGAAGAAGAAGCACCGTAAGCTGCTTCGCCGCACGCGGGTGCAACGCAGAAAACTCGGTAAGTAACTTCTGCTGCCGGCCGCTGCTGTCGTTCGCAGCCATGCCGCGGTCGCGCAAGGTCGCTAGGCTAACCAAGTGGATTCGTCGAACGGTCAGTCAGGTACCGGCGCCGATGCCGTGCACTATCCGAAGGTTGTGCTGGTCACCGGCGCGTGCCGCTTTCTGGGTGGCTATCTGACGGCCCGGCTTGTGCAGAACCCGCTGATCAATCGGGTCATCGCGGTCGACGCGGTCGCACCCAGCAAGGACATGCTGAGGCGGATGGGTCGCGCCGAATTCGTGCGTGCAGACATCCGCAACCCCTTTGTCGCCAAGGTGATCCGAAACGGCGAAGTCGACACCGTGGTTCACGCGGCAGCGGCATCGTTCGCACCGCGTTCCGGCGGCGGGGCGGCGTTGAAGGAAATCAACGTGCTCGGCGCAATGCAGCTATTCGCTGCCTGCCAGAACGCGCCGACGGTGCGTCGCGTCGTACTGAAATCGACCTCAGAGGTTTACGGGTCCAACGCGCATGATCCCGTGCTGTTCACCGAGGACAGCAGCAGCCGCCGTCCGTTCGGGGAAGGCTTTCCGAAAGACAGCCTCGACATCGAGGGTTACACCCGCGGGCTGGGTCGGCGCCGGCCCGACATCTCGGTGACCATCCTGCGGCTGGCCAACATGATCGGTCCGGCGATGGAGACCACGCTGTCGCGCTACCTGGCCGGGCCGTTGGTCCCGACGGTTCTTGGCCGCGACGCGCGGCTGCAGCTACTGCACGAACAGGACGCGCTGGGCGCCTTGGAGCGGGCCGTGATGGTCGGCAAGCCCGGCACCTTCAACATCGGCGGCAGCGGGATCATCATGTTGTCGCAGGCGATCCGACGGGCGGGCCGAGTTGCGCTGCCGGTACCGGGATTTGGTCTCGCGGCACTTGATTCGCTGCGCAAGGCCAACCGCTACCTCGAGATCAACCGCGAGCAACTCGGCTACTTGAGCTACGGCCGAGTGATGGACACCACACGGATGGAACAAGAGCTCGGATACCACCCGAAGTGGTCGACCGCGGAGGCTTTTGACGATTATGTACGCGGCCGAGGTTTGACTCCCATTATCGATCCTGAATGGGTACGCTCCATTGAGGGCCGGGCCGTAGCAGCAGCGCAGCGCTTTGGCGGCCGATCCACAATCCACTAAAGGCGGGGGGAGGTTTACTAATAACGGGCGATTCAAAGGCGAAAGTCATTCCGCTGCACGGGAATTCAGGCCGTGCGACGGCTCAGCGGCGTGCCGGGCAACGCACGCAGAGCTCTCGCCAACATCCCTCACTGCTCACCGAACCCGCCACCCGCGCGTCCGCCGACGAGATCGCCGCCGTCGTACGCGAAATCGATCAGCACCGTCGCGGTGCAGCCAGTCGATCCGGTGCGGAACAGCCGAGCAACGAGCTTGCGCACAGGGTCAGTGCCGTCGCCGACTTTCTGCGTCACCGGCTCACCGGTGACTACAGCGTCGACGAGTTCGGCTTCGACCCGCACTTCAACGATGCGATCGTGCGGCCGCTGCTCAGGTTCTTCTTCAAGTCGTGGTTCCGGGTCGAGGTCAGCGGCATCGAGCATCTCCCCGACACCGGCGCGGGCTTGGTGGTGGCCAACCACGCCGGCGTGCTGCCCTTCGACGGGCTGATGGCCTCGGTGGCCGTGCATGACGCGCACCCCGCCCACCGGGATCTGCGGCTGCTGGCCGCCGACATGGTGTTCGACCTGCCGATGGTAAGCGCGGCGGCCCGCAAGGCCGGCCACACCATGGCCTGCACCGCTGACGCGCACCGACTGCTGGCCGCGGGCGAACTGACCGCGGTGTTCCCCGAGGGCTACAAGGGTCTGGGGAAGCGCTTCAAGGACCGCTACAAGTTGCAGCGCTTCGGCCGCGGCGGCTTCGTGGCGGCCGCACTGCGCGCCAAGGCCCCGATCATCCCGTGCTCGATCGTCGGCTCGGAGGAGATCTACCCGATGCTGACCGACGTACGGCTACTGGCGCGGTTGTTCGGGCTGCCGTACTTCCCGATCACGCCGCTGTTCCCGCTGGCCGGTCCGGCCGGGCTGGTGCCGCTGCCATCGAAGTGGCACATCGCCTTCGGCGAGCCGATCGAGACAGCGCACTACGAGGGGGCGGACGCCGAGGACCCGATGGTCACCTTCGAGCTGACCGACCAGGTGCGCGAGACCATCCAGCAGACGCTGTACCAACTGCTGGCCGGCCGCCGCAATATGTTCTTCGGCTAACGCCTTGAGCTAGGCGGGCTTGACCAGGGTGAACTGGGCCACGTCGCAGGCGCCCTCACGGAACAGGTTGGCGCATCCCGTCAGGTATTTCATGTAGCGCTCGTAGACCTCTTCGGACTGGATCTTGATCGCCTCGTCTTTGCGGGTCTCCAGCGCCTCGGCCCAGAAATCCAGGGTCCGCGCGTAGTGCTGCCGCAGCGGCTGAACGCGGGTGACCTCGAAGCCGGCCTTGGTGGCGTGATCTTCGACGATGGCCACCGTCGGCAGCCGGCCGCCGGGGAAGATCTCATTCATCATGAACAGGGCAAACCGCGCCCTGGTCATGGTGATCTTGATGCCGCGATCTTCCAATTCTTGGTCGCTCGGGACGACGATGGTGTGCAGCATCATCGTGCCGCCGGCCGGAAGCGCGTGCCATGCCATCTTGAAGAAGTCGTCGTAGCGTTCGAAGCCGAAGTGCTCGAACGCGCCGATCGAGACGATCCGGTCGACCGGCTCGTGGAACTGTTCCCAGCCGTTCAGCAGCACTCGCCGGGAGCGTTCGGTGTCCAGCTCGTCGAACGATTTCTGTACGTGCTCCGCCTGGTTCTTGCTCAGCGTCAGGCCGATCACGTTGACGTCGTACTTTTCGATCGCGCGGCGCATGGTGGCCCCCCAGCCACAGCCGACGTCGAGCATCGTCATGCCGGGCTCCAGGCCCAGTTTGCCCAGCGAGAGGTCGACCTTTGCCAGCTGTGCCTCTTCGAGGGTCATGTCGTCGCGCTCGAAGTACGCGCAGCTGTAGGTCTGGCTGGGGTCGAGGAAGAGCCGGTAGAAGTCGTCCGACAGGTCGTAATGCGACTGGACGTCGTCAAAGTGCGGCGTGAGATCAGTGCTCATTTGATGTGGATTCCCCCTGAAAGGTTCCGGCCGACCCTAAGCGCCAGCCCGGATGGATGCAATTGCCGCGATTGTCGCCTCTGCGTTCGCGTCGGGGTTTGACGACTCGCCGAGCATGGTGACGATGCTGGTAATGATGGGGTTGCCGTCGGCGTCTGTGACTTCGCTGCGAATCTCGGCGATCACCGTGCCGTGGGATTCGATGACCGAATCCAGATAGGTGTCGAAGTACAGCTTGTCGCCGGCCGTGATCGGCCGGTGGTACAGGAATTTCTGGTCGCGATGCAGCACCCGGGCCATGTTGATCGGGATGTCGAACTTGGTGAAGACGTCCATCTGGACGCGTCGTCCGGCGACCGCAAGGAAGGTCAGCGGCGCCACCGTGGCGTTGTAGCCGATTTCGGCGGCAGACTCCTCGGTGTGGTGCGACGGGTGATCGTTGCTGATGGACTCAGCAAACTCGCGAATCTTTTCGCGACCAACGTCGAAATAGTCGGGGTACCGATAGTGCGTCCCGATCAGGTCCTGGGTGCCTGCGGGCAATGACATGCGCTGCTCTCCACTCTTATGCGTGCTCAGCGGCGCAGTTTATCAGCGAGATTGCCGTCGAGATGCCACCGCAGCCAGTGCGCCGCCCGCCGCGCCCAAGGCCAGAGCCGACGGTACGCCGATCCGGGCGGCCTTGCGGGCGGTCCGGAAGTCGCGGATTTCCCAGCCGCGTTTGCGGGCGTAGTCGCGCAAAGCGGTGTCGGGGTTGATCGCCACGGCCGTGCCGACCAGGGAAAGCAATGGCACGTCGTTGTAACTGTCGGAGTAGGCGGTGCAGCGCTTCAGGTTGAGGCCCTCGCGGATGGCCAGCGAGCGCACCGCGTGCGCCTTGCCGGGGCCGTGCAGGATGTCGCCGACCAGCCGGCCGGTGAAGATCCCGTCGACCGATTCGGCGACCGTGCCCAGTGCGCCGGTCAGTCCGAGCCGGCGGGCGATGGTGATCGCGAGCTCGTAGGGCGTGGCGGTGACGAGCCACACCTGCTGGCCGGCGTCGAGGTGCATCTGGGCCAGATCGCGGGTGCCCTCCCAGATCTTCTCGGCGATGATCTCGTCATAGACCTCTTCGCCCAGCTGGGTCAGCTCGCCGGTGGATCGGCCTTCGATGAAGGCCAGGGCCTTGCGACGGCCGGCGGCGACGTCGTCGCTGTTCTCTTTGCCGAGTACCTGAAACTTGGCCTGCGCGTAGACGAATCCGAGGACGTCGCGATAGGTGAAGTACTTTCGGGCGGCCAGGCCGCGGCCGAAGTGAATCAGCGACGAACCCTGCACCAAGGTGTTGTCGACGTCGAAGAATGCGGCCGCGGTCAGGTCGACGGGTGGCTGCTCAGGGCCAGCGGCCTCGTCGGTCTGGACGTCTTCCAGCGCCCGCTCGGCGCTGGCGTTCGCGGCCAACGTCTCGAATTGCTGCTCAGCGGGGTCGGGTTCTGCGTTGGGGCCGGGCTCGACAGTGCCCGGGCCGCCGGGAGCGGTCACGGGTCAACACTATCCGGCCGCGCGAGGTTGGGGCGGGATGGCGAGAGGGGTCTAGTTCCTTGGGCGCCCCTCGAACTCGGTACCCGAGACGTCGTCGAAAAACTTCGATGAGACTTCCGTTGGAATATCTGCTTCAGGCACGCGATCGATCTGCTCTTGAAACTCGTCGAATAGCTTGCGTGCGTGGGCTATCTCTGCGTCGGTCGGCCGGGTGACACCGGCTTCCTCGGGTGTCGAGAATATTTTCCCGGCAATTTCTTCGGCCATTGCTCGATTCCTTCTATCGCTCGATCATTTCAATGATCGTCCTGCCCGTGTCGGGATCAGATTTTCGATCAAGCACGTAAAACTGCACGCCGGTTGGGAACAAAACTTCTCGTTCGCTGGGGAACAGCGAGACCGAGGAGATATCTCGTCCCGTCCTGGACAAGATCTTGAATTCAACATTCCCCGCGAATGCCGCGAACCGGGCCACTGCGGGATCCATAGAGCTGCTGACGAATGCGCGCTCGGTCACGATGACGCCCGGCTGATATCGCGCAAGCTCGTCGTCTGGCAAGTGGGTGCCGCGGAAAACTGGGCCATGGTGTGGAGGCATTTTCTCTAGTGCCTGATTTAGTGCTTCAACACGAGCTTGTTGAGATGCGTCCATAGTGCCGTTCCTCAACGCGCTGTTCAGGTCGTCATGTCCCGGACCAGTGTAATCGGCCACGGCCGACAGATGCTCGGTCGTCAATGGCGCTGCGTCGTGGGCTACCGGTCCGTGATGGTCGTGTGCGAGTGACTGAGGTTGGTATGCGCTTAGTGCGCCGCCGTGCGCTTGCGCGCCGGGGAGGGTCATCGGTGGTGTGCTGGCTGGCTCGTGTGACACGACCTTGGGTGCAGATGGGTCCGCGCGCACGGCGGCATTTGCCGATTCGACCGCTGACTTGGGAGCCGCGACTGGAGGCTTCTGCCCGGCCGGGGCTTTCGACTCGGTCAGCCCATACGGCGGCAACGCGCCTTTGGGCTTCGGTGCGGGATCCGGCTGCGGCGCGGGCTGCGGCTGTCCGCTTCTCGGCGGTTCGTTCCGCGGTGGCGCATTGTCGTGAGGTGCTGGATCAGGCAATCGACTAGGGGTGGGCAGGTGAAGGTCCTTGGGCGCCTCCGCAACTTCCGCCGCGGCGCGGCCCAGCATGGGCAATTTCTCCAAAGCGCCACCAGGAATAAGCATCGTCGCCCCGTCGAACAGCGTCTCGCCCGCCGCCTGGAAAGGCTTCGTACTCCATTCGTCCCAATGGACGGTGTCCTTGCCAAGCTCCTTCCACGACTCTTTGAGGCTCTGCTCGCCCTCCAATCCAGTCAGCGACTCCAGCTTGTCGACCGCGCCAGAGACGGAGTGCCAGAAGCCCTTCGGGTCGACGACGGCTCGCGCCGGGTTAAAGGTCCAAAGGCTTTTGATGAAACCCTCGGCTTCGGTGAACACGCCCTTGCACATCTGGCCGACGTGATCCAGGGCTCGGCCGACATCGGTGTCGCGCAGGAAGTCGTCCCACTCCTTCTCGGCGTAGCGGGCCATCGCGGAAATGATGACGGCCGCTTCCGAAAGCGCCTTGGCGATCTCCTGACACAGCGCATCGACTTCAGCCGTGAACTGGTTGACGATGATGCGAATGTCGTTGGCGATTTTCCTGATTTCGTCTTCGTCGTCATCGGTCAGGAACTCCCAGACCTCTTTCAGCCCGGTCAGCGGATTGCAAATGCGCGACAACAGATCCAGGATCGCGGCGTGGACCGTGTCGATCTTTCCGGCCAATGACGTGAGCTGCGTCGCGATCATCGCGCACTGCTGCAGAATTCCGGATGCGTTACGGTTCGTGGCGGAGAACGCCGCGGCGATCGCTGGGCCTTCGGGGATCTGCTGAGCGCCGATGCTGCCCATCGGCCCGGCGGCTCCAAGTATCTCGCCGACTTCGAAATTCGTTCCGGCACTGGTCCAAGCGGCCGCGGCAGATCGCAATTTCGCCGAATCGCCATTCGGCCAGATCATCCCGATGTATTTCGACACCCAGCCCCAGCCTGCCGGCGCGGCAACGCCGTCACCGACAGCCGACGGTGCTGAGCCAGCCGAAATAGAGCCGGTCTGGCGCGGGGTGGGCAGGGGCTGGCCGTGTCCCGATACGTTTGAGAGTGCTTCGGCCGCCGAATAGTTATGCGCAGAGACCCGCACTCCATCACCCAAGCGGCACAACCCATTACGGGTAGTAGCCATCGCCTCCAGCAGCTTGGACGCTGAAGCGTTGTAGGTGCGCCCGAATGCCGCACCGGCCGGATCGTCACCGGCCATCCCGTTGCATCCGGACAGCGACGTGGTCAACGTCGTAATGACCGATCCCAGCCCCTCGCCAGCCGAGATCACGGCGGCGCCGGCTCCGTCGAGGACCTCTGGATCTACCGCAAGCGGTGCCATTAGTTCAGGACCACATAGCCACGTTCGCCGCCATCGCGTGCGTGTAGTTGTGGTGCGCTGCGCTGCCGACAGCCTTCAACGCCTTTAACGCTTCTCGCATGGTCGCTTCACCCTGCGACCAGTGACGGTGCGCCTCGGCATGCGCAGCCGCGGCCTCACCCGACCAGGTCTGGTGCAGATGCGTTACCAGCGAGTCGATTTCAGCGACGACGCTCTCGGTGTGCCGCATGAATTCGCCCATGCGCTGTATGGCATCGGCCAACGCCTCCGGATCGACACTGAAAGCGTCAGCCACGGTAGATACCGTCCTCCGTCTGGGCTGCGGTGCAATCTTGGGTCTCGAAATCGGCCCCGGTGACGCCGACCGATTTCGCTAGTAGCGACAGCCCCAGCTGGATCTCTCCGGTGCCGCGATGCCAGAGATCCCAGGCCTGGCCGTACGCGTCGCCAGATCCACCATGCCACCCGGCGAGCAGCTCGCGAACCTGGACGTCGAGTTCTACGAGCTTTGTGTGCAGGTCCTTCGCCGCACCCGAGAGTGCTTGTGACGCACGGTGCATCGCTTCGGGTTGAACCCGCAACGCTCCTCGCTCGGCCATAACGGCAAAGTTAACGGCGATGCGCAGTCGGCACAATTCACCCTGGGGGCTTCGAAATCAGCCGCGAGGCATGTTTCCTCGTTTGGACCTTAAGTAGTCGTATTACGAACGGTTGCGGTCGATTTCGTCTTCGTCATCGTCGCGTTTGTCGCCAGGGGCGACCATGCGCCTGCTGGCTACCGGTTTGCCCGCAATGCGTTTCACGACTTCTGGCGTGGCCTGCGGGCTGGCGATGCGTCCCTGGACTGGCGCGCCGTTTTTGACCGTTGGGGCCACGACCCGCTTGGTCTCGGCTTTACTGTCGCTGCCGCCCGCGCCGGCACCGCCCGCAGCACCAGGCGGCATCATGGGCATGCCGCCGCCCATCGGCCCCCGTGCTCCCGCGCCCGGATCGGGTGCACTGGGTGGCACCGGGACCTGTTGCAACGCGGCCGGGTAGGTTCCGGCTGACGGAACCGGTGGTGGCCCAAGGTTTCCGGCCGGGACGGTGGCATCTGCCAGCCCTGCCCCAGCGCCGCCGGCGACCCCACCGGCACCCAGCGCCGCGCCTCCAGCGCCGAGCGCGTCACCGAGAGCGTCGGCGGGAAGCTCACCAGCCATGCCAGCACCTTGGCCCGCTTTGCCTAGCGAGCCCGCCATTTGCGTGCCCATCTGCATGCCCTGCTGCATAGCCTGATTCATACCTTGCGAAAGCCCCTGGAACATTCCGCCGAAGGCTTGCATGAACTGTTGCGGCATCTGAGTGGCGGAACTCATCAGCTGCTCGAGTTGCTTGCTCGAATCCTGGTCGCCCGCAGGAAATTGCGTCATCGCGTCGCCGGTCTTCTCGCCGCGCTTGGCATGTCCGGCTTCAGCAGCGGCCATGTCAGTTGGATCACCTGCGTTTCCGGCGAGACCGAGTGTGGCAAGCAGCTGACTCATGAGCGAGCTTCCCGATGCGATCTGATCGGGAGTCAGCGGTGGTGGTGGCGGCATGCCGAACGCATGCGCGAGTTGGCCGAGAACGATCTGTAGCTGCTGCGGGTCCATCGCGATCCTCTTCCTAAGGCACGTAATTCAGTGCCTGGAACCAGGCGAAGTGATAGTTGGCACCGATGCTGTCCGAGGC
>DATAZN010000091.1:0-15855 GCA_036272035.1 Mycobacterium sp. | reverse complement strand
GTGGATACGGCATGTGCGACGGTGAGCTTGCCGTGGTCGTGTGACGTGGCAACTAGTGCGTCGAGTGTCTTCTGGTCGGGTCCGGGGATGTCGGCGATGAGCTTGATGTAGTCCGCTCCTTCGGCGATGCGGTCGGTCACGAATCGGGCTGCGCCCGTGGGACCGTCGACCAATTCCCCGGCCGGATATCCCGGTAGGTGACTGTGGGTACTGCCGGCGATGGTCGCGGGGATCCCTGCGCTGCGGATATCCGCCATACCCGTTCTGTTGCGCAGCGAGTCGACCATGGATGGCGGCCAGGCCCCCATGTCTAGCGCCGTCGTGACCCCGAAATCTGCCAGTTGCTGCAGGTGCTCTTCGTTCAGGAGGTGAACGTGGGCATCGATGAATCCCGGCAACAGGGTGGCGCCGCCTGCGTCTATGACCCGCGCGCCTGCGGGGTCATTGCCCACGATTCCGCCCTCGATGATCGCCGTGGTGGGTCCCCGAAGTTCACGCCCATCGAACACGCGCACGTTGGTCAACGCGATCTTTTCGCTGCGGTCCGTCCCGGCGCCGCCGTACGAATTAGACATCTCTTCTCCTTCAGCTACCAGCAACTGTCGACTGCCTCGAGTGTCGGCCAACCCCGAATACTTAGGCAGCGGTCCGGTTGTCGTAGGACTGCCAGGGCCACGACAACCGCTGCGGCGTGGTGCACAGTTGAAGAATGGATTCCTGGGAGTTCGGCCCGACCTTGCGTCACTGGCGTGACCGTGTCGCTCCCGCGTCGGTCGGAGTCGCCCAAGGCAGACGACGCCGTGCGACCGGGCTACGCCGCGAAGAGCTTGCCGAGCTGGCCGGGATCTCCGTCGACTATCTGACCCGGCTCGAACAGGGACGGGCCACAGCCCCTTCGGCGCAAGTCGTCGAAGCCCTGGCCCGCGCATTGCGTCTCACCGACGCCGAACGCGACCTGCTGTTTCGGCTGGCCGGACACATCCCGCCCGGGCTCGACCTGGTGTCGTCGCGCATCACGCCCAGCGTGCAACGCCTCCTTGATCGCCTGGCAAACACCCCCGTCGCCGTCTACGACGCCACGTGGACACTCATCACCGCCAACGCACCCTACGACGCGCTGATGGGTCAGACCACGAGTTGGCGGGGAATCGAACGCAACAGCATCTGGCGCCACCTGATCGGCCCAGGCAACCGCGCCGTCCAAACCCCCGAGGAGCGGGCCGACCAGCAGGCCCGACTGGTCGCCGACCTGCGACTGACCGCAGCCCGATACCCCGCCGACCAAAGGCTGAAGCGACTGATCCGCGAACTCGCCGCGATGAGCCCACGCTTCGTCGAACTCTGGGCCGGCAACTTCGAACCACACCAAGACCAAGGCAGACACAAAACCATCGACCACCCCGACGTTGGCCACATCACGCTCGAGTGCGACACCCTAGTCGTCGCCGCCGATGATCTGCGGATCATGATCTTCACCGCCGAACCAGGGACTGACGACGCCGAGCGCCTCACGCTCGCAACAGTTCTCGGCACGCAGTCGCTGATCGACTAAGTCCCTTCTCGGGACTCGACAGGTGTTGATGAGAAAAAGAAAGCCGGCCAAGGCTTTTGGCCTTGACCAGCTTTCTCGTGTGGAGCTGCCGGGAATCGAACCAGGCCCAGAAATCGCGCTGAGCTGCGAAGATACCGGATTTGAGTACGCGAAACGACGCGAGATGACGCCAAATGACCTGCGGATACGCCGGTGGTGTTGATGGCATCAACACCTTGCCGCCCTGCCGGCGTCCAGACGGGATGGGCGCATTGCCCGGGTCGGCAACGCATCCGGAAGGACCCGACGACCTCATGTTCTCGGGCGGCCAATGCGGCGGCGGCCGCCGCGCCCAGATAACCAGTCGCGCCGGCGACGAGAACCTTCAATATCTATTCCTGCGCAGCTTGAACCTCTGTGTTTATGTTTGGGGGAATTGGAGATGCGGGTTGCTGAGCTTGACCGGTCATCCTCCCGAGCAAGCTGACCAGCCGTCGTCGGCTCAGGAAGCGACCGGCGCGACCTCCCGGTTCGCCTGCCCGCTCGACCATCTGTTTCGCGATGCCACCAGCGTGGCAGGAATAACGTGACATGTCACGTGTTGAAAGTGATCTAAGTGCTTGGCGATTGTGCCCACCTCGAACAAGGGAGATCACTATGGGTCAGCTTTCCGGGAAAACGGCACTCGTCACCGGCGGCAACTCCGGCATCGGCCTCGCCACCGCGCAGCGGTTGGCAGCCGAAGGCGCACACGTCTTCATCACCGGGCGAAACCAGAAAACTCTCGACGACGCCGTGGCGTCGATCGGAGCGGAAGCAACCGGCATCCGCGGCGACGTGTCGAATCTCGACGACCTCGACAACGTTGCCGATGCCATCAGGGCCCGTGGACGCGGCCTAGATGTTGTGTTCGCCAATGCCGGCGGGGGCGAATTGGCGCCGTTGGCCGACGTGACCGTCGAACAGTTCGCCAACACATTCCAGATCAACGTCGGCGGAATCCTCTTCACGCTGCAGAAGGTCTTGCCCCTGCTAAAACCAGGAGCGTCGATCGTGTTGACCGGTTCAACCTCCGCGTACGGGGGCACACCCGCAATGGGCGTGTACGCGGCGTCAAAGGCTGCTATCCGTTCGCTGGGACGCACGTGGGCGGCCGAGTTGGTCGACAGAGGTATCCGGGTCAACACCCTCGTACCGGGTCCAGTTGAGACGCCGGGACTGAAGGGCCTTGCACCGAGCGGCCAGGAACAGGCACTGCTCGACGCCCAAGCGTCGCATGTGCCGATGGGCCGCGTGGGGCGGCCCGAGGAAGTCGCCGCCGCAGTGCTATTCCTCGCCTCCGATGAGAGCAGCTTCATGACCGGAACCGAGCTATTCGTCGACGGCGGCGAAAGACAGCTATAACACTAGGCTGCTGCTGCATCAGGATTGATCAGGCGGCATCGCGGGAAGTCCCACTTCGTGAGCTCAGCCAGAACAGTGCTCGCGTTGCTCGTGAACCATCCGCGAGCATCCGACCCCGACCGATTGCATGACGCGGTGTCGGGCGCGACCGTGCTGGTCACCGGCGCCTCGTTCGGCATCGGCGCGGCCACCGCACGCAAACTCGCCTCGGCGGGAGCGACCGTGCTGCTCGCGGCCCGATCGGCGGACAAACTCGACGAACTCACAGCGACGATCGCCGCCGACGGCGGGCATGCGGTGAGCTACCCGGCCGACATCAGCGACGAGGCCGCCGTCGCCGAATTGGCGGAACGCATCTGCGCCCAGCATGGCGCGCCGGACATCGTCGTAAACAACGCGGGCAAGTCGATCCGTCGGTCGCTGCACGAACAGTACGAGCGACCGCACGACTTCGACCGCACGATCGGCGTCAACTACCTTGGCCCTATTCGGCTGCTGCTGGAACTGCTTCCCGAGATGCGGCGGCGCGGCAACGGGCACATCGTGAACGTGTCGAGCGTCGGCGTCCGCACCCCGCCGGGCCCCCGGTGGGGCGCCTACCAGGCGTCGAAGGGGGCATTCGACATGTGGCTGCGCAGCGTTGCACCCGAGCTGCACGCCGACGGAGTGGACGTCACATCGGTCTACTTCGGACTCATCAACACCCGGATGATGGAACCGACCAAGAGCCTGCGCAACGCGCCCGGCCTGTCTGCCGAGCAGGCGGCGGACATCGTTACGAAGGCGATCACCGATCGACCCCGCACGATCGCCCCGTGGTGGTTGTGGCCGGCCGAAGTCGCCACCGTCGTGCTGCGTGCGCCGGTGGAGCGGGCAACGCAGGTGTGGTGGCGGCGGCGCGCCAAGCACTCGGACTGAGCCGGTGGGACTATGACCCGACAAATGCGCCGGATTGTCCCTTCGATGTCGTCCGTGAACCGTTGGCCGATCGGCTGCCCGAAGTGCCGCAGTTGCGGTATCCGCGTAGCCGGAGCGCCGCTGGGCTGGCGTGGTCGTCAATGACCGCCATGACCGGAGTAGGCGCCAATGGCCGGTGACACCGTCGGGCTGACCGACATCGCCGCGCGCCTGCCTGCCTTGATTCTGGACGCGCCCGTCGTTGCGCGGGGTACGCTCACGGCGTTTCTCGTCCGCGGGTCAGCGAAGAAGTCGATCGGCCGGGTCTTCCAAGACCGTGCGGCGCGTTACCCCGACCACGCTTTCATCCGTTTCGACGACGAACGGCTGACCTACCGCGAGGCCAATGAAACCGTCAACCGCTACGCGGCCACGCTGGCCGAACGCGGCGTCGGTCGCGGTGACGTCGTGGGCGTCATCATGCGCAATTCGGCGCGAACGCTGCTCGTGATGCTCGCGGCGGTCAAACTCGGCGCGATCGCCGGAATGCTGAACCACAAGCAGCGCGGCAACGTGCTGGCACACAGCGTCGGGCTGTTGCATGCCAAGGTGATCGTCGGCGAGGAGGACCTGGTTTCTGCGGTCGACGAATCAGAGGTGAAAGTCGCCGACGCCGTGACCATCGACGAGTTGGATCGCCTCTCTGCCGACGCGCCCACTGACAACCCGGCGGTGACGTCGTCGGTGCCGGCCAAGGACCCCGCGTTCTACATCTTCACCTCCGGCACCACCGGCGCCCCGAAGGCCAGTGTCATGACGCACTACCGGTGGCTGCGCGCGATGGGTGGGTCCGGCGCCATAGGCATGCGGTTGAAGAGCAGCGACACCGTGTACTGCTGCCTGCCGCTGTACCACAACACCGCGCTGACCGTGGCGGTGTCGGGAGTGATCAGCGCAGGGGCCACTCTTGCTTTGGGCCAGTCGTTTTCGGCCTCGAGGTTCTGGGACGACGTGACTCGGTACGACGCCACCGCCTTCGTCTACATCGGCGAGGTTTGCCGCTATCTGCTCAACCAGCCGGAGAGGGACACGGACCGAACCAACAAAGTGCGCGTGATCGGCGGCAACGGACTGCGCCCGGATATCTGGGACGAGTTCACTGCTCGCTTCAATATCCCGCAGGTGTTCGAGTTATACGGGGCCAGTGAGGGAAACACGGGATTCGTCAACATCTTTCACATCCCCAAGACCGCTGGCCTCTGCCCTACCGCCGTCGCGTTCGTCGACTACGACCCGGAGACCGGCGAGCCGGTTCGCGCTGAGAACGGCCGGGTTCGCAAAGTGCGTCGCGGCCAGCCCGGTCTGCTGTTGAGCAAAATCACCAAGGCGCAGCCATTCGACGGCTACACCGACCCGGAAGCCAGCGAGAAGAAGTTGATTCGCAACGCTTTTCGCGACGGTGACGTGTGGCTCAACAGCGGTGACCTGCTGCGCCCACAGGGTTGGCGCCACGCTGTGTTCGTCGACCGGCTCGGTGACACCTTCCGATGGAAGGGCGAGAACGTGGCGACGACGGACGTCGAGGCCGCCGTGGCGACCGACCCGGGGGTCGAGGCGGTGACGGTCTTCGGGGTGAAGGTGCCCGGCGCGGACGGGCGCGCCGGGATGGCAGCCGCGGTGTTGAAGGACGGCACAGAGTTCGACTTCGCGTCGCTGGCCCATACCGCGTACGACCGCCTGCCCGGCTACGCGGTGCCGCTGTTCATAAGGGTCGTCGATTCGCTGGAGCACACCGCGACGGTCAAGACCAAGAAGGTCGATCTGCGCGAGCAAGGATACGGACCCGACGTCGACGATCCGGTCTACGTGCTCAACGGTCGCGAGGAAGGCTACGTCCCGTACTACGACGACTATCCCGACAAAGTCGCAGCCGGGGAGCGGCCCGCAAGCTGACATCGCCGCAGGATCGCGGGACGGCGAAGTGGAGGAATCATGCATGACAGTACGCAGGCCGGGGCACCGGGTCGAGGTTGCGGGTCATTTGCGGTGGGTACGGCTGCTCTTTGCCCGGATAGGTGGCGTGCATATCAACCGGCGTGACCAGTCGATCGGAGACCCACAGCGTGTCGTAGCCAAGATCCTCCAGCGCGCCGCAGAACGCGCTCAGACCAGCGGCGCCGTTGACAGCGGGCCCGACTGAGGGAATGACGAAACCAAGCTTCATCTCGGGGCTCCTCTGCCCACAGACGATCGGCGGCCTGCGGTAACTGGTGACATACCAAAACCTTTCAGTGATTCATCCACCATTTCGAGGGTGCACCGCAGCCTCGCTCCTTCACTGCGCGGGACATATGCGACGCGCGGCTCAGCGGGTGAATTCGGTGGCACCGAGGGCCACATCCCAGTGCTCCACACCGTGACGGGCGAGACCCATGAGGATCAGGCCCGTTCCTTCCATCCAGTGCGCCATGTTCAAGCCGCCAACGTCCAGCGGGCGCAGCCCAAGACTTTCGACGAGTTCCGCCATGGCCGTCTTGGCGCGATTGTCGTCGCCGGCCATGAACACATCCAACGTCCGGCCCGTCTTCAGAACGTGGCCGAAGACGGTGTTGAAGGCCTTCACGACACTGGCGCCGGCCGGGGCCGCCTCGGCGACTTGCTGTGCGATCGAGGTGTCATCGGGGATGGCGAGCCCGTCTGCCTCGGCATTGAAGGGGTTGCTGATGTCGACGATGACCTTGTCGGCCAGCGCGTCGCCGTACTGGGTCACGACCGGCAGCACATCGGCGTACTTCAGGGCCACGATGACGATGTCCCCGGCTGGGACCGCACCGAACTCCCCGGCCGTGGCGCTGCCGCCGAGGGTCTTGGCGAGGTCAGCGGCCTTGGCCTGATCGCGGCCGATGACCTCGACGTCATTGCCGCCAGCTACTGCCAACGCGCCGATCGCGCTGGCCATGTTGCCGGTCCCGATGATGCTGATGCTGCTCATGAGGTGTCCTGTCTTAACTGATGGTCGAAAAGGTTGACTCCTCCACCTTAAGTCAATTTATTGATGCGTCAACTAATTGAGTGAACAGTGGGGGTGATGGAGCCGAAGTGGCGGGACCGTGGTGAAGACCGCGCCTGGCGGGCCTTCGTGCGCGTCCATCATCGGCTCGTCGTGCACTTGAACCGGGCCGGCAGGGATCGGGCCTGTCCGGGGCCGACTACGAGGTCCTGGCGGTGCTCGCAGGTCACAACTGGAACCGCATGCCCGCCCCACGCCCCGGGATCGAGCCGTGCAGGCGTAGGGCAGGGTCTTGGTCGTTACTCTCCGTTCGTGCGCAGTTCCCAGGGCTGCATGCCGATTGCATCCGCAAGGTTGCGCTGCAGCGCGACGCCGGCCGGCAGCGTGCGGTAGAAGATGCTCACCTCGGCGATCTTGCCGTCCGCGTCGAGCAGGGCGAAGAATATTCCGTTGACGGCGGCGTCTCCGACTTGCAGCCGGAAGTGTGCGGCGTGGTGGGTCTCGCCGCTGAGGACCTCCATGTAGGTGTCATCGGACGACAGTCCGTTGACGGTCTTTATGGTTTCCACGGCGGCCTCGCGGCCGATGACCGGCTCATCGCCGAACGGGCCGTACAGCCGGACGTCCTCGGCGAGCAAACCGGTGAGGGTGTCTTTGTCTGGGCCGCGGTTAATGCAGTCGACGAAGGACTCCAAGGTGTCACGGTGCGGGGCGAACGTGGTCATGGTGATTCCTCCTGGTGGGTGAGACAGGGTCGGTGCGCCTCGGCCGTCAGCCGGCCGGGAAGTAATGGCCGTTGTCCAGATCGGCGAACAGCTTGGGCTGAGCGGGTTCCCAGCCCAGGGTCTGGCGCGTGACGAGGCTGGACGCCGGGAAGGACCCGGTGACCAGATTCGTGAGGGGCCCAAAGTATCCCGGCAGCATCAGGACGTCCACGGGAACGCTCACGGTGGGCAGGTCCAGATGGCTGCCAATGGCCTCGGCGATCTCGCGGAACGGGATTTCCCCTTCCGCAATCGCGTGCCAATATTTGCCGGCCGGACCCTTCTCCAGCGCCAAGCGGAACACGGAGGCGACATCGCGGGTGTGCACGGCGCACCACGGGTTCGCGCCGTCTCCGGGGTAGCCGGCGAAGCCCTTCTCCTGCGCGGTCCCGATCAGCCCCGGGAGGAAGCCGGCACTATCGGTCGTGCTGTGCGCGATGAGGGGAAGCCGCACGATCGAAGACCGCACTCCCCTTCCGGCGAGGTCGATTACGGCGCGTTCCACGACGTTACGAACGCGCAGGGTGCCCTTGTGCTCATCGCCGCTGGGAAGGGCCGGGTCCTCTTCGGTGGCTGGTCGGCCCAGGTTCCCGGCCGAGCCTATGCTGCCGGCCGCGACCAGCGGCTTTCCGGTCCCCGCAAGTGCCTCGCCGTAGGCGAGCATGATCGGGAGCTCCGCGGCGGCCACGGCGTTCATCCCGCCGGATGGAAGCAGGTCTTGCCTGTGCGCGACGTGGATGACGCCGTCGGCGTCCGCGGCCGCCTCCTTGAGCCCGTCGAGATCCTCGAGGTCGCCGCGACGCACCGTCGCGCCTTGCGCGGACAGCGCCGCCGCGGACGTGTCCGACCGGGCCAGGCCGGTGACCTCGTGCCCGGCGGCGATGAGCTCGGGGATGATGTAGGAACCGGCATGGCCGGTCCCGCCAGCGATGAAAACGCGCATGTGAGTGTCCTTTCGAGGGTGGATGGTTGGGGTTGTCGTCTCATGCCGTAAATCAACTGAGGTGATGTGGCGCGAGACGTGGTGGTGGGGGGCCGCTCAGCTGAGCATGTTGACGCCGAGGAAGAAGTCGGTGTGGTTGAGGGAGTGCGTCATCAGACCCATCTCCAGCAGGCCCGCGTACTCCAATGCCTGCGCCATGGGCAGCAGCCCGGCGTCGAACGGGCGCAATCCCAGGCTCTCGATGAACACCGATACTTGAGCCTTGGCCTGCGCGTCGTCGCCGGCGATGAACACATCCAAAGGGCGACCCTCGGCTGGGCCGGCCGCCAGAACGTTGGCGAACAGGGTGTTGAACGCCTTGACGACATACGCGCCGGCGGGGGCGGCCTTGGCGATCTCCTGGGCGCCGGAACTGCCGTCAGGGGTGACAAGGCCGGTTATATCGGGGGTGACGGGGTTGGTGATATCGATGACGATTTTGCCGTGCAGCGCGTCTCCGTACTCGCTCACCGCCTCCGCCGCATTGGCGTAGGGCACAGCGAGGATGACGATGTCTCCGGCCGGGGTGGCGCCGGGCGTCCAAACAGTGGCGCCGCCGAGCGATCCGGCCAATTCGTTGGCTTTGGCCGGGTCACGGCCGATGAGCTCGACAGTGTTGCCGCCAGCGAGCGCCCGGTCGGCCAAGGCGCTGGCCATGTTCCCTAGGCCGATGATGCTGATGCTGCTCATGAACTATCCCCTCTCGGTTGACGATCAAAAGGTTGACTCCTCAACCGTAAGGCAGGGTTGGTGATGCGTCAACCAACGGGGGTAGGATGGCAGCCGATGGCACCGAACTGGCTGAACCCTCGTGAGGACCGCGCCTGGCGGGCCTTCGTGTATGCGAATTATCAGCTCGTCGCGCATCTAAACCGAGGCCTGCAGAAGTCGGGCCTGTCCGGGGCGGACTACGCGGTCCTGGCAGTGCTCTCGGCTCACGACGGCGACCGCATGCCCGCCCGCGACCTGTGCAGCGCACTGAGCTGGGAGAAAAGCCGCGTCTCCCATCAGTTGCGTCGCATGCAGAAGGACGGGCTTGTCAGCCGCGAGCCCAATCCCAACGACGCGCGCAGCACGATGGTCTGCCTCCTACCGGCTGGCCGCGCCGCCATCGAGAACGCCGCACCCAGGCACGTGGAAGACGTCCGCCGCAACTTCATCGAGCTGCTGACCCCGGCTGAGCTCGACCTGCTCGCCAACCTCAACGAACGCATCCAGCGCCACCTGGCCACAAACCACGACTCCCCCGCCGACGACGAGCCCTCATAAACTCCATCGGCCGTGAGCGCACCGACCTCGGCTCCCCTAACTGAACAGACCGTCTTCCCTCGCGAGGCAAGTTTCCGAACGATTGACGCATCAAGTATTGAACTATAAGCTCGCCGCAGCGCCTGAGATCACGCGCCGACCAGACAATTCGCATTTGGGGGTGTCGGTCGGCAACTTTCCCCAGGCCTTCACCCATCTGGCGCTGATCAGCGCCGCGATCAAGCTCGACCGCGCCCTGAACTGAGGAAATCTAGTCTCCCAGCTCGTCCCGAACGGGCGTCGTGCTGACGCACGAAGGCGCCGTCTGTCGGCGGGCTACCGGCGGGTCGGCCGAGATCGCCGACTATCCAGAAGGTGTGAGCGATCCGGGTGGCGCGATCTAGCGATCGCCACGGTGTCCAACTGGATGGATGATCCGGACATGGGGCGATCCGTCGGTCAAGGCGGTCCCCGTCGCGCACGCGTCACGGTCGACGGGCGGAGCCGGTGGGCTAACCCGACTCGGCGATCCGGTTGGTAATGGCCTGGGCCGCTCTGCCGAGCCTGCTCAGGTCGGCCTTCGTCAACGGCTCCACCACCAGTTCGCGCACCTTCGCAACGTGCGAGGGGGCCGCGGCGGAGACCCGCCGCAATCCCGCCTTCGTGAGCTCGACCACGCTCACCCTGCCGTCATCGGCACAGACCCGCTTCACCACCAACCCGTTGCCTGCGAGGCGCCTGACCACGTGCGACAACCGCGACAACGAGGAGTTCGCAGTGGAGGCGAGCTCCGACATCCGCAGCGTCCTGTCGTCGGCTTCCGAGAGATTCGCCAGCACGAGGTACTCGAACGTCGTCAGTCCGGCGGTGCGCTGCAGATCGCTTTCCAGGGCCGCCGGAAGTTCCATAATCATCGAAAGGAGCTGACGCCACGCACGCTGCTGATCGTCGTCGAGCCATACCGTTTCGGGTTCACGACGCTCACGCTCGGGCCGCGTCACCGCGACGACCCGATGGTTTCCGATCGCCCAGCTGTCATCCGGACCTCCTGTATCTGAAGGATAGTTCAACCGTCAACTGTTAAACGTCAGCCGCCGAGCGGCGACGGCTCCGCCGTGGCAACCCCGCGGCACCGGCGACAGCGTCCGGTCGTTGTCGAGGCGTCATGGTCTGCATCACCGCGGGAATGACGCCGATGGAGCCGATTTAGTTGACGCATCACATTGACACCGGTTAGAGTTAATTGATGCATCAACTAATGACTCGTCCGCGTGAATGCGAGATTCGCAGGTGCGCCCGGTCGGGTCATCGTCTCTGTTCGCACACACACGTCTTCGAGGAGCCCACGTGAACATCGCGGTATGGATCGCATCCGGATTACTTGCCGCCGCATATCTTTTTGCCGGTGGCACGAAACTGCTGACGCCGAAGGAGCGCTTGGCGAAGAACCCCTCCATGGCTGCTGCCGCCGAGGCGTTGTCCGCGACGTCGCTCAAACTCATTGGCGGCGTAGAGGTGGCCGGCGCTCTCGGTCTGATCCTGCCGTGGCTGACCGGCATCGAGCCCATCCTGACGCCCGTCGCAGCCGTGGGCCTGGCGCTGCTGCAGGTGGGCGCGGCGGTGTTCCACGGTCGACGCGCGGAATACAAACAGTGGCCCGTGAACGCCGTGTTCCTGGCGCTGGCAGTCTTCATCGCTGCCGCTCGGACCGCGGAGCTCGTGCGATGACCAGCGCTGTGCAGTACGCCGTCGTGGGCACCGGCAGCATCGGCGCGGTTCTGGCGCAACGATTCTCCGACCACCACGTCCCAGCACTCTGGGCCAACACGCGAGGTCCGGAAACGATCGACGTCACCGAACTGTCCGCCTCGATCACGCCGACCACCCTCGACACGGCCCTGGATGCAGACGTGATCATCCTGGCCATACCGTTCCTCCAGGTCCGGGAGTTAGGTCGGCGCCGCGCAGACTGGTCCGGCAAGATCATCGTCGACACGACGAACGCGTTCCTGGTCCCCAACTCCGAGCAAATCCTCGCCGGCCGCCTGTCGACCGAGTTCAACGCCGAGGCCTTCCCCGGCGCCGCGGTGGCCAAGTCGTTTAACCAAACCGCCGCCGGGCAGCTCGCCCAGAAGCGCCCACCCGAGTTCGGCAGACGCGTGGTCTTCGTGTCCAGCAACGATCCCGCGGCAAGCGGGGTGGTAGCCGGGCTGTGCATCGATCTCGGCTTCGCCCCAATCGAACTCGGACGTATCAACGATGGCGGCGTACTCATCCAAGCCCGCAATGCCCTGGTCTTGCGCGAGCTCTACGAACTGCCGTCCGAACTCGAGAAGAGCATTCAGGCGACGTCGGCGGTCGGGCGGGATCTCGCCCCCGGCACGTGGACGATCGACCCCGTCCACTCTTCCATCACGTTCTCGGTTCGCCACCTGATGGTCGGCAAGGTACGTGGGCGGTTCGGCGACTTCGCCGGTGCGATCACGGTGCCCGAGAACGGAACTCCGAGCATTGCGGCCACCATAGCGATCGAATCGGTGAACACCGGCAACCCGACCCGCGACCAGCACCTACGGGCACCCGACGTCTTCGGCGCCGACGAGTTCCCCACCGCCACTCTCGTCTCGGTCGACATGAACGGCACCGGGAAGGACGACTGGGTGCTCGTAGTGGACTTCACCCTGCGCGGAATCACCAAACGCCTACCACTGCCGTTCTCGTTTCTCGGCGTGAGCGCCGGCATGGGTCACGGTGAGGTGGCCGGGTTCGAAGGCGTGATCAAACTGAAGCGTAGCGATTTCGGCGTACTGACCAACGCTCCCGTGCTGGCTGGAGGCGGCCCGATGGTCGGGGACACCGTCGACGTCAGCGTGTGCTTGGAGGCGGTCAAGGCACCCACCGCACCGACGGGATGAGAGGGCGACGCCACTGCGCCGCCGACGTCGCGACGAGCTCCGAAACCCAAGGCATCGACGACTTCGCGATCGCCGATATGGCGGTCAGCACCGGAGTGGACGAGACCTCCCTCTACCGACGGTGGGGGAGCCGCGAGGACCCGGTCGTGTTGCGGTCGATGGGCATGAAACAGAAGATGTCATTCGGGCCGTGCAGCACGCCGATTTCCGGGTGCTCCACGCGATGCGCCGAGTTCGCGGGACGGCGTTGGATCCGTTCGGCTACACCGCGATCCGTCGTCTTGAGCGGGAGTTGATCACCGAATATGTCGGGGCCATCCGCCAAATGGCTGCAAGTCTGACCGCCACCAATCTCGATGCGGCCGTCGAGATCGCCGAGCTGCCCGACATGGTCCGCGGTTACGAGCACGTCAAGACCGACAACGCCGCGCGCTATCGGCAGCAACTGGCTGAGCTGCTTGGCGCCTTCGCCGCGCCCCGGTGAGCATGGACGGCAAGCCCCAGCGCCCGGCGACGGAGCCGCCTCGAAAACACATCTGTCTATTCGACGCCGACAAGAAGCGTTTCCGGAGTCGGCGGAAGGGAGATTCGCACCCTGGTGAACGCAAAGATCGCCGCAATCCGCGAATAGCTCCTAGCGTCCTGGTTGCTGGTCAGCTGGGAATCGTTTGCCAAGGACGGCGCCGCGGTTCTTCCACTCGGTAGCGACGCATTGGGCCAGTTCGTCTACACCGCCGACGGCCATGTCTCCGCGCAACCGGTGCGTGCCGACCTACAGCCATTCGGCAGCGACGACTACCGCGAGGCGACAGCCACCGAGATGACCACCGCCTGGCCGAACTACTTCGGTTACTTCGTTACCTACACGATCGACGCGGGCAACGCGGCCATCACCCACCACATTGAGTCGCGATGGTTCCCCACGTGTCATGTCTTGTGCCGCCGCAGATCCAGCACGTGGTCCGTCCCGGCTGACTGGTGCTCCGAGTATCAGCCGACGTTGACGCCAAGAGAGAAGTTCAAGTCCCCCACGCCATGGTTGGCTAGGCCTACTGACAGCAGGCCCGCGCCCTCCAGCCAGTGCGCCATGCTCAGGTCGCCGGTGTCCTGCGGGCGTAGTCCGAGACTTTCGATGAACGCTGACACGCTCGCCTTGGCCTGCGCGTCATCGCCAGCGATGAATACATCCAGCGGACCGCCAGCAGCTAGGACGTCGCGGAAGAGGGTGTTGAACGCCTTGACGATATGGGCGTTTGCGGGGGCGGCCTTGGCGACCATCTGCGCGATGGAGGTCCCGTCAGTGACGGCCAGCCCGGTGGCGCTGGGGTTGAAGGGGTTGGTGATGTCCACGATGATCTTGTCGGCCAGCGCGTCCCCGTACTGGCTGACGACCGGCACGGCGCTATCGAACAGCACCGCGAGGATCACGATGTCACCGGCTGGGAGGGCGCCCCACGTTCGGGCGGTGGCGCCGTTGCCGAGCGCGCTGGCAAGGGCTGCGGCCTTGGCCTGATCGCGACCTATGATTTCGACGGTGTTGCCGCCCTTGAGGGCCAGTGCGCCAATGGCGCTGGCCATGTTTCCCGAGCCGATGATGCTGATGCTGCTCATGGTGTGCTCTTTTCTGCGGTCTCGATCGTCCGCTTTGTCGCGTACGTCCCCGGCGGCCGGTGGCCTGGGTGGGTGACGTTGGGGGTGGTGGTCGAACTTGGTCCGAAATGTCCGTCCTGGAGGTAGCGGTGGCAGCCCCGTCCGGTGCGGTGATCACGTGTACTTGCCTGTTCGGGATCGGGGATCGCCGTCACTCCGTGTGCGTGAGGAGTTTCCAGGGCTGCATGCCGAGTCCATCGGCAAGACGTCCTTGCATCTGGACGCCGGACGGCAACGGGCGCCAAAATATGGTCACTTCGGCGATCTTGCCGTCGGAGTCGAGCCGGATGTAGTCCATTCCATCGACCGCGGTGTCTTCGATCTGCAGCCGAAAGTACGCGGCGTGGTGCGTCTCGCCGCTGAGGACTTCCTTGTAGGTGAGGTCGGCCGACCCGCCGACCCCCCGCATGGCTTCCAGCACTGCCTCGCGGCCAGTGGTTGGCTCATCGCCGAGCGGGCTGTACAGCACCACGTCCTCGGCGAGGATTCCGGAAAGGGCGTCCTTGTCGGCGCCGCCGTGCATGTGGTCGACGAAGGCCGTTACGGTGTCGCGGTGCGGAGCGAAGGTGGTCATCGTTTACTCCTTGAATCATGTGTTGGTCGTGGTTGGTGAGACCTGATCGGTGCGCCAACCCCGTTCGAGTCGGGGTGCCAGATCTTCGAGGTGTGAGGTGAACTCGCCGATCGAGAACCGATGCCACCAGTTCCCGTAAGCGCCATAGTGATCGGATGTGGTGGGCGACTGCGCAGGGTTGCGGCGACGACCTCACTGCGGAGCCGGATCGGCGAGTTCATCAGTGGTCGCTTGCTAGATCACTGTGGTGCCGCCGTCGACCACCAGCTCCATGCCATTGACATAGCTCGAGTCGTCGGAGGCGAGGAACAACGCGGCCGACGCGATCTCCTCAGGGCGGCCCATCTCTCGCCGCGGGATCACGGACTCGAACTGCGCCTTCATCTCCTCGTCCATCACCTCTTCCAGCATCGGTGAGGCGACCTGGCCGGGGGTCAGCACGTTGACCCGGATCTTCCTGTCCCTCAACTCGGACACCCACACGCGTGCGTACGCCGGCAGCACGGCCTTGCTTCCGGCGTACACGCTCCAGTTCGGGTAGCCCCGCAGCGATGCGTTCGATCCGGTCATGAAGATCGAGCCGCCATCGTTGAACAGCGGCAGCGCCTTCTGGACCGTGAACAGTGTGCCGCGCGCGTTCAGCCAGAAGGCGTCGTGGAAGTCCTCCTCGGTGATCTCGCCGAGCCTGCTCTGCCTCCCCGTCCCGGCACTTGCCCACAACACATCGATCGCGCCCTTGTCCTGTTTGACCGTGTCGAACAAACGGTCCAGATCGTCGAGGTTGGCCGAATCGCCCTGCACGCCGGTCACGTTCCGCCCGATCAGTTCGACGGCCTGGTCCAGCGCGTCCTTCCGTCGGCCCGTGATGAAGACGTGAGCT
>DATAZN010000090.1:0-4908 GCA_036272035.1 Mycobacterium sp. | reverse complement strand
GCGCGTCCTCGAACAGCCGGCCCGCGTCGGCCGCCCCGGTGGCCACGATCACTGCTTGGGCCGGGATCTCACTGCCGTCGGGGGTCGCCACGCCGTCGGCGGTGAGGGTGCCAACTGGTGTTTCCAGCTGGACGGTGCCCGGCGGCAGCTCCGCCGCCAGCTGTTCCGGAACCGCCTGGATCCCCCGCCGGGGCAGGCACAGCGTGCCCCGGAGGAAGCTGCGCCAGACCAGGTGGAAGAAGCGCGCGCTGGTCTCCAGCTCGTCTTCCAGGAACACCCCGGACAGGAACGGCCGGAAGAACAGCTCGCACAGTTCCGGCGAAATCCCCGCCTCGCTCAGCGCCGCGAAGGTGGTCCGATCCGGCTGGTGTTTGATCAGCCCGACCGGGAGAAACATGTCGGCGGCGGCCAACCGGGCCACGTTCAGCACGTCGGCGAGTCCGCCCAGCCGCCCGGACAGCAGGTCCACCACCCCCGACGGCTGCCGGGTCGGGTCCGAGAATCGCAGCCGACGGTCACGGGTCTGCAGCAGCGCCCCGGCTGTGAACGGCCGCAGTTCCAGGGCGCGCAGGTTCAACCGCCGTTTCACCTGCGGGTAAGCCGTGTTGAAGACCTGGAACCCGCGGTCGAGCAGGAACCCGCCCCGCTGGTCGGTACGCATCCGGCCGCCGACCGCGTCGCCAGCCTCCAGGACTTGGACCGGGACCCCGGCCGCGGTGAGGTCCAGCGCGCAGGCCAGGCCAGCGACCCCGGCGCCGACGACGATGACAGGCGAAACACTGCGTGGCGGCATGTGCTGCTTCTACCCGAGCTGGCCCGGCCAACCCCGGCCAGCTTCACCAGTTTGCCCTGGTCAATACTGATGCTCGTGGCCACGCTGGAATCGGCTGGTCCACCAGCCAGACGTTCACCCGCACCCGCCATGTCACTCTCACGGAGGCGGAGTTGGTGGCCCTGCCGATCGCTATCTGCGCCCGCCCGCTGACCATGTCCATTTGGACCCTGGCCGTCGGCCGCGCCCACGTCACCAAGGTCCGACAAGACCACCAAGCCGCCACCCGGCAGGCGCAAGAGGTTGCTTCTCGCGCCTACCGGGCGTTCGACTCTGGCTGATGGCCAGAGTCGAGCTGGCGGGTAACCCCCCTCAGGTGACCCGACAGCCACTAAAACCGCGTGCCGCGGCAGCTGGACCGGCGAGCTGTACAGACTCATCCAGGCTGACAGGGAGATGTCACCGGCCTTGACCCTGACCCTTTTGTACGCCGCCGGGTCGGTTACCGCCTTGGCGTGCTTGACCGTGTACTGGTACACGGCATCGGACACGATGAGACCGAGCGGAACGTCACTGTCGCCAATGGCCCGCTTCAGCGCCAGCGAGTCCAGCAGCCGCTTGGTGTTGATGATGACCTGACCGGAGACACCGATGTCGTCGCTGACCACAGCGCCCATATCGAGGGCGACCCGCAACTGGAACCTGACCCCAGGGGTGCAGTTCTCGTTGTGCTGCCGCAGCGCGATGGGGAGTGCGACCAGCAGGTGTTCCAGCACCTTGGCGGTAGGCACCTTGGACGGGACCACTATCAGAGCGCCGTCACCCCGGTCATCGCAGAAGCATTCGTGCCAGATGGCTCCCAGGGCGGCACAGGTCATGGCGGCCAGGTCGCGCCGGATGAGAAGGCGGTCATTGTCGTCACGCCACGCGGCGCTGAAGCCGACGACGTCGGTATAGATGACGGTGCAGTTTTCTCCGGTGAACGGCCGCGTCTGAGCCCGCCGGAACGCGACCGCTGGCTCGTCATGGGCGGTGGTGTTGCCTTGCGTCCAGAAACCATCATCGCTGGTAGAGCCGGGTAGCTCCTCGGTCAGCCGGAAGTAGACTTGGCTCTCCACAATGTCGAGCACTCCCGGGTGAGCGCTTAGAAAGGCGGCGAAGTCTGCGGTCTGCATGACCAGGGCCTCGACGATTTCCAGGGCGACAACGGTTGCCGACCGCACATTCACCTGCAGTGCAGCCCGCTCCCCAAGGAGCTGGCCAGGGCCACGGCGGGCGAGTACCCGTTCCGTCCCGTGGGCATTGACCCGGACCTCCGTCTGACCCCGCAGGATCACCACCACACGG
Organism: Mycobacterium sp.; assembly: GCA_036272035.1. Lineage (GTDB taxonomy): Bacteria > Actinomycetota > Actinomycetes > Mycobacteriales > Mycobacteriaceae > Mycobacterium. Next base: position 2,789 of record DATAZN010000090.1, on the reverse strand, counting down.
TTAGCGGTTTCTCCCTCACGCATCAGGTGAGCACCAGCGGCGAACGTGCGCAGCTCAGCCTGCGATCTGAACTGCTCCCGCTCGTCCCGGCGGAGGGCTGCCCAGAAGCTGACCGCAGGTCGACGGCCCGCTCGCCGGAAAGTCATCGGCGAATCAGCCCTCCCCGGCGGTTCTGACACACCCGCCGGGACATGAAACACCGACATCCAGCTCTTACGGACGCGGTCCACCCACCAAGGCAGCTGAGCACGTTCGTGACCCGCCAACCGTTGGCGCGGGGCGTCTCCGTCACGAGCCGTCAAATCGTGCTCCTGCGCCGAATGCGGCTCGGGACTTCCTAGGGACACATCGACGGCCAAGAAACGCCTGTGCAGGTGAAGTTCAAAACTGCTGCGGTTCGGCGAGCCGCCGGCATCGGCATCAGGCACCTCCGGTTCGACTTCCCCCTCACCAGAGCCAGACGGGTCGGCCCGCATTACGTAACCCCTCCCGTGCAGGAAATTCTCGCGTCACCGCCGGACTGCGAAGTGCGCAACCGGAGGTCAGGTCGCCACCCGAACCGGTCTCCGATCCTGTCGGAGACTGCTGGATCAAGTTCGCTGCCGATCCGGAGGCAGACGTCCCGGGCGACGTGCTGATGAGTTGTCACCGTGTCTGATGGCACCGATGTGGTCCGGTGCATTCGGTGAGCATAGCGGGCATGCTAGCAGTTGCTACCTTGCATTTCGTTTTATCTCGAAATGCACTCTCCGTATATGCAAGGTTACGGATAGCTCCATGCGGATGCACCATGCCGTCTGGGCTGATGATGTTGACGCTGGGACTCAAGTGACGATTGTGTTAATAGCTCCACAACTGACGTCACTTGCCGGATTGCATCGTGAAGGCTTGCACCGCGCAGGCTTGAAAGTTGACAGCTTGCAAGTGTCTGATGAACTTGCGCATAGACACATGATTCGGGGCAGACGTGATTCACCGCAGGCTGCACGTGCGTTCCACATGCGCTGGTTGTAGAGTGCGACCTGCCACGTTGCCTGCTCGCAGGAGGTGACCTGGCAGATGTCGCGCTTAACTCGGGAGAGGGACCAGCGTATGGGGGCGGACCAGGGTCCAGTCGTGCAGAGCGCCATCCTGCGTAACGAGCTCGTACGGTTGCGAAAGACCAATCGGCTGACGCAGGAGGAAGTTGCCCGCGACCTGGATTGGTCTCCGTCGAAGCTCATCCGAATCGAGGGTGGGCATAGTTCGATCACCAAGGTTGACCTCGGAGCGCTGCTCAGCCTGTACGAAGTCCCCGACCATGATCGAGGACGGCTGCACGAGCTCAACCGGGGCGCGAAAGCGCAGGCTTGGTGGAACGCCTATCGCGGGGACGTCCCGACGCCGTATCTCAACTACGTTGGCTACGAGGCGGGAGCCTCATCCATCCGGCAGTTCCCAGGTCCAGTCGTTCCCGGGCTCTTGCAGACTGCCGAGTACGCCGAGGCGCTCACCACGAGCGCGGTTGAGGCCATCGAGGTTGCCCCGGTGGTCAAGCTACGCATGCAGCGGAAGGACGAACTCGCTCAGCGCAGTGAGCCGCCCCGGCAGGCGTACGTACTCGACGAAGCCGTAATCCGACGACACGTCGGCATCAACACCGATCCAGCGATTATGCCCAACCAACTCCGCGTTATCGCGGACGCTGCTGAGCAAGATAGCCACGTCTCGGTGCGCATCGTTCCCTTCCAAGCGGGCGCGCACCCCGGTCTGTCCGGGGCCTTCACCTTGCTGGAGTTCGATGGCGACCTACCCGACCTGGTCTACCTGGACCCGGGCCGCGGTGAACTCGCGGTCATTGCGAACGACAGCGGCTCGGTGTCCGAGTACGCCAGCAGCTTCGAGGCTCTGCTTGAACTCGCCTTGTCCGAGACCGAGTCGATCGGCTTCCTGCGTCGCGCGGCCGAGGAAATGCAGTTAGATCCCAGTGGCCTACTCTAAAATCGGCTATTTCTTTATTGCTCAGCTACCACAGTAGCATCATCGCTTAATTACCGAATCACTTTGCGCTGCAAATTAGACCGTATTTAGGCGTAGGCGGTGAATGCAAAACCGTTTATACTCTGGGCGAGACTGTGCTTGGGGTTGCGGTTTGCACTATGTGATCATCGCCAGGTGGACACCAGCGTGTTATTGCCGTGGCCCACGGTGGGCGAGCGGAGGATCGTTGATGAGTATTCAACTGCGGTCACACTTCTGTCTTAAGTGGCGCAAGAGCAGCTTCAGCGCCGACCAGGGCAACTGTGTCGAGGTCGCTACTCGACACTCAGATGTTCTGGTCAGAGACTCAAACAATCGCCATGGGTCTGTGCTTGCGGTGACCACAAACCACTGGGTACAGTTCCTGGCTGACATCCAGAAATGATCACACAATTGCGCCGGGTGACAAGCCAATAGTTTCTCTTGGCTTTCTGGATTGTTCCTGGATTCTCACTGCATCGCGGTTGGTGAGGGTTGACAATCAACAGCAATTGCGGTGGGCAGTAAACAGGTCTAGGACGACGCCTGTGTTTCGATGAGCTTTCTCAGGTCGGGCCAGGTTTGGGCGAAGGCGGGCAGCAGTGCGTACCCGTCGACTTCCTCGATCGGAACCCAGCGGAGGGCGGCGGTTTCCCAGGTGGCCCAGCCGTGTCCGATGGTTATGGGCGCGTCCGAGGATAGGGGCACCACGAACGTTGTGTAAGACCAGCCACTGACGCAGGCATACTCATGGCTGTCAGCCGCCAGTGCCCCGCCCAGGTCAAGGCCCG
>DATAZN010000089.1:0-6086 GCA_036272035.1 Mycobacterium sp. | reverse complement strand
ACGCCGAGGCCAACGTCACCGCGTTCATGGCGTACGCGCCGCAGACCCGTTCGACTCGCAGCTTTGACCTGCAGTACCGCGACGATCAGTGGAAGATCTGCGAGTCCAACTCCGGCTAACGCCGCTCAATTGCCGGGCTCGCCCCCTAGCCGCTGCGCGGCTGGAGGTACCCCACCTCATCGCGCTGCGCGCTCTGCATCGTCACCCGGCGAGAATCAGCTTGCCGACAGCGACTTTCCGTTGCAATGTAAATCGTTGCAGGCCTCGATGACTCGCTCGGTCATCGACGCCTCGGCCTTCTTGAGGTAGCTGCGCGGATCGTAGACCTTCTTGTTGCCCACCTCGCCGTCGACCTTGAGCACGCCGTCGTAGTTGGTGAACATGTGGGCGGCCAGCGGTCGGGTGAAGGCGTACTGGGTGTCGGTGTCGACGTTCATCTTCACCACGCCGTAGCGCAGCGCCTCTTCGATTTCGGACTTCAGCGAACCTGATCCGCCATGGAAGACGAAGTCGAACGGCTTGGAGCCGTCGGCCAGACCCAGCTTGGCCGACGCCACCTTCTGGCCCTGATCCAGGATGTCGGGGCGAAGCTTGACGTTGCCGGGCTTGTAGACGCCGTGCACGTTGCCGAACGTGGCGGCCAGCAAGTAGTGGCCGTGCTCGCCGTGCCCCAGAGCGTCGATGGTCTTCTCGAAGTCTTCGGGTGTGGTGTAGAGCTTGTCGTTGATCTCGGCCTCGACGCCGTCCTCTTCACCGCCCACCACGCCGATCTCGACCTCAAGGACGATCTTGGCGGCGGCGGCTAATTTCAGCAGCTCCTGCGCGATTTCCAGGTTCTCGTCGATCGGCACCGCCGAGCCGTCCCACATGTGCGACTGGAACAGCGGATTCTGACCGGCGGCCACCCGCTCGGCCGAGATCGCCAGCAGTGGGCGCACGTAGCTGTCCAGCTTGTCCTTCGGGCAGTGGTCGGTGTGCAAGGCCACGTTGACCGGGTACTTGGCCGCGATGACATGGGCGAACTCAGCAAGCGCCACTGCACCGGTGACCATGTCTTTGACGCCGAGGCCGGAGGCGAATTCAGCGCCGCCGGTGGAGAACTGGATGATGCCGTCACTGCCGGCGTCGGCGAAACCTCTGATCGCGGCGTTGACGGATTCCGAGCCGACGCAGTTGATCGCCGGAAAGGCGTATTCGTTCTCCTTGGCGCGCCGCAGCATCTCGGCGTAGACATCTGGCGTTGCGATGGGCATGAGTTCTCCTCCTGAGCAGGTGTTGCGCAAGCCCGCGGCCGCCGGCCCGGCAGCCAAAGTCCTCATTAGTATCGCAACACGGTCGGGAGGTCCGCAGGCCAGCCCGGGCCGCGCCCGGTAATCGCCGGTCCGCGACGCCGGTATCTTGAACACCGTGAGCACCGCCGTGGTGGCCCTGCCCAACATCCTCGACCCGATGTACTGGATCGGTCCCCAGGGACTGTTCGCATCGGCCGTACTGCCGACGATCCTGGCCATTGTCTTCGTCGAAACCGGTCTGCTGTTTCCCCTGCTACCCGGTGAGTCGCTGCTGTTCACCGGTGGTCTGCTGGCCGCGCACGGCACACTCGACATCTGGGTGCTGGCGCCGGCGGTCGCGCTCACCGCGATCCTCGGCGACCAGACCGGCTACTTTATCGGCCGCCGGATCGGGCCCGCGCTGTTCAAGAAGGAAGACTCGCGGTTGTTCAAGCAGCATCACGTGACCGAGTCGCACGCATTCTTCGAGAAATACGGGCCCGCGGCGATCATCCTGGCCCGATTCATGCCCTTTGTCCGGACCTTCACGCCGGTGGTCGCCGGGGTGTCCTACATGCGCTACCCGGTCTACCTCGCGTTCGACGTCGTCGGCGGCATCCTCTGGGGCGGCGGTGTGACGGTCGCCGGCTATTTCCTGGGCAACGTGCCGTTCATCCACCAGAACCTGGAAAAGATCGTTCTGGCCATCCTGTTCGTGTCGATGCTGCCGGCATTCATCGCCACCGGCCGGGCGTATCTGAAGCGCCGTCGCGCCGCCAAGGACGACGAGGGCGAGCTGACCGTCGCCGACTAGCTACGACGGCCGGAACGTCATCGCCACGCCGTTCATGCAATAGCGCAGGCCGGTCGGCTGGGGGCCATCGTTGAAGACGTGGCCGAGGTGCCCACCGCAGCGGCTGCAGAGCACCTCGGTGCGCGACATTCCGTCGCTGTTGTCCTGCCGCTCGAAAACGGCGTTGTCCATCGCTTTCCAGAAGCTCGGCCAGCCGGTGCCGCTGTCGAACTTGGTCGTTGAGGAGAACAGGGCCTGGCCGCAGCCCGCGCATGCGAAGGTTCCGGAGCGGTGCTCGTCGTTGAGCGGACTGCTGTAGGGAGTCTCGGTGCCCGCCGTGCGAAGCACGTCATATTGCTGCGGGGTCAGCAGGTGCCGCCACTCCTCGTCGGTGTGGTTGACCTCGAACGTTTTGAGCGGAGCGCTCGGAGCGCCGGCCGCATTGAAGGCGCTCAACGCGCCGGCACTGGCGAGCGCAACGAGCCCGGCGCCGAGCAGCGCGCGCCGACGGGTCAGAACCGGACGCGATGGTGTGGAAGCAGTCATCCTTCCAACATACGACTCGTCCTCAGACGGCGACCTTGAAGTCGCAACCGGTCTTCGCACGAACATCGGCGACTGTGACACCAGGATGCAACTCGATCAGCGTCAGGCCGTGGTCCGGCTCGACCTCGAAGACGCACAGGTCGGTGATGATCATGTCCACGACGTTCTTGCCTGTGACGGGCAGCGTGCACTGCTTGAGGATCTTCGGGCTGCCATCTTTGGCGGTGTGATCCATCGTGACGATCACCCGTTTGACGCCCGACACCAAATCCATTGCGCCGCCGGGACCCTTGACCATCTTGCCGGGCACCGTCCAGTTGGCCAGGTCGCCGTTCTCGGCAACCTCCAGGCCGCCCAGGATGGACAGGTCGATGTGGCCGCCGCGGATCATCGCGAAGGAGTCGGCGCTGCTGAAGAAGCTGGACCCCGGCAGGCTGGTGACAGTCTGTTTGCCGGCGTTGACGAGATCGGGGTCGACATCATCGTCGGCCGGATAGGAACCGATGCCGAGCAGACCGTTCTCAGACTGCAGCGTCACGCTGATGTTGTCGGGAATGTAGTTGGCCACCAGCGTCGGGATGCCGATGCCGAGGTTGACGTAGTAGCCGTCGCGCAACTCCTGCGCGGCGCGCTGAGCCATCCGCTGGCGGATCGGGCTGTCGTTCTTCTGCGCGGTGCCGCCGCTGGTGGTGCGGAACTCGATGCGCTTCTCGTAGTTGGCGCCCTCGATGATGCGGTCCACGTAGATGCCGGGGGTGTGCACCAGGTCAGGATCCAGTTCGCCGACCTCGACCAGTTCCTCTACTTCGGCGATAGTGACCGTGCCGCAGCTGGCGATCATCGGGTTGAAGTTGCGCGCCGTCTTGCGGTAGACGAGGTTGCCCGCCTTGTCGCCTTTCCAGGCCTTGACCATCGCGACGTCGGCCCGAATGCCTTCTTCCAGAACGTATTCCGTGCCATTGAAGACCCGGGTGTCTTTGCCCTCGGCGAGCTGGGTGCCGAAGCCGGTGCGGGTGTAGAAGCCGGGAATGCCGGCGCCGCCGGCACGGAGCTTTTCCGCGAGCGTGCCCTGCGGCGTCAGCACAAGGTCCAGTTCGCCGGCCAGTACCTGGCGCTCGAACTCTTTGTTCTCACCCACGTAAGAGGCGATCACCTTCGTCACCTGACGCGCCTTGAGCAGCAGCCCCATACCGAAATCGTCGACGCCGGCGTTGTTCCCGATGATGGTGAGGTCTTTGACGCCGCTGTCCACCAGAGCCTGGATCAGATTCTCCGGGATGCCACATAACCCGAAACCGCCTGCGGCGATGCTGATTCCGTCCTTCAACAAACCATCCAGAGCCGACGCGGCATCGGGGTGGACTTTACTCATTGCTGGTCCCTTCTTTGACGGTCACGGCGTGTGCGGCCTCCATCAGCATCCAACCCGAGAGCTGCACCGAGAGGTCACGCTCGGGGATCTCCGAACCGGTGACCGCTCCTCCGACGAACTGCGCTTGCTGCCCGCCGGCCGTCGGCAAGTCGGCGGGGCGATCCCAGAACGGCCCGAACAGCGGCAACCCCTCTACCGTCTGGCGGTTGTCCCAGGCCGACTGTGCTGATGTCAGCACGATTTCGCGGGCAGTTTCGCGGGCCTTGGCATCGTCGGCAGAGTCGCCGGGCAGCGTAGTGGCGACCAGCGCCAGGTAGCGGGCGGTGATGCCGGCGAACAACCCGCCGTCGCCGCCACCGGAGCCGCGCAGCACCCCGCCGGGCGCCATATGCTCGTCGACAGCGGCGACAAGGCGATGCACCCGCGGCGCGTGCCGGTCGTCCTCGGTGCGGGCGGCCAGCTCGGTCTCCAGCCCCAGCACCACCCCCTGGCAGTAGGTGTACTCGGCGCGAACCAGTGAACCCGCCTTGATGCCGTCGAAGACCAGGTGCTGCTCGGGGTCGATCAGCGTCTCGTCGATCCAGTCGGCCATCTGCTGGGCACGCCGCAGCCGGTCGCCGTAGCGCGCCAGGAAGATTCCGGCCGGCCCGTTGGCCGGGGCGTTGAAGAACTGGTCCTGCTTGCGCCAAGGGATGCCGCCGCCGTCTTCGGGTACCCACGCTTTGACCAGTTGGTCGTTCAGCTTGTTCAGCGCCCGCTCGCGGTCGACGTCGGCGATCCGGGACGCCCGCTCCAGCGCGAGCGCCAGCCACGCCATGTCGTCGTAATAGTTGTTGACCCAGGATCCGTTGTTACGCAGTCGATGTGAGCGAATCTGCCGCTCGATCTTGATGCGGCGCTCGGGCTGCGGGTCGCGCTGCTCGGCGTCGACCAGGCAATCCAGCAGATGCGCCTGCCACCAGTAATGCCAGCCGCCGAACCATCGGTCGCGACGGGCCGGTGGCCAGGCCACCACGCCGAGTTGGGTGCCAGGTAGCGCCCACAGCCGTCTCAGATGCCGGCCGGTGACAGCAGCCTCCGCGCTGACCGCCCGGTTGACCCATACCTGATCCATGTCTGCAGATCCTGCCCTACCAGACCGGCGAGCAAGCGGGCATCCTTCCGGGAACTTTTAGTCCCGCAAGGATGCCCGCTGAGGGTGCTAGTGCTAACAAGAGCAAACCCAGTACACCGCCCATATCGCCTGAGCAGCGCAGTCACGCTTTCACGAAGGTCAAAGGCGATCCATCTCGCGCGCCATGCAGGCGTTCTCTAAAAACGCGTAGCGCTTCGGGTAGTCGCGGCGCACCGGACGACCTTCTTGCGTCGACGGGGCACGCGAGCGCTGCATGGCGGCCAGCAGGACCTTGGTCGTCTCGAACCACCGGCGCCGGGTTTTCGGTCGACCCCGCAGCGCAACCGCGGTACCAAGGGAAACCTCGTGCTCGCTGATCAAGACCGGTGCCGGCGAAACCAATCGCTCTCGAGCCTCATCAAGGGTCTCTCGGGCCTCGTCAAGGGTCTTGACGGCAATGTTTTCGGTGAGCATTTCAATCCTCCGTCGGTGGGATCCGCTGCTCAAATCTTTGATCGCGGTGGATCGATCGATGTCAGTGATGCACTACTGATGTTTCGCAGCGTTGCGACGTGCTACCACCGAGAGGCAATAAGTAGTTGTTGTTTGAGGCGGGTCCATGGGGCTACCGGGTAACGGACGAACTATCAGTTTCCGAATGATGCATGTGTTCGAGTTCCGCGACGGATTGATCAGCCGGGAGAACATCTGGCTGGATACGGCGGCGGTAACCGATCAATTGAGCTGACGCGAGTCGTTGTCGCCGTGTCACTCCCGGGGCGAAGGCAACAGCCCCGCGAGCTCGTCGCGCTTGGACGTGCCAGTTTTGGCCATCGCTTTATAGATGTGGCTTTCGACGGTTCGAACCGACAACGTCAGCCGTGTCGCGATATCCCGGTTGGACAGCCCTTGCCCGATAAGCATCACGATTTCTCGTTCGCGGTCGGTCAGCGGCAATCGCTCGGCCGCCTTGCGCAGAGTTGCCGTGCG
>DATAZN010000088.1:0-20317 GCA_036272035.1 Mycobacterium sp. | reverse complement strand
CCAGCGAGCGCAGATCGGCGGCCGTCATGCCGGCCGACATCCGCTGCGCCACCACACGGACGTTACCGACGTGCTGCGCTCCGGCGGCGGCGTTTCCCGCGGCTGCCTTCGCGTTCGCCAGCCGGTTACGTTCGATTTCTTTCTCGGCGACCTTCAGTCGCTCCACCAGGTTCGCTACCCGGGCGGGCACCGCGTCAGAGGGCACCTTCAGCGACGACGCCAGCCCGGCCATCAGCGCTCGCTCCTTAGCCAGGTGTTTGAACGACTCCAGCCCCACATAAGCCTCAACGCGGCGCACGCCGGAGCCCACCGACGACTCGCCGAGGATGGTCACCGGCCCGATCTGTGCCGAGTTGTGCACGTGGGTGCCACCGCACAGTTCCAGCGAGAACGGGCCGCCGATCTCCACGACCCGCACCTCGTCCGGGTACGCCTCGCCGAACATGGCCATCGCACCCATTGCTTTGGCCTTATCGAGCTGCTCGAGGAACGTGTGCACCTCGAAGTCGGCCTGCACCGCCTCGTTGGTCACTTCCTCGACCTGGCTGAGCTGCTCGGCGCTCAATGCGCCCTGCCGGTTGAAGTCGAACCGCAGATAGCCTGGCCGGTTCAGCGATCCGGCCTGAACGGCATTGGGGCCCAACACTTGTCGAAGCGCAGCGTGCACCATGTGGGTGCCCGAGTGGCCCTGCGTGGCACCCTTGCGCCAGTCAGGATCCACGGCCGCGACGACGGTGTCCCCCTCGACGAACTCACCCGACTCCACGTTGACGCGATGTACCCAGAGGGTTTTGGCGATCTTCTGCACGTCGGTCACAGCTGCCTTGGCGGTCTGGCCGGCGCCGGTGCCGCTGATCGTGCCCGCATCGGCGACCTGGCCACCCGACTCGGCGTACAGCGGCGTGCGGTCCAGTACCAGCTCGACCCGGTCGGTTCCTGCGGACTCCGTTGACACTTCTGCGTCGTGGGCTATCACCGGCACTCGCTTACCGTCTACGAAGATGCCCAGAATGCGCGCCTGCGAGGTCAATTCGTCGAAGCCGGTGAATTCGGTGGGGCCCGCATCGACCAGCTCGCGGTACGCCGTCAGGTCGGCGTGCGCGTGCTTGCGCGCTGCGGCGTCGGCTTTCGCGCGGCGGCGCTGCTCGGCCATCAGTTCCCGGAACCCGAGTTCGTCCACTTGCAGGTCGGCTTCGGCGGCCATCTCGAGGGTGAGCTCGATCGGGAATCCGTAGGTGTCGTGCAGCGTGAAGGCATCCGATCCGGACAGCACGGTCGCGCCGGATGACTTGGTGGCACCGGCCACCTCTTCGAAAAGCCGCGAACCCGATTGCAGCGTCCGGTTGAACGCAGTCTCCTCGGCGACAGCGATCCGGTTGATTCGGTCGAAGTCGGCGACCAGTTCCGGATACGACGGGCCCATCGCGTCACGGACGGTGGCCATCAGCTCGCCGACGATCGGGCCGTCGATGTCGAGCAACTTGGCCGAGCGGATCACCCGCCGAAGCAGCCGGCGCAGCACGTAGCCGCGGCCGTCGTTGCCCGGGCTGACGCCGTCGCCGATCAGGATGGCCGCGGTGCGGCTGTGGTCGGCGATGATCCGGTAGCGCACGTCGTCGGCGTGGTTGCCGACGTCATAGCCGCGGGGCGCACGCCGGGCCACCGCGTCGATGGCGGGTCGCAGCAGGTCGGTTTCGTAGACGTTGGCCACGCCCTGCAGCAGGAACGCGACCCGCTCGATGCCCATGCCGGTGTCGATGTTCTTGCGCGGCAACGGACCCAGGATTTCGAAGTCGTCTTTGCTGGTGCCCTCGCCGCGTTCGTTCTGCATGAACACGAGATTCCAGATCTCGATGTAGCGGTCCTCGTTGGCTTCCGGGCCACCGTCGATGCCGAACTCGGGACCACGGTCGTAGTAGATCTCCGACGACGGGCCGCACGGCCCGGGAATGCCCATCGACCAATAGTTATCGGCCATGCCGCGGCGCTGGATTCGCTCGACCGGCAGGTCGGCGATCTCCCGCCACAACTGCACGGCTTCGTCGTCGTCGAAATATACTGTGGCCCAGAGCTTTTCCGGATCAAGACCATATCCACCGTCGTCGACTTTGCTGGTCAGCAATGTCCAAGCCAACTCGATGGCCTCGCGCTTGAAATAGTCGCCGAACGAGAAATTGCCGGCCATCTGGAAAAAGGTGTTGTGCCGGGTGGTGATCCCGACTTCGTCGATATCGGGCGTGCGAATGCATTTCTGAATGCTGGTGGCCGTCGGATACGGCGGAGTGCGCTGGCCGAGGAAGAACGGCACGAACTGCACCATGCCGGCGTTGACGAACAGCAGGTTGGGGTCGTCGAGAATCACCGAGGCACTCGGTACCTCGGTATGGCCCGCGCTCACGAAATGATCGAGGAACCTCTTCCTGATCTCGTGTGTCTGCACTTTTCCGCTTCCTCTTGATTTCGGCCTGCCCGGCCGGTACCAGCCTATTTCGACCGCATCACAGTACCGGTCCCACTGTGCGGCCCGATCACGCGATAAAGCTGACCGCGGTCAACCCTGGAGGAACGACAAACGCACTGAGCGCCGCGGGTTGTCCCGGTTCAAGTCGACCAGCACCACGCTTTGCCAGGTGCCCAGCAGCAGCTCGCCCGCCTGCACTGGCACCATGATCGACGGCGCGATGATCGCCGGCATCACGTGGTCGGCGCCGTGCCCGAACGATCCGTGGGCGTGCCGGTAGCGGTCATCGCGCGGCAGTAACCGTTCCAGGGTGTCCACGAGGTCCTCATCGGAGCCGGCGCCGGTCTCGATGATCGCCACCCCGGCCGTCGCGTGCGGGACGAAGACGTTGCAGAATCCATCGCCCCGCGGAAAGCAGAACGCCCGCACTGACTCGGTCAAATCGACGATACGGCGACGCGCGGTGTCCACGTCCAGCACATCGGTATTCACCTGACCAGCCTACGTATTTGCCCATTGTCATGGCGAATCCAGCGGAGGAAGGTGGTCAGAGGACCGGTGGCGCCACCGGGGCGCCGCCCCGAGAGGAAAGGGGTGCGTCATGTACGCGCGCTCCACAACTATCCAGGCGCAACCATCGTCCATCGATCCAGGAGTTGCGCACATTCGCGATGCCGTCATGCCGAGACTTCAGGAGGTCGACGGGTGTGTCGGCTTGTCGATGTTGGCCGACCAGCGGACCGGTCGGTGCATAGTGACCACCGCGTGGGAAACCGAAGACGCGATGCGCGCTAGCGCCGAGCGGATACAGCCGGTTCGGGATCAAGCGGCGCAGGCGTTCGGCGGCATTGGCAGCCCGATGGTCGAAGAGTGGGAAATCGCAGTGCTGCACCGTGATCACCGCTCAGGCGAGGGCGCCTGCGCGCGGGCAACGTGGGTCAAGATGCAGCCAGATCAACTTGACCAGGGCATCGAGTTTTACAAAACGTCCGTTCTGCCTGAGCTCGAGGCACTCGAGGGCTTCTGCAGCGCCAGCCTGCTGGTGGATCGCGCATCCGGACGCGCCGTGGCCAGTACGTCATTCGACAGCCTTGAGGCGATGAATCGCAACAGAGAGCAGGCAACAGCGCTCAAGAACACCAAGACAGCCCAAGCGGGCGCCGAGGAGCTCGACGACTGCGAATTCGAGCTCCGGCTCGCCCATCTGCGGGCACCCGAGCTGGTCTGATCGAGGATTAGGGGGAGACCGGCGGAACCGAGCGACTGGGGTGCCGGCCGGTATCTCCTTGTGCCAATTGCGAACAAAGGCACCGAATTCGCCCATTGCCATAGCCAACCCGCCAGAGGAAGGTGGTTAGTGGAACCGGTGGCGCCACCGGGCGCTGCCCCCGAACAAGGAGGGGTTGTGTACGCGCGCTCAACCACTATCGAGGCGCAACCGTCGTCCATCGACGCCGGGATCGCGCATGTTCGCGATGTAGTCATGCCCGCACTGCAAAAAGTCGCCGGTTGTCTTGGTGTGTCATTGTTGGTCGACCGTGGCTCCGGTCGTTGCATTGCGACCAGCTCCTGGGAGAACGAACAGACGATGCGTGCGAGCGCCCGTGAGATACGGCCGGTGCGGGATCAGGCGGCCCAGACCTTCGCCGGGAGCCCGACGGTCGACGAATGGGAGATTGCGGTTCTGCACCGCGACCACCCCTCCGGCCCGGGTGCCGGCGTGCGGGCCACCTGGCTCACAGTGCGGCCCGACCAGTTCGACCGGGCCATCGCCTTCTACCGCGAGTCGGTGCTGCCGGCGATCGAGGAGCTCGAAGGTTTCTGCAGCGCGAGCCTGATGATCGACCGCACATCCTGGCGGGCGGTGTCGTCGTCAACGTTCGACAGCCTGGCAGCCATGCAGCGCAACGAAGAGCAGGCGCGATCGCTGCGTACCGCCCGCCTTCGCGACCTGGGCGCCGACCAGTTCGACGTCGGCGAGTTCGAACTGGCCATCGCCCACCTGCGGGTACCCGAGCTGGTTTAGCCGAGCTGGTCGATCAGGGCCGCGCGTGCCGGCATCGCCGATCTCGGCGCAGCGCTGCTACGGGAGCGAGTCGCCGGGAAACCCGCGGCAGCCGTGTGCCTCAAAGGTGAACACTCCCGCTTTCACGCCTGGATCCTCGTTCATCAGCGCGACGGTCTCATCGACGGTCCCGGTGAACACCCCGACCCCGCAGACATCGGAGCCATCGGTAACCGGCAACACCACCGCGAGCACACCGTCGTTGCGTAGCCCGAAATTACGGCGGCCGTGCTCCCAGATGACCGCCAGTGCCGTGTCTTCCGCGAAATTGGGGCCCTGTTTGAGGATCACAACGCTGTAGGCCTTGGCGGTGGGCAGCAGAGCGGTCATCTCGTCGTCGGTGAAGTTTTTCATATGCCCCCCTTGATCAGCGCCGCGCGCGCCAGGGTGGCCTGAGCCATCTTGACGTGGGCTGCGTCGACCAGAACACCGTTGACGCCGACCGCGCCGAGACCCTTTTCCTCGCCTTGGCGGTAAGCCGCGACGTTGCGCTCGGCCAGCGCGATCTCCTCGTCGGTCGGCGCGTAAACCCGGTTGGCGACGTCGATCTGACTCGGGTGAATGGCCCACTTGCCGGTGTAGCCCATCAGCGCGGCCCGTCGCGCGTCGCGCTCGTAGCCCGCCAAGTTGCCGTAGTCGGGGTACGGCGCGTCGATCGCGTCGATGCCGGCGATGCGGGCCGCGATGATCACCTTGTTGCGGGCATAGGCCCAGAAGTCGCCGGGATATTCGCCGAGCGGGTCGAAGTTGGTGTCCACCCGCGCACCCTGGGACAGCGAGAAGTCGCCGACACCGAAGATCAGCGCGTCCAGTCGTGGGCTGGCGGTGGCGATCTCCTCGGCGTTGGCCAGTCCCTCGACCTCTTCGATCAGCACCTCTAGGCGGATCTGGCGGGACAAACCGAGCTTGGCCTCCAGCTGGGTGAGCAGTACGTCGACCCACCAAACATCGCGGGCCCGAAGCGCTTTCGGGATGATGATGGTGTCGAGGTTTTCCCGGGCTGCTGTGACGACTTCGACGATGTCGTCGTGGCACCACTGGGTGTCGAGCCCATTGATGCGGATCGCGCGCACGGTAGGTCCCCAGTCGAGTTCGTTGAGCGCCTTGACGGCTTTACCGCGGGCCGCCTCCTTGTGCGCGGGCGCGGTGGCGTCCTCGAGGTCTAGGAACACCAGGTCGGCCTCCGACGCTGCGGCGCGGGCGAACATGTGGTCATTGGCCGCGGGCACCGCAAGTTCCGAGCGGCGTAACAGCGAGGTCATCTACCCGGCTCCTCTCACAGCACACCCCGAGTATGCAGGTCATCGATGTCGCCGCGGGCCAGCCCGAGCAGCTCGCCGTACACCTCGGCGTTGTGTTCACCGATCCGCGGGCCCAGGTGTTGCACGCGACCGGTCGCACCGGAGAAGCGGGGCACCGGAGCCTGGACGGTCATCGCGCCCAGTTCGTCGTCGCCGACTTTGACGAAGACTTCGCGGTGCGAAAGCTGCTCGTCGGCAACCAGATCGGTGATGTCGTAGACCGGTGCGGCGGCCACCTCGGCGGCATCGAAGATGTCCATCGCCTCGGCCAGCGTCTTGGTGGCCACCCAGTCGGCGACCACCTGGTCGACCTCGCGGGCCCGCGCCAGCCGGCGCTGCGGATCGGAGAAGTCGGCGTCCTCGACCAGGTCGGCGCGCCCGATAGCGCGAAACACCCTCAGCGCCAACTGCGGTGAGCTGCCCGACATCGCCAGCCAGCGATCGTCGGCAGTGCGGTAGGTGTTGCGCGGCGCCGAGATGTCCCAGCGGTTGCCCGCCCTGGTCGGCACCAGGCCGAGCTGGTCGTAGCCCAGCAGTGTCTGCTCCAGCAGCCGCGCCAGCGGGTCGATCAGGTTGATGTCGATCAACTGCCCTGGCGCGCCGTGCACGTCGCGGTGGTAGAGCGCCATCATCACCGCGTAGGCGGCGTTGAGCGATGCCACCCCGTCAGCAAGCATGAACGGCGGCAACGTCGGCGGTCCCCCGGCCTCGCCGGTGACGTTGGCGAACCCGCTCATTGCTTCGCCCAGCGTGCCGAATCCGGGCCGCTCGCTTTTCGGCCCGGTCAGCCCGTAGCCGGTGATGTGCAGCATCACGATGTTGTCGTTGACGGCGCGCAGCGCCGGGTAGTCCAGGCCCCATTTGCGCAAGGTGGCCGGCCGGGTGTTGACGATCACCACATCGGCGTGCTCGACCAACTGCCGCAGCATCGCCTGGCCTTCGGCCACGCGCAGGTTGAGGGTGATCGATCGCTTGTTGCGGGACAACGACTTCCACATCAACCCGACGCCGTCGACCTGGTTTCCCCAGGTGCGGATCGGGTCGCCGCCGTCGGGCTGCTCGATCTTGATGACGTCGGCGCCGAACTCGCCGAGATAGGTAGCGGCTAGCGGCGCCGCGGCCAGTGTCGCGACGTCGAGAACCCGGATGCCTTCGAGCATCATGCGTTGACGGGTGCGCCGACCGGCCGCTGCAGCCCGAGGTGGTCGCGCAAAGTCGACCCGCTGTAGGAGTCGCGGAACAGCCCGCGGTGCTGCAGTTCGGGAATCACCATGCGAACCACGTCTTCGAATGCCCCGGGCAAATGCGTTGCAGCCAAGACGAATCCATCGCAGGCGCCGCCATGGAACCACTCCTCCATCTGATCGGCGACCTGCTTTCCGGTGCCGACGAAACGTGGGCCCTGCAGCAGGGTCGCGCGGTGGCCGGCCAGGTCACGCAGGGTGATCTTGTCGCCGATGTGGGCACGCAGGTTCTGCACCAACCCGCGAATTCCTGACACCGATTCGATGAGCTCATCGGTGATCGGGTCGTCGAGGTCGTGTTTTGCGAAGTCGTAGTTCATCAACTCCGAGAGTAAAGTCAGCGACGCCATCGGGTGCACCAGGTCGTTGAGGAAGACCTGTTCACGTTCTTTGGCGTGGTCTTCGCTCTCTGCGACTACCGCGTAAGCCATCGGGCAGAGCTTAACCGAGTCCGGGTCGCGGCCGGCAGCCCCGATGCGCTCTTTCTGGTCGGCGTAGTGGTTACGGGCCACCTCAATGCCCGGGTCACTGGTGAAGATCAAATCAGCCCAGCGCGAAGCGAATTCACGCCCACGACCCGACGACCCGGCCTGGATCAGCACCGGCCGCCCCTGCGGGGTACGCGGTACGGTCAGCGGCCCGCGCACCGAGAAGAACTCGCCGGCATGGTTCAGCTCGTGCACCTTGTCCGGATCGGCGTAGATGCCGTTGACCCGGTCGTGCAGGATCGCGTCGTCTTCCCAGGTGTCCCACAGCCCGACGGTGGCTTCCAGGAATTCCTCGGCGCGGTCGTAGCGGGCGTCATGGCCCAAATGCACGTCCATGCCGAAGTTCTGGGCCTCGCTGTCGTTGACCGAGGTGACGATGTTCCATGCCGCTCGGCCGCCGGACAGGTGATCGAGGGTGGCGAAGGTACGGGCGATGTGGAACGGCATGTAGTAGGTGGTCGACCCGGTCGCGCCCAGGCCGATGTGCGACGTCGCCTGCGCGAGCACACCCAACACGATGGACAGGTCCAGCTTCACCGGCCGTGCACCGTATTTGACGGCATCGGCGACCGAGCCACCGTAGATGCCGGGCATGGCGAGCCGATCGTCGAAGAACATCAGATCGAAACAACCTTCTTCGAGTTGCCTGCCGATCTTGGCGTAGTACGAGGCGTCGAGGTAACCGTGTTCGGTAGCGGGGTGGCGCCACGAGCCCGCGTACACCGAGGTGCTGCCGGCTTGCATGAAAGCGACGAGGGCCATCTGTCGTGAAGTCATAACTGATGTCTAGCATCTGATATATTAGATTTCAAGTGCGAGATTCCCAACACCCCTAAGGTCACGTCATGGCCCCGAACGACGGCGTCGATATCGCCGGGACGGTGCGCGAACGTGCCGCGCGCGAGCTACGCGATCGCATCCTCACCGGTGCTCTGCCAGCTGGCACCCGGCTCGACCTGGACGCGATCACCAAGGAATTCGC
Source organism: Mycobacterium sp. (assembly GCA_036272035.1). Lineage (GTDB taxonomy): Bacteria > Actinomycetota > Actinomycetes > Mycobacteriales > Mycobacteriaceae > Mycobacterium. The sequence continues at coordinate 11,776 of DATAZN010000088.1, read as the reverse complement.
CACCAGCCGCACCCCCGTGCGCGAAGCTCTACTGGAGCTGTCCTACGACGGGCTGGTGCGCGTCGCGCCGCGCAGCGGCATCACGGTGATCGGCATGAGCCCCGAGGACGTGGTCGACAGCTTCACGATTCTGGGCGTGCTGACCGGTCAGGCCGCGGCGTGGGCCGCCGAACGGGTCACCGACGACGGCATCGAGCGCCTGCGGACGCTGGCCACCGACGTCGAAGCGCACGCCGGCAAAGGCGCGATCGTCAACGCGAATTGGAACTTTCACCGCGAGATTCACCGGGCCTCCCATTCGCGACGGCTGATGGCGCAGATTCGTCAGGCCGTCCGGGTGGTCCCCTCTAACTTCTTCGCGATGTTCCCCGAGCATGAGCACAACGCGCTGGACGAGCACGAGGCGCTGGTGTCCGCGCTCGCCGATCGAGACGCCGACAAGGCCCGTCACATCGCCGAACGCCACGTGCTGGACGCGGGTCGGTCGCTGGCCGACTGGTTGAAACATGCGGATCCCGGCAGCACGATAAACAACAGCAGTCACTGAGGGTGGGATAGACACTTTTCCGAAATCGCATCACCGGCGATATCACCGCCCGCCCGGATCAGCGAGTGATATCGCATATGCAGTCGTTTGCGAAGACCGTCTAATGGTCCGATGCTGGTACTCGTGTGACCGGTGTTGCGAATCGTGCTGACATCTCGGTCCGTGCTCGACATAGCCGCACATTCAAGTTGAATGGTCTGAAGGCCTTCGCGTTAGGGAAGTCTGTGCTTCAGTAGCCGCGCGCCTGATCTTGTTCGATCGCGGCACTCACCTGGTCTAACCGGCATACCGTCACCTCCATGAAGCGAGGATTCGCACGGCTGGCAGCGACTGTGCTGTTACCCGGCGTTTTGGCGCTGGCCGTTCTCGGACCGGGCGCGGGCACCGCCCAGGCCTACAAATACGGACCATTTCAGTGGTGTCCCGGGCAAGCCATGCCGAATGACCCACCTCGGGCGGATACGGACCTGGTGTGGGACATGGGTATCTGCCACACTTACTACTTCGAATACGACGTGCGGACGCATGCTCCGGCGCATTACTGGGAGGGGCCCAATTTGTTTCCGACGCCGATCCCGCCACCTCCCCCGCCGGCGAACCCGCCGAACATCGCCCAGCAGTGCCCCGGACTCATACCCTTCGTTAACTGCCTGCCTGGCCTTTAGCCGCGCTTGCGCCGAATGATCGCGCGCAGCTTCTCCAACCGGGTGCCGATGTCGCGCTCGGCGCCGCGGCCGGTAGGCCGATAGTAGTCGACCCCGACCACCTCGTCAGGTGGATACTGTTGCGGCACAACGCCATCCGGGTCATCGTGCGAGTATTTGTAGCCCTGCGCGTTGCCCAGTGCCGCGGCGCCCGAATAGTGCCCGTCGCGCAGATGCGGCGGCACCAACCCCGCCTTGCCCACTTTGATGTCGGCCATCGAGGCGGCCAGCGCCGTCGTCACCGCGTTCGATTTGGGTGCGGTCGCCAGGTAGATCGTGGCGTGGGCCAGGGTCAGCTGGGCTTCGGGAAGGCCGATCAACTGGACGGTCTGGGCCGCCGCGACCGCGGTCTGCAATGCGACTGGGTCGGCCATCCCGATGTCCTCGCTGGCCAGGATCATCAGCCGGCGCGCGATGAATCGCGGGTCCTCGCCGGCCACCAGCATCCGGGCCAGGTAGTGGAGTGCGGCGTCGACGTCCGAGCCGCGCACCGACTTGATGAAGGCGCTGATCACGTCGTAGTGCTGATCGCCGTCGCGGTCGTAGCGGACCGCGGCCTTGTCCAGCGACTGCTCGACGGTCTCGACGGTGACCTGCTCCCCCGCCTCGGCCGCCACCTCCAACGCGGTCAGCGCGCGGCGCGCGTCGCCGGCGGCCAACCGGACCAGCAGGTCGACGGCCTCCGGCGTCACCGGGATCTGGCCGCCCAGGCCACGCGGATCGTCGATCGCGCGTTGAACGACCGCGCGGACGTCGTCGGAGGACAACGGCTGCAGTTGCAGGATCAGCGACCGCGACAGCAGCGGCGCGACGACGGAGAACGAGGGATTCTCGGTCGTCGCCGCCACCAAGAGCACCACCCGGTTTTCCACGGCGGCCAACAACGCGTCCTGCTGGGTCTTGGAAAAGCGGTGCACCTCGTCGATGAACAGCACGGTCTGTTCGCCGTGCGCGGCGGCGCGTCGCGCGGTGTCGATCACGGCGCGGACTTCCTTTACCCCGGCCGACAGCGCCGACAGCGCCTCGAACCGGCGTCCCGTGGCCTGCGAGACCAGGGATGCCAGTGTGGTCTTACCGCTGCCGGGCGGGCCGTAGAGGATGGCCGACGCCATACCCGAACCCTCGACCAGACGGCGCAGTGGCGAGCCGGGTTGCAGCAGGTGATCCTGCCCGACCACCTCGTCGAGACGGGCCGGGCGCATCCGCACCGCCAGCGGCGCGGCGGCATACCCGCCGGGCCCGCCCTCGCCAAGTTCGGCCGCGTCGGGGACGTCGAACAGACCGTCGGACACGGTGTCAGGCATACCACGTCAGCACGACACGCGGCGCGCAGTGTGAGCTCTCAGCGCCGCCGCCGAATACTTGCTAAGTTCTCGAAAGCGCACGCCCGGACAACTCCCCAACGACGAGGCAGGAGCGGCCATGAGCCACCCTCCGGAGCACCCTGGCAACCCACACGACCCGTACCGGGGTAACCCCAATCCGGGCGACTACCCGCCGCCACCCGATTATGGACCTCCGCCTGGACCGCCACCGGGGTATGGACCACCCCCAGGGCAGCCGCAGCCCGGCTACGGACCGCCTCCGGGGTATGGCGCACCCCCGCCACCTCCCGGCTACGGGCCGCCGCCGCAGCCCGGCTACGGGCCGCCCCCCGGCTACCCCCCGCCACCCGGCTACGGACCACCGCCCGGCTATCCGGCGGCTCCGGGCTACGGACCGCCGCCCGGGTCGGGGTTCAGCATCGGTGAAGCGTTCAGTTGGGCGTGGAATAAGTTCACCAAGAATCTTGGGCCGCTGATCCTCGCGGCGCTGGTATACGGCGTGATCGGTGTGGTCGTGCATGGCCTGGTGTTCGTGCTGCTGGGCGGCGCCACGGCCGACACCTCGGGCGTCGACGGCGATTACGGCGCGTCATTCACGGCCGGTCTGGACACGGTCGGCACGCTGGTCCTGTCCATCGTGTCTTTCGTCTTCGGAATTTTCGTGCAGGCCGGGTTCCTCTCCGGCGGGCTCGACCTCGCTGATGGCCGGCCGGTCACCGTGGGCTCGTTCTTCAAGCCGCGCAACTTCGGCACGGTGATTCTGGCCGGCGCGCTACTCAGTGTGATCAGCGCGGTCTTGGATCTGCTATCGCTGCCCGGCTTCCTGTTCGCGTTGTTGTCATTCGTGTTGATTGCCGTCTTCACGTTCTTCGCGCTGTTCACGCTCGCGTTTGCGACAGACCGCGGGTTCGCGCCGATCGATGCGCTCAAGGCCAGCTTCAACACCGTCCGGGCGCATGCCGGCGAGACGCTGCTGTCCTTCCTGGTGCAGGGTCTGCTGGTGGTGGCGGGCTTGTTCGCCTGCGGCGTCGGCATCCTCGCGACCGGCCCGATCGCGCTGCTGATCCAGGTGTACACCTACCGTCGGCTCTCCGGAGGACCGATCGCGCCGGCGACGCCCTAGTCCCGCTGGCGGCGACCCGCTGCGCCCGGCGACGCCGCGCTTGCGATCGCCGCGGTCGTCACGGCTGGGTGACGAAGTCGATCAACTCCTCCACCCGGCCGATCAGCGCCGCGTCCAGGTCGGTCCAGTCCCGGACCCGGCCGCGGATGCGCCGCCACGCCGCGGCGATGTCGGCCTGGTCGGCGTGTGACCAGCCCAGGGCCTGGCAGATCCCGTGCTTCCAGTCCGTCCCGCGCGCGACGACCGGCCACTCCGACAGACCCAGCCGGGCCGGTTTGACGGCCTGCCAGATGTCGACGAACGGATGGCCGACGACCAAGGTGTCCGAGCCGCCGGGGCCGCGCTGCACCGCTTCGGCCAGCCTCGATTCCTTCGAACCGGGTACCAGGTGGTCGACGAGCACGCCCAGCCGCCGCTGCGGGCCGGGGCGGAACTCTTCGACGACGCCGACGAGATCGTCGACGCCACCGAGGTATTCGACCACCACTCCCTCTACCCGCAGATCGTCGCCCCACACTTGCTCGACGAGCTCGGCGTCGTGGCGGCCCTCCACGTAGATCCGGCCGGTCCGGGCGACGCGGGCGCGTGCTCCGGTCACCGCAACCGAGCCCGACGCCGTGCGAGTGGGCGCCTTGGCGGCCGGACGTCGCGGCGGGGTCAGGATCACCGGTTTGCCGTCGACGAGATATCCCGGGCCAACCGGGAATGGCTTCCTGCGGCCATGCCGGTCCTCGAGCTCCATCCGGCCGTATTCGACGCGCACCACCGCACCGACGTAACCGGTCTGCGCGTCCTCGACGACCATGCCCAGTTCTACTGCCATTTCAGCTGACCGGACCGGGCGCAAGTTGTGCGGGTCGCGTGCCAGAACGTCCGAGCCGTAACGATCGTCCACCCGAGCGATCCTAGAAACGACGAGGGCAAAATCCGGTCACGCCACGCGGGATGCTGGGTTCGCTGTGCTGCGACCTTGTGGCGGTCGTGATGAGATGAGCGGTTATGACCATCAAAGTGGCGCTGGAGCACCGCACCAGTTACACCTTTGACCGGTCGGTCCGGGTATTCCCGCATGTCGTGCGGCTGCGGCCGGCGCCGCACTCGCGCACCGCGATCGAGGCCTACTCGCTGCGGGTCGAGCCGGCCGACCACTTCGTCAACTGGCAGCAGGACGCGGTGGGCAATTTCGTCTACCGGCTGACGTTCCCGAATCCGACGAGCCAGCTGACCATTACCGTCGGGCTGATCGCCGACCTCAAAGTGATCAACCCTTTCGACTTCTTCATCGAGGACTGGGCAGAGACGTGGCCGTCCGCCGGGTTCACCTACCCGGAGCTGTTGGCCGAGGACCTCAAGCCGTATCTACGGCCGGTCGACGAGAACGGTGCCGGATCAGGTCCCGGCGAGCTGGTGCAGGCCTGGGTGAGCACCTTCGCGATGGCGCCGGGCACCCGCACGATCAACTTCCTGGTCGAGCTCAATAGGCGGGTCAACAGCGACCTCGGCTACAGCCTGCGCATGGAACATGGCGTACAGACACCGGATTTCACGCTGCGAACCGGGGTCGGCTCGTGCCGCGACTTCGCCTGGCTACTGGTGTCGATCCTGCGTCAGATGGGTCTAGCCGCCAGGTTCGTATCCGGCTACCTGGTTCAGCTGACCTCAGACGTCAAGGCGCTCGACGGACCGTCGGGTCCTGTAGCGGACTTCACCGATCTGCACGCCTGGGCCGAGGTGTACATCCCCGGTGCAGGCTGGATCGGCTTGGACCCGACGTCAGGACTGTTCGCCGGCGAGGGCCACATTCCGCTGGCCGCGACGCCGAGTCCGGAGAGCGCGGCTCCCATCACCGGCAACACCGATCCTTGCGAAGCGGTGCTGGAGTTTTCCAACACCGTCACCCGCATCCACGAAGACCCTCGCGTCACGCTCCCCTACACCGACGAGGCATGGGCGACGATCCAGGACGTCGCGCGCGGCGTTGACAGGCGATTGACCGACGGCGATGTCCGATTGACCGTCGGCGGCGAGCCCACATTCGTGTCGGTGGACAACCAGGTCGACGACGAGTGGATCACGGCTGCCGACGGCCCGCACAAACGCGAACGCGCCTCCGAACTGGCCGCGCGATTGAAGGCGCAGTGGGCGCCACAGGGGCTGGTCCACCGCGGACAAGGGCGGTGGTATCCCGGTGAACCGTTGCCGCGCTGGCAGATTGGACTGTACTGGCGTACCGATGGGCAGCCGCTGTGGCCCGACGAGACGCTGCTGGCCGATCCCTGGGGCACCGCTCCGGCCGGCCCGCCGGCACCCGACTCCGCCGCCCAGGACTTGCTGGCCGCTATCGCCGACGGGCTGAGCCTGCCGCTGTCGCAGGTGCGGCCCACTTACGAAGATCCACTGTCGCGGATGGCGGCCAAAGCGCGCCTGCCCAAAGGCGACCCGGTGGCACCGGATGCCGATTTGGACTCCGAAACCGCCAAGGACACCGTCGCGGGCCGCGCGGAACTATTGGCACGCCTCGATGAATCCACCGAAGCCCCAGCGGCATTCGTGTTGCCGCTGCACAGACGCGACGACGATGGCGGCTGGGCCAGCGCAGACTGGCGACTTCGTCGCGGCCGCATCGTATTGGTGGACGGCCACTCGCCGGCAGGCCTTCGGCTGCCGCTCAACGCGATCAGCTGGAAGCCGCCGCGGCTGAGGTTCGACACCGACCCGACCACCGTCGGCGACGAGCTGAGCCCGTCCACCGAGGAGGCGGAGGTCGACGACGACGAAACCGCACCGACCACCGCGATGGTCACCGAGGTTCGCGACGGGCTGCTCTACGTGTTCATGCCGCCGACCGAGGCGCTGGATCACTTCGTCGATCTGATCGGCCGGGTGCACGACGCGGCGGCGAAGGCCGGCTGCCCGGTCGTCATCGAAGGTTACGACCCGCCACCGGACCCGCGGCTGACGTCGACGACGATCACCCCCGACCCGGGTGTCATCGAAGTCAACATCGCACCCACCGCCAGTTTCGCCGAGCAGAGCCGGCAACTCGAAACGCTTTATGAACAAGCCAGATTGGCCCGGCTGTCCACGGAGTCGTTCCAGTTCGACGGCAGCCACAGTGGCACCGGCGGCGGCAACCACATCACTCTGGGCGGCATCACCCCGAAGGATTCGCCGCTACTGCGCCGGCCCGACTTGCTGATCTCGCTGTTGACCTATTGGCAGCGGCACCCAGCGTTGTCCTACCTGTTTGCCGGGCGATTCGTCGGCACCACGTCGCAGGCGCCGCGGGTGGACGAGGGCCGCGCCGAGGCGCTCTACGAACTCGAGATCGCCTTCGCCGAAATCGATCGAATCACTTCGCTTTCCGAGGGCGCCCCAGCCAAACCGTGGGTCACCGACCGGTCCCTTCGGCATCTGTTGACCGACATCACCGGCAACACGCATCGCGCAGAGTTTTGCATCGACAAGCTCTACAACCCAGACAGCCCGCGCGGCCGACTGGGCCTTCTGGAGCTTCGCGGCTTCGAGATGCCGCCGCATCTGCGGATGGCGATGGTGCAGTCGCTGCTGGTGCGGTCACTGGTGGCCTGGTTCTGGGAGGAACCGCTGCGGGCTCCCCTGATCCGGCACGGACCGAACCTGCACGGACGATACCTGTTGCCGCACTTCCTGATTCACGACATCGCTGACGTAGCCGCGGATCTGCGCGCGCACGGCATCTTCTTTGAGAACAACTGGCTGGACCCGTTCACCGAATTCCGGTTTCCGCGCATCGGCACCGCGGTGTTCGACGGCGTCGAGATCGAACTGCGCGGAGCCATCGAGCCGTGGAACACCCTCGGCGAGCAGTCCACCGCCAGCGGCACCGCGCGCTATGTCGACTCGTCGATCGAACGCATCCAGGTGCGCATCATCGGCGCCGACCGGCACCGCTATCTGATGACCTGCAACGGCTACCCGGTTCCGTTGCTGGCCACCGACAATCCCGACGTGCATGTGGGCGGTGTGCGGTTTCGGGCGTGGCAGCCGCCCAGCGCGCTGCATCCGAGCATCACCGTTGACGGTCCGTTGCAGTTCGAGCTCGTCGACCTGACCACGTCGACGTCGCGCGGCGGCTGCACCTATCACATCGCCCATCCCGGGGGGCGCGCCTACGACGAACCACCCGTGAACGCCGTGGAGGCCGAGTCGCGCCGCGCCCGACGCTTCGAAGCCACCGGATTCACCCCGGGCAAGCTCGAGCTGTCCGACGTCCGGGAGATGCAGGCGCGAATTTCCACAGACATCGGCGCGCCGGGCATCCTCGATCTTCGACGCGTGCGTACCGTCCTGCGGTAATGGCTTCAGCAGAGATGGCAGTGCATTCCAGCGACGCGTCGGCAGCTTTTCACCACCGCACCGACGTCGACCGGCTGCTGGCCGGTTACCGCGCGACACGTGCCCAGGACGCCCTGTTCGACCTACGTCCGCCCGGCTTACGTGGCCCGGGGATCGGCTACGACGAATACGTCGACGAAGCCGGCAACGTGCGCCCAGCCTGGACCGAGCTCGCCGACGCGGTTGGTGACCGCGGCCGGGTCGGGCTGCAACGGCTGCACTCCGCGGTGCACCAGCTGGTGGACAACGACGACATCACCTATACCCGCGTCGACCCCGCGAAACAATCCGCTGCCGGTCCCCAGGGTGAACCGCGGCCGTGGCGTCTGGACCCGCTGCCGCTGGTGGTGTCGGCTCCGGATTGGGAAGCACTCGAGGACGGGCTGGTGCAGCGGTCGCGGGTACTCAATGCCGTGCTCGCCGACCTGTACGGCAGCCGTCGCTCGCTGACCGAGGGCGTGCTTCCACCGGAGCTGCTGTTCGCCCACCCGGGTTATGTCCGCGCCGCCAACGGAATCGAGGTGCCGGGGCACCATCAACTCTTCATGCACGCCTGCGATGTGAGCCGGCTGTCCGATGGCAGTTTCCAGGTGAATGCCGACTGGACCCAGGCCCCGTCGGGTGCGGGTTATGCGCTGGCCGACCGACGGGTGCTCACGCAGGCGCTGCCCGACCTTTACGAAAGGGTCGGGCCGCGGCCGACGACACCATTCGCGCAGGCGCTGCGCCTGGCACTGATCGACGCGGCACCCGACGGCGTGCAAGACCCGGTGGTGGTTGTGCTCAGTCCGGGTATCTACTCCGAGACCTCGTTCGATCAGGCATATCTAGCGACGCTGCTGGGCTTTCCGTTGGTGGAGAGCGCGGATCTGGTAGTGCGCGACGGCAAGTTGTGGATGCGTTCACTGGGTACCCTCAAACGCGTCGACGTGGTCTTCCGCCGTGTCGACGCGACGTATACCGACCCACTCGATCTGCGCGCCGACTCGCGGCTCGGGGTGGTGGGGCTTGTCGAAGCGCAGCACCGCGGGACGGTGACCGTGGTCAACACCGTTGGCAGCGGCATCCTGGAAAGTGCTGGGCTGCAACGATTCCTACCTGAACTGGGCACGCTGCTGCTCGGAGAATCGCCGCTGCTCGCCAGCACCCCCAGTTATTGGGGCGGCATCGACAACGAACGCTCGCACCTGCTGGCGAATCTCTCGTCGTTGTTGATCAGGCCGACCATCGGTGGGCAAACGCTTGTCGGACCGACCCTTTCGTCGGAGCGACTGGCCGAGCTGGCCGCCTGCATCACTGCGATGCCGTGGCAGTGGGTCGGCCAGGAGCTGCCTCAGTTCTCGTCCGCGCCCACCAGCCACGCCGGTGAATTCTCCGCAGGCCCAGTCGGCATGCGTTTGTTCACGGTGGCCCAACGCGGTGGCTACGCACCGATGCTCGGCGGCCTGGGCTACGTGCTGGCGCCTGGCCCGTCGGCGTACACACTGAAAACCGTTGTCGCAAAGGATGTCTGGGTACGGCCGACTGAGCGTTCGCGGACGGAGGCGGTGACCCTGCCGGCGCCGGAGATACCGGCGAAGGCGGGCGCGGGCACCCTGGGAGTCAGCTCGCCACGCGTGCTGTCCGATCTGTTCTGGATGGGACGCTACGGCGAGCGGGCCGAAAACATGGCCCGGTTGTTGATCGCCGCGCGCCGGCGTTACTACGAATTCCGACATCGCCAGGAGACTGCCGAAAGTCAATGCGTGCCGGTGTTGATGTCCGCGCTGGGCAGGATCACCGGAACCGATCCAGGGCCAGACGACCAGGCCGAGACGATCGCGATCGCGCCGTCGACGCTGTGGTCGCTCACCATGGACCGCGACCGGCCCGGCTCGCTGGTGCAGTCGGTCGAGCGGTTGGCGCTGGCCGCCAGAGCGGTGCGCGACCAGCTGTCCAGCGACACCTGGGTGGTGCTGGCCGGCGTCGAACGTACGTTGGCGCACAAGGCCGAGCCGCCGGACTCACTTGCCGAGGCCGACGCCGTGCTCGCGACCGCGCAGTCGCAGACACTGGTCGCGATGCTGACACTGGCCGGGGTTGCCAGTGAGTCGATGGTGCAGGACGTCGGCTGGACGCTGATGGACATCGGCAAGCGGATCGAGCGCGGCCTGGATTTGACCGCATTGCTGAACGCGACTGTGACGACCGTCCGGGCTCCGGCCGCGGAACGGACGGTGATCGAATCAACCCTGATCGCAGCGGAATCGGCGGTCACCTATCGCCGCCGCACGGCGGGCGAGGTCAGCGTGGCCGCCCTGGCGGATCTGATGCTCTTCGACGCGACGAACCCGCGATCATTGGTGTATCAGCTGGAGCGACTGCGGACCGACCTCGACGACCTACCCGGCTCATCGGGGTCATCGCGGCCGCAGCGGATGGTTGCCGAGATCAGCACCCTGCTGCGGCGGTCGAATCCCGCCGAACTGGAGGCGGTCGCAGCCGACGGGCGTCGCAAGCAGTTAGCCGAACTGCTGACCGCGGTACACACCGCGCTACGCGAGCTGGCCGAGGTGATCACCGCGACGCAGCTGGCGCTGCCCAGCGATATCCAGCCGCTGTGGGGTGGCGACGAGCGGCGCATCATGCCGTGACACCAAGGCAGATTTGCACCTAGGCCGCGGGTTTGCCCGAATCCGCGGTCACCTCGTCGATGACGGCATGGATGAACTTCATCTTCTCCAGCACCGCCACCGGTAGCACGAATGGGTAGAGATCGTCGTGGCCCATCGACCGGTTCACCATGTTCAGCGACCACGACACCGGTAGCCACATGTCGATGATGGTGTGGAAAGCGCTGGGGCCCAACACGGGCCGGTCGAAGGTTGCCGTCGCCGGTGCGAAACCCGACCAGGCAGCGGTATCCAGCGTGTCCCGGATGTGCAGGTAGTGCGCGAATGTCTCGGCCCAATCCTCGGCGGCGTGCATGGTCGCATAGGACGAGACGAACCGCTTCTTCCAGCCCTCGGGCGCGCCCTCGCTGTAATGGCGGTCCAGCGCCTCCTGGTAGTCGGCGTCAGGGTCGCCGAACAATTCGCGGAACCGCGCGTCGTAGCCGCTTGACGGGGAGATCAGCCGATAGAAGTAATAATGGCCGACCTCGTGGCGGAAATGTCCCAGCAGGGTGCGATACGGCTCATCCATCTCGACCCGCAACTGCTCACGGTGCACGTCATCGCCTTCGGCGAGATCTATTGTGATAACCCCGTTTTCGTGCCCGGTCATCACGGTTTCGTGCGCACTGGACAACAGCCGGAAAGCCAAACCGTAGTCGGGATCCTGGTCGTGACCAATGATCGGCAGCTTCAGTTCATGCAACTCGGCCACCAGTCGGCGTTTGGCCGCTTCGGCCCGGGCGAACTCCACCAGGCCGCCGGTGTCGGCATCGTTGGGACGCTCGGTGGTCAGCGCACACGACACGCACAGCAGGCCGGGACGATTGATAGGGACCAGCCAGTTGCATTCGGCCAGATGGCGATTGGCGCACAGCTCGTATTCGGCGGCGCTGACGAAGCCGGCACGGTCGGCGTCCTCGCCGGTGGTGAGCACCAGCAGGGCCATCTCGTCGAGGGAAAACCCGAGCGGGCTGCCGCAGTTCAGGCACGCCGAGTTCTCGAACGTCAGCCGCTGACCGCAGTTGGGACAGTGGAAGTCACGCATA
>DATAZN010000087.1:0-5413 GCA_036272035.1 Mycobacterium sp. | reverse complement strand
TCGTTGTCAGCCTGCTCGGTGGCCCGGTCTCGTCTCACTTAAGTGTCCAATTGGACATCGTGTGGACATTTCATTTGAGAATTGGACACGAGATTTGAGAACCTACTGTCGAGATGCAACGAAGATTGACAAGACACGCCTGCCTACTTTGACAAAACATCGGCGTGTCGCGAAGGCCTGCTAATCTTCGCTGCATAACGCCAGTTCAGGCGCATTTCAGCAGCCCGGCAGCGCCTTCCTATAGGGCCGGTGAGCTAGTAGAACTAGACCGCGTCTTACGGCGTCAGACAGGCCACACCTCGCGGCGCCACGCGGCGTCCCAGAACATCCACTCGTAGCGGGCGGTGGTGGCGAAATGGGCCCGGGCACGCGCCTCGTCGGCAGCGCCCAGGGTCAGGCCAACGTCGTCGGCCAGCGCCAGCACCTCGGCGACGATGGTCTGGTATCCGTCGCCGGCATAAGTGTCGATCCAGCTCTGGTAGCGCGGATCGGGCGAACCGCGCTTAACGAGTTCGGCGCCCACCTCTGCATAAATCCAGTAACACGGCAGCACCGCAGCGAACCCATCGGCGAAGGTGCCGCGGTATGCGGTGGCCAATAGGTAGCTCGTGTAGGCGAGGGTGGTTGGCGCGACCGGCATGGCATCGATGTCCTGGATGCCCAGTTCGGTTAGCAACGACTCGTGCAGGGCGAGCTCGACCTCGGCGGTGCCGGCGGCGTGCCGGGCAAACATGCCGACACCGGCGTGTGTCGGTGCCTTGCTGCCCACAACAGTCAACGTTCGAGTGAAATCCCGCAGATAGTGTGCGTCCTGGACGACGTAGTGGGTGAAGAGCTCCGGGTCGAGGCTGCCGTCTGTCAGGCCAGCCAGGAATGGGTGCTTCAAGATCGCCGCGTAGGTGCCGTCAGCTTCGACCCACAACCGTCCCGTCCAGCCGCCTCGCATCACGGTTGCCATGATTCCAGCCCGTAGCTCGCTCCACTCCGGCTCGGGTCGTGGTGTGGCCATGGCGCAGCCCGCCTTACCATTGGCCGCAGTTTCGGCGGGAGAACGACAGCGGTCCCAACCGCGCTGGCCTGCGGACGCACCCGCCCGCAGTGGACTTTGGGTCAGCGGCAATATCCGTGTACGGCGTAGTCCAGGGCGTGCTGGTAGAGCGGATCGAGGTGATGCAGAGCGATCGCCGCCGCCTTAGCATCGTCGAGGTCGGCCGGGCAGGTGGGAGCCTGCAGCACGTTCCACTGCGCGGCTATGTCGTCGACGATTGCCTCGTTCAAGTTGTTGATGGCGTTGCGGGTCGTGGAGAGGTCAGGCGCTGATTTCGGAGCTGATCCGGGGTCGATCTTCCACGCGGCGAAGCGGCTGTGTTCCAAGGAGTCCGTGGCGTCAATCTGATTCCTGAACGCGTCGCGCACGAAGTCCGCGTCGATGTGCTTGGCGGATGCCGATGCAGTGACCGAGTCGATGACCTGTTGTTCGCGAGCGGGATCGTCGATGGCGCCGCCGGTCAAGTACTTGCTGGCCGCCACCGGGTCGGCCGTCAGCAACCGCTGCGCCGCCTCATCGATGAGCCTCGTTAACGGTCCCGAATTTGCGGCGGCTGCAGGGACATCGGAGGCCGCGTTCACGAGGCTCAGCGCGAGACCGACGCCTACCAACATCGTCATCAACGCACGCTTCATCAGCTCTCTATCGACACACAAAATTGGGCGGTAACAACCATAATCGTGCGCAGGGCGGCCCGAACTGTCGACGCCTACGCCGGGGGCTCATCAAGGACAGCGCCGGCCCACCTTCCGAGCCGGGATCACCCAGATTCCGGCGTGATACCCCACCGATACCCCCCCCCGGCGGCAACCAGCGCCTCGGCCTCGTGGTCGGGTCTCGCGTGTCCGCGCCAATGTTTCCTTCCGGCTGGGCGGTGACTCTCGTTCCGCGCTGCGGGCACGGGACGTTGCGGCGGCGGTCCCTCCTACGTGCCGTCGCAGACATCAAACCCGCGTTCCGTCACAACCACCAGGATGCGATTTAGCTTGATCGACACCGGTCTTGACGTATCGGTCCCGTCGGTTTTCCCCTCGAAGGCGATCGACAGCGTCCTGCTCACCGCTGATGAAGTGAACACCACACTCGAGACCTACGCGATGAGCGGCAACGAACGCAAAGGCGTCATGAAGGTTGACCGGTCGACTTACGGTATGACACTTACTACAGGTGCTGCTACAACTAGCGCGCCATGTTGGTGAACCGCGACAGGTGCAGCTGGTGTGCGACGGTCACCGTCTTGGTCGGTCCGTTGCGGTGCTTGGCCAGAATCAAGTCCGCCTCACCACCGCGCGGGTCGTCGCGCTCGAAAGCGTCCGGCCGGTTCAGCAGGATGACCATGTCCGCATCTTGCTCCAGGCTGTTATGGACGCTGATGCCGTTCGCTACGAAATTGTGTGTGCCGTCAACGGTTCCGTCGTAAACGCCCATCTCACCAAGGCTGGTGATTTCAACTATTTGATCCCAGAACACGTCGCTTGTGGCCAAGTCATGAATCTCTCGGTCTTCAAGCAATGCTGCCGCTCGATGTAACCGCGTACGGCTCGGCGCGTGCTTCCACATCGTCGATCCACAAAATTTCGTCCCCATCGCCGCGGCGAACTCGCGATGTGTCGTCTCCCGGCTCACCAGCGATGCCTTGACCTGACTCCACACTTCTCGCGGCACGGTGTCGAGGTTGGTGTTGCGAACGACGGAGTCAAGTTGGGTCAGCACTTCCCTTGCTGCAGAGGCCTTTTCCCCATGCGCGCCGACGTGGTTCAGGAACTTCGCCTGGTTTTCCGCACCGTAGATGTACAAGTGCCACAAGTCGCGGTATCCGGCCTTGCGAACTCGCTTGATGCGCGCGAACACACCGACGCGAAGCAGCAGTGCTGCTACATCATCGACCAGCTGCCTGCTCGTCGACGCGTAGTAGATCCGTCCCTGGCCGACCTTTGCATCCCAGCGCACCGATCCGTCCGTCGCCCAGAGATGGTGCAAGAACAAGGCCGCCTGATCGGTTGGCAGCGCGAAAACTTGCTGTGGCACGAACTTTTCATAGCTCCGCAGACCAAACAGGCCCAACTCATCCAGCCATGCGGCGATCGGATTGCGTCGACCGTGCGTCAACCGATACGGCGCGGGCAGCCGCAGCGTAGTAACACGAGCAGCTGCGTAGTCGTCGCGCACCGCCGTCACGCCGAAGTATGCCGCCGAGATGGTAACCGCAGCCAAATTGGCTTCATCCACGGAGGCATACCGGATCGGCTGTCTCTTGACACACGACCCGTCACCGATCATGTGCGCGAGCAGAACCACCTCGGATTCCGCCATCCGCTTGGTGTCGACGGGTTCGGGGACCCGGCGCGGCACCGCCAGACGGTCCCCAATCGTCAGTTCTTCAAGCGGTGTCCAGCCGTCGAGCGTCATAAACGGATGGTTTCCGGTGGCCTCGACCTCTCGCCCAGACGCCATCCGCAGCCGGAACACTTCTTTACGACCGCTGGGGAAGACGTTCGTCATGGGGCGAGCCACCATCCGCAGCTGTTCGTCCAGCGACCACACCAGGGGCCGCTCACCCGTGCGCATCAGCTCGCCGAACGTCACTTCGCCGCCCGTGTCGGCCCGCAAGATGCGGGTATTCGCAGTAAGGCAACCCGATTCACGCAGGTCGGACAGCATTGGCTTCTTGTCGGTCCGCTGCTCAGGACCACGGTTGAGCTGACTGATCGCAATAACCGGGACCTCGAGCTCCTTGGCCAAAAGCTTGAGGTGACGCGAGAATTCGGACACCTCGATCTGCCGCGACTCGACCCTCTTGCCGGACGACATCAGCTGCAGGTAGTCCACCACGACCAAGCGCAGATCCGCCCGTTGCTTCAGCCGCCGCGCCTTGGCGCGGATCTCCATCATGGTCAGGTTCGGCGAGTCGTCGATATACAGTGGCGCCTCACTGATTTCGCTCATCCGCCGCGCCAGCCGCGTCCAGTCGTCATCGCTCATCCGGCCTGACCGCATATCGGCCAACTTGATTTTGGCCTCGGCGGACAGCAGCCGCATGACGATCTCGGACTTGCTCATCTCCAGTGAGAAGATGACGCTGGCCAACCGGTGCTTGATCGAGCAGGACCGCATGAAATCCAGCCCCAGCGTCGAGTTGTGCGTGGGAACCATCCCGCGGCCAGCGAGGTAGAGGTGCGCCGCGTTGTCTACCTGGACGCAGCGCACCGGAACACTGCTAGCTGGGCGAACCGCGTCCACTTGCAACACCGGCGCCATCAGGGTGGTAGCGCTGCCGCGCTTCCCATCGCGCACCGCGGATCCTGCTGCGGCGATAGTGTCCAGGCCCGCCAGCAATTGGTCCGTCGTGCGAATGCCATAAGCCGTCGGCCACTGATGCTCTGCGTCGGCGACGATCACCGTGCCATCGGAGAACTCGACTTCGTAGCACGGCCGGCCCAGCATGATCTCCGTCGCAGCCACCACTCTCGTCGGCCGCCCATCGGCGCCGAGCAACTCATCTCCGACCGCGACCTCGCCCATGGTGGTCCAGCCGTACGGCGTCGGCAGCGGTGTGTCCAGAGCCAACGCCTTCCCCACTCCAGGTCGAGCCGCGACGATGATCATCTGACCCGCATGCAGTCCATTGGTCACCTCGTCGAGTTCGGTGAATCCCGTCGGCACGCCGCGCGCCAGGCCGCCGTTGGAGGCGATGGCGTCGATCTCATCCATCGTCGGCTGCAACAGGTCTTCCAGCGGGACGAAGTCTTCGGAGAGCCGTCGCTCGGTCACCTCATACATCTCGGCCTGCGCCCGGTCGACAACCTCGGCGACATCGGCGCCCTCGGCGCCGGCGTAGCCGTACTGCACCACCCTGGTGCCGGCTTCCACCAACCGGCGCAACAGCGCTTTCTCCGCGACGATCCCGGCGTAGTAGCCGGCATTGGCAGCGGTCGGCACCGTGGAGATCAAGGTGTGCAGATAGGGCGCGCCACCGATCCGGCGCAACAGCCCGCGGCGATCCAACTCGGCGGCCACCGTCACCGCGTCGGCCGGCTCCCCGCGCCCGTACAGATCCAGGATGGCGTCGTAAACGTTCTGGTGTGCGGGCCGATAGAAGTCACTGGGCCGCAGCTTTTCCAGCACGTCGGCGATCGCGTCCTTGCTGAGCAACATGCCGCCCAATACTGACTGCTCGGCCGCGAGGTCTTGCGGGGGCTGACGCCCGTAGTCCTCGCTTGGCGCATCCGTGCCCGGGCGTCCTAAGTCGTCAACGACCGCCATAGACTCCGGCCTCCTCCCAGCCAACGTTCGAACACACATTCGACGCCGGTGGCTAGACGTTAGGTCACGCCACCGACACCGCTCGACTCAGCCCGACCACCC
>DATAZN010000086.1:0-40675 GCA_036272035.1 Mycobacterium sp. | reverse complement strand
CTACTGGTCGAGCGTGCACGTCGCCGTTGCGGGCATCCGCGTGCGCTGACCTCCGTTGTGGCTGTTGCGGTCGTGGGTGATGCGATCGAAGGGTTCTCGCTGCTCAAGGTGCTCGACGGTGAGCACGTCGACAGCTATGCGCGCCGCGCTCGGGCCGCGGCTCCGGTCAAATTCGCGGCGCTCGCCGGAGCGCTTGGATATGTCCTGGCCGAAGCAGCTAGTTCGCTATCCGGCTGCCGGAGGCGGAAGTAATTGTGAGACGGGGTTATTCACGCTTGTTTCTATTGTCACAATGAACTGGCGCCCTGGATCTACGGTTTCGGGCTGAGTCGGGTTCGCAACCGGATGACCGGCAGTCTTCGGTCGGTTTTCTGCTCATACTTCGCGAAACGCTTTGCCGTACTGGTGATGTGGCGCCACGCACCCTCCAGCCCCTCGGTGACTTCGTACCTGCGGCTGGTGCACGCTGTCTCCGACTATCATTATAGTAAATTCCATTGACTATAAGTGGCCTCGCTTGGGCAAAATTCGGGCCGGGCCTTGACATTAGTCCGAATCATATACCATAATCGTCAATAATCCTGACGACCTATCTGCGATGGATGGGCGGTTACCGCGATGTGGGCTCCGCTCACCATCACGCCCATTCATCCGTTTCATCCGTTCTATAGAAAGCGAAATACTGTGAAGTTTCTTGTCCTTGGAGCAACCGGCCGTACCGGCGTCCACTTCGTCAAAAAGGCACTCGACCAGGGCCATCAGGTCACCGCCCTCGTTCGGCGGGCCGACGCCACCGTTGACCTGCGCGCTCAAATTGTCAGCGGCGACATCACCGATGCCGCTGTGATCGCCACGGCAGCCCGAGGGCACGATGCGGTCATCAGCACGCTCGGAGTCAAAAAGGTCCGCGCAACCCCGACGCTGATCACGGACACGGTCCGCGCCGTCATCGCGTCCGCGAAAACATCGGGTGTTGACCGGTTCGTGATCGTGTCCGCATTCGGAGTCGGCGACTCCCTCGCCAAGGCGTCGTTCCTAGCCGGCATGATTTTTCGCACTGCGCTGCGCAAAAAATACGAGGACAAAGCGGCGTCCGAAGTGCTCTTGAAAGCTAGCGGCCTGAAATGGACCCTCGAATACCCCGGGGCCTTAAACGACGGGGTCGGCGGTCGCTACACCGCGATCGCGCTCGAGGACGTCAAGACATTGCCGATCCTCCCCTCAACCTCTCGCGCAAGCGTGGCTGACTTTCTCCTCCACTCCGCCGTGGAAAACACCTTCATCCGTCAGATCGTCGTCGTCACTGACACCAAATAGGTCACTCCAGCGTGGAGCGCCCAAACAGCAGGATCGGCCCGGAACGCTCGTCGACGTAGCGCACAACGTCATCGTTGTTTCTTCTCTGTTGAGGTTGGCTAGTTGCTGAAAAGGTCGCGGTGCACGTCCACCCAATGGGCGAACGGCGCGGCAGGCCGGCCCAAGATCGCCTCGACGTCGCCGGTGCCACCGCGGGTTGTTGTACGGCGGCGGCCTGCAGGGCGATGTATGCATCGGCGAACTCCGGTGATGCCCCGGCGTCGACGAGATGGTTGCGCACCAGTTCACGGTCGACTTCCCGATAGCGCAATGCACGACCCAGTACGTCGCCGATGACGGCGACCTGCTCGGCGACCGTGAACGCCTGTGAGCCCGGTCAGGGCAATTCGCTGTCCGATGAGATCGTTGCCCAGGAGGGCCTCGGCGGCGACGGCTGAGATATCTGCGTCGACGACCGGGGCGAACGATGCGTCGGCGAATGGGCCGCTGACCACGTCACCGCCACGCAGTTGCACGGACCAGATGTCCGCGGAGGTCGAGGCGAACACCGCGAGCCGCAAACTCACCCACGCCAGCCCGGAATCGACCGCCAGCTGCTCGACTTCCTTGTTGCGGTCACCGCGAAAACGTGAGGGTTGCCGCGCGACGTCGTCGTCGGCGTTACCGGCCGACAGTGCGACGAGCCGAGTGACGCTTCCTCCGTCGCGGGCATCCGCGATCACCTGCTCCCGCTCGGCGTTGAGTGCTCGTGAATTGAGGAAGATCGCCGATGCTCCATGCAGCGCCTCGTGGACGGAATCGGTGACCTGTGCGGCGCTGGGCAGCTGGGCGCCCACCGGGTTACGGGTGACAGCACGGACCCTCGACTCCGGCGTCGAGGAGAAGACTCACCAGGGGACACCCGACATGACCGGTCGCTCCCGTGACGACGATTGGCCCTCGGTCACACCACACCCCCGTCGCTGGTCCACCGCGATCCAGGACGGAATGCGTTCCCTGCACAGCCAGGGACGTCTGGCCGCCGGGGTCGATCCCGGCGACCTATCCATCACCCTGCTGCCGGCGCTGCAAGGTGGACTACTACTCGCTCAAGTTCATCGTGACGTCCGCCCGCTGCAGACCACGTTGCAAACCATTCTGACGATGGCCGGCGTAACCGATCCAGATGGCAGACCGATGCGTTGAGTGCGATGCAGCCAGGAATCGTCTGTTCAGGGTCGTAGCGGGCCGCGGAGTCGTGCGGTTTCGCAGCGGTGTTGCCGTTTTCCGATGAGGCGGTAGGCGAGTCGGGCGGGCGCGGGTATGGCGGCGAGGAAGTCGGTTCGTTCCCGGGGGGTGGCGTCTTCGAGGAGGTAGCCCAGCACGACGAGGCGGCGGGTGAGGGGTATGGACACCAGTCCGCGTTGGCCCACCTCGTGGTATTCGGCGGCGGTGATCACGCGTTCGACGATCGGCAGGATCTCCGCTTCTTCCTCGTCGAAGTGCTCGTTGAGCCCGTTCGAGATCTGCTCCAGCAGCGTGGTCAGTGGTGTGCTGGTGTGCGCGGTGGGCGCGTCCTGCCACGCGGGCAGGGCGGTCGCGGCGTGCTCGAGCAGCACCGCGAGGCCGTGATGCTGGCTGTCCATGCGGGCGAGCAGATCGGCGTGCAACCGGGTCCGGGCCGACAGTCTCGGCCACAGCAGTTCGTCCTCGCCCAGGTGGTGGTGATGGAGCATGTCGAGAACTTCGCGGGCATGCCTGGCGACGGTACGGGCCCGGGCGATGTCGCCGGCAGGTACCGCACCGACGAGTTGGGGCAGCAGTGCGCATTCCCGGCGGAACATGCGGTGCACAATCACCATGTCGCTGGTGTCGCAAAGCTTTTGCGCGGCGGTCTGGGCCTTCATGGCGGCGCTCCTTCTGGTGGGTGTCGGGGTAGTCGACGGGTCACGCTCATAGTCAAAACAAAGTCAGAATCACTAACGAAACTAGTCAATAAAGCTGACTATAGCAAGAACGCATCTATCCCCGCCGGCCGGAGCGGGTCGGGGCGAACGTGAATGGAGGACCGACGGCTCTGCGCGGCTAGGGTACCTGCGCGTAGGGGTCGGTGATCTCGCGGAGTTGATCCAGGATCTGTTGCAGCAACGTGAAGTTGCGGGTGCCGAGATAGGCCCTCCACTCCGAGAGGATCTCGCTGGATGTCGCCGTGGCCACCTGGGCTGCCCGCCGGCCACGTTCCTCGATCACGATCAACCGGGCGCGGCCATCTGTTGGGTCGGGGACCCGGCGGACATAGCCCAAGCGTTCCAGTTGATCGACCAGCACCCCAGCGCTCTGCTTACTCATTTGCGCCTGGTCAGCGAGGTCCGTGAGACGCGACCCGTCCGCGGCGACGCGTTGAAACACCCGGACCTGAGCCAGGGTCCAGTCATCGAACCCGGCGTCCCGGATGGCCCGGAAAATCCGGTCCTCCATGTACCGGTACGGGATGAACAACGCCACCCCTAGATCAACCGGCTGCGCGTCGTCCATGCCGTTTTTGGCTCCATTGCCCACCTGCTCTCATGAGGTACACACACTACGTCAACGCTGCCGAGCCAGATCGCTGCCGACACGACCGCAACGGCGTGCGCGCATCGCGGCGCCCGCTGCGTCCCGCGTGCGTCATCTGCGTGCTCCAGTGATTTGATATCCGTACTACCCGGTGACGAGTGTAGTCAGCAATGCTTACTAGTACGCGCGATTCACGAATGTCGCAATCTGCGCCCTTCACGCAGAAGGAAACGGCATTGCGATCACCCCTCAGGGTGATTACCGGGACTCATACGCCTGACGGGGTTCAGACGCCCAGCAGTCGCACCGCGGCCCATAACGCCAGCACGGCGGCGGTGAGAGAGGTCGGCACTGTGAACAATCCGAGACGGGTGTATTCGCCGATGGTGGCGGATACGTCGTATCGACGTAAGACATTGCGCCACAATAGGTTCGACAGCGATCCGACGTAGGTCAAATTCGGGCCGATGTTCACCCCGATCAGCACGGCAAGCACCGCGGCCGGGCCGACCGGCGCCACCAGCGGCACCAGCACGAGTGTTGCGGGCAGGTTGTTGACGATGTTGGCCAGCACGGCCGCCAGCGCCGCGAATCCCAACAGCGCGAGCAGCCCGGACCCGGACGGCAACAGCGCGCTCATCCGGGCGGACACACCGTTGCGCATAACTGCCTGCACGACAACGCCTAACGCGAGCACGAACACCAGAAACGGTACGTTTGCCGCACGCACGACATCCGCCGCCGAGGTGTGCCGGCGGGCCAGGCTGCGTACCGCCATCACCGTGGCGCCGGCGAGCGCGGCCCAGGCCGGCGCCACCCCCGCCGCCTCGGCCACCACGAAGCCGATCAGCGTCAAAGCGACGACCACCAACGCGAATACCGGCGTCGGGGGCGCGGGCTCGTCCTGCTCGGGATCGGGTTGCACGCTGAGGTCACGGCGGAAGAACACCCGGAAAACGGCGTAGACGGTGCCCACCGCGGCCAGCCACGGCAGCGTCATCAGCAAGGTGAACCTGACGAACGACACGTTTGCGGCGTGAAAGGCAAGCAGGTTGGTCAAATTCGACACCGGCAGCAACAGCGATGCGGCATTGGCCAGGTGCGCAGTGGCATAGGCGTGCGGACGGACCGGCGCCCGCAGTCGCCGAACCGTGGTCAGCACAACCGGGGTCAGCAATACCACCGTTGCGTCGAGGCTCAACGCCGCGGTAATGACGGCGGCGACGACGAACACCTGCCGCAGCAGGCGTCGTGAACCAACGCGGCCGCGCGCCATCGCCGCCCCGGCAGCCTCGAACAAGCCTTCGTCGTCACACATCTTGGCCAGCACCAGCACTGCGCCCAGGAATGCGACGACGCGCGACAGCCGGGCAGCTTCGGTGATCGCATCGTGCATCGAGATCGCGCCGACGGCGATCAGCAGCACCACGGCCGGCGCGGCGGCGAACGCCTCCGGCCAGCCCCGTGGACGGGCAATGGCGAACGCCAGGACAGCCGCCAGCGACAGCAGGGCAAGGATGAGCGTCAAACTCAGGCCCACGGGTCTTCGCGTTGCCACACCGTCGGCATGTCCAGCGCGACACCGTCCTGCTCGGCCAGCCTGCTCAGGACGCGCACCGACGCGTCCAGGTCGTCGGCCACATAGGGCAAGGCGCGCAACGGCTTCGACAACGGGCGGAAGAAATCGTCCCAGTGCACCAGGACCACGCGGCGCGCACCCACGGCCCGCACCGTCTCCGTCCAGTAGTCGACGAGATACGACTCCGGCTGCACGCCGAGCTGGCCCACGCCGAGATAGACCACCTCGGCTTGCCGGTCGGTCAGCGAACCCTTCACGAACCCGGCGCTGCCCTGAATCAACAGCCGGCGTCCCGACGACCGGTGATGTATCAACGCCGACCAGGCCTCGCCGCATCGGTAAGCCGCTGCCCTCACCGGCGGTACTACCGGCTGATCAATGGTGCCGGGAAACCGGTCGGGTGGGCTATGGCGCGATTTCACTAGCGTTATGTCGAAGGCGCCCAACCGAATTGGTGTACCCGAGTTGGCGATCACTAGGCGTTCTGCGGCAAGTCCATGGCCGCGGCCGACATTGGCCGCGGACTCGCCGCCGACCAATTGTGCCCCGGTGCGGTCAGCGACCAGCGCGGAATCCAGCGCATGGTCGAAATGCGTGTGCACCGGGACGACAGCCGCCAACCTCGTGACACCGACGCGTGCCAGGCATCCGTCGACCCGGGCCGGCGACGGCGTGACCTTGCCTACGCCGACCCGGCCCAGACCGGGCCGGGAGAAGAAACCGTCGGTCATCACGGCCGAAGTCCCGTCGTCGATCAGCAGCGTCGAGACGCCCAGCCACGTCACCGTCAGCGGAGTATCGGGGCCGGCGACCGGCACACTGAACCGGTGCGAGTGCCTCGCGAGATCCGGACGCCCGGGTCGCAGCCGCATCAGCAGAACGCCTTCAACTCGATGCCGGCGGTCTTCAGCCGGCCCGCGACGGCCGATGCGATCTGTACCGCGCCGGGCGAATCACCGTGTACGCACACCGATTCCACCTGCAGGGCGACCGTCGATCCGTCGACCGCGGTCACGGTTCCCGACGTCGCCATGGCCAGCACTCGCTCGGCGATCGCTGCCGGATCATTGAGCACCGCGCCGGGTTCGCGCCGCGACACCAGCTCGCCGTTCGGCCGATAGGCGCGATCGGCGAACGCCTCGGGCACGGTACGTAGCCCGCGCTGTCGAGCTTCGTCGAAGAAGACCGAGTCGCCCAGGCCTAGCACCGGCAGTCCCGGGTCGACCGTTCGCACCGCCTCTGCGACCGCAGCTGCCTGTTCGCGGTTGATCACGATCGTGTTGTACAGCGCTCCATGGGGTTTGACGTAGCACACCGCGGAGCCGGCCGCCTGCGCCAGCCCGTGCAAGGCGCCGATCTGATAGACGACGTCGGCCAGCAGATCCTCAGGTGTGACGTCGATGAAGCGCCGGCCGAAGCCGGCCAGGTCGCGATAGCTCACCTGCGCGCCGATGCGCACGCCGCGCTCGGCGGCCAGCCTGCACACCGACAGCAGGCCGGCCGGGTCGCCCGCGTGGAAACCACACGCGACGTTGGCGCTGGTGACTATGCCGAGCATGGCGTCGTCATCTCCGAGCCGCCAGACGCCGAATCCCTCACCCAAGTCGGCGTTGAGGTCGATGCAGGCCACGGTCGTTAGCTTAGGCGTGGATCCGCGCGTAGCTTCGGGCCTGTGGCGATTGACGGCAAGGTAGTGGCGATCACGGGGGCCAGCAGCGGGATCGGCGAGGCGACCGCGACGTTGCTCGCCGAACGCGGGGCCAAACTCGTGCTGGGTGCGCGCCGCGCCGACCGGTTGAATGCAGTCGCGGCCCGGCTGTCGGCATCCGGTGGTGACGCGGTCGCCAAGGTGACTGATGTCAGCCGTCGCAGCGACCTGGCGGAATTGGTGTCGCTAGCCAATGACACCTATGGCCGGCTCGATGTCCTGGTCAGCAACGCCGGCATCATGCCGGTCTCGCCATTCGACGAGCACTGCGTCGACGACTGGGAAGCGATGGTCGACGTCAACCTCAAAGGCGTCCTGTTCGGGATCGCGGCGGCGCTTCCGGTGTTCCGTCGCCAGGGCTTTGGGCATTTCGTCAACACTGCCTCCACCGCGGCCTTCCGGGTCACACCGGGTCAGTCGGTCTACGCGGGCACCAAGATGGCGGTCCGCGCAATATCGGAGGGTCTTCGTCAGGAAGCGGGCAACAATCTTCGGGTGACGATCGTCTCGCCCGGAATGACGTCGACGAACTTCGCCGAGTCGATCACCGATCCGGCCGCCCGGGCCGAGTTGGAGCAGCGGCGAGATGTCATCGCGATGGCACCCGAGGCCGTCGCGCGAGCGATCGCCTTCGCGATCGAGCAGCCGTCCGACGTCGATGTCGGCGAGATCGTCGTGCGTCCCACCGCCCAGGCTTAGGCGTCGAAAAAGCCCGCGACCACACGCTTACCGGCGCAATGCCCGGTAGCCTCACAAAACATGAGTCCCATGCCGCGACGCCGGGCGACCCTGGCATCGCTGGCGGCTGAGCTCAAAGTCTCGCGCACCACGATCTCGAACGCGTACAACCGGCCCGATCAACTCTCCGACGCGTTGCGCGAACGCGTGCTCGCCACGGCCAAACGGTTGGGCTATCCGGGACCTGACCCGGTGGCGCGGTCGCTGCGCACTCGCTGGGCAGGTGCGGTGGGTGTGATGATCACCGAACCCCTCACCTATTCCTTCAGCGATCCCGCCGCGCTGGATTTCGTTGCAGGACTTGCGGAATCGTGCGAAGAGTTCGGCCAGGGGCTGCTGTTGGTGGCGGTCGGCCCGAACCGTGATGTCGCCGAGGGGACGGCGTCCGTGCTTGCCGCGGGCGTGGACGGGTTCGTGGTGTACTCGGCGGCCGACGACGATCCTTATCTGCAGGTGGTGTTACAACGGCGGCTGCCGCTGGTGGTCGTCGACCAGCCCAAAGACGTGCCCGGCGCCTCGCAGGTGGGTATCGATGACCAGGCAGCGATGCGCACGATGGCCGATTACGTGCTCGGTTTGGGGCATCGCGAGATCGGGCTGCTAACCATGCGGCTGCTGCGGGACCGTCACCAAGGGTTGGCCGACCCCAGTCGTCTGCGGGCATCCACGTTTCACGTGCAGAGCGAGCGCATCCGCGGTGTCCGCGAGGCGATGGCAGCCGCCGGCCTCGACCCGGATTCGCTGACCGTCGTCGAAAGCCACGAGCACACGGCGGCATCCGGTGGCGTCGCGGCCGAGATCGCGCTGCGGGCCAATCCGCGGATCACCGCGCTGATGTGCACCGCTGACGTGCTGGCCATCTCGGCGATGGATTATCTGCGCGCACACGGAAAATACGCGCCCGGCCAGATGACCGTGACCGGTTTCGACGGTGTGCCCGAAGCGATGAGCCGCGGCCTGACCACGGTCGCGCAACTGAGTCTGGAGAAGGGCCGCCGCGCGGGTGAGCTCATGCATAAGGGCGATATGAACCCGACGATCGAGGTGCTAGACACCGAGCTGATCCGCGGACGTACCGCCGGGCCGCCGGCCTAAGGGGTCGGCTCGACGACGAAATCACACCGTGGCGGTGTCCCCGTTGCCGATCAGCAGTCGCACTGCCAGATCCAGCCGCTTGCTGACGTCAGTGGCCGATGCCCGTCGAGTCAGCCACGCCAGCAGATTCGACAGCCACACATCGGAGATCACCCGCGAGATGTGGTACTGGTCCTCGCTCGGTTCGCCATCGCTCATCGCGCGGGCGAACATCGAGTCGATCAGCTTCTCGACGTGATCGACCTCGCCGGCCGCCGACGCGTCGGCGAAGACGTAGGCGCGGGTCATGGCCTCGGTGAGCAGCGGATTGCGCTGCATCGCGCGGTTGAGCTTGCTCACCATGAAATTCAGTCGCTGATATGGCGTTCCGCCGGTCAGCGCGGAGCGGTCAGTCTTGGCGTCGATGCGTTCGAACTCGCGGCCCAGCGCGGACACCAGCAGATGTACCTTCGACGGGAAATACCGGTACAGCGTCCCCACGGCGACGTCGGCGCGGTCAGCGACCGCACGCATCTGAACAGCTTCGTAGCCGCCCTTGGAGGCGATGGCCATCGTCGCGTCCAGAATCCGCTTGCGACGTTCCCGCTGTGCTTCGGAGCCGAGTTCCGACTCGGCCAGTACCGCCACGTTCATCACCTCACGAGGTTGCGCAGGGACCGAACTCGAGGGTTGCCCCGAGTTGGAGTTCGCTGGCGACGACATCTGACGGACAACTCCTTTTCTCGCGTCCTCGCTCGAAACGATACGCATGCCGAGCTGGAATCTCCCACCTCCGTGCCGCCGGGACACCGGGATGTCCTGCTGCGATGGCATTCGACTTGACGATCGAACACTGGCACTATTAGAACACGTTCTAGTGCTGTGCGTTGCGTCTCGGTAGCGCCTTTTCCCGTCGATCGAGGAGTTCAGGTGGCGACGACCATCACCGACGAACAGTTTGCGGCGCGGGAGCTGGTGCGCGACTGGGCGGCCGGGTCCGGGTCGACCGCAGCGGTCCGGGATATCGAGCAGGGTGAGCCGAAAGCCTGGCAGCCGGTCTTCGCTCGCCTGGCCGAGCTGGGCTTGTTCGGCGTCGCGGTCCCCGAGGAGTGCGGCGGGGCCGGCGGCAGCATCGAGGACCTATGCGCGATGGTCGAAGAGGCCGCCCGGGCCCTGGTGCCGGGCCCGGTGGCGACCACCGCGCTGGCCACACTGGTGGTGTCCGACCCGCAGCTGCGCGAGGCACTCGCAGCGGGGGAACGGACCGCCGGAGTAGCACTACGCGGCGATGTGGAATTCGACGCGGCGACTTCGCGGGCCTCGGGCACTGTGCCGTTCGTGCTCGGCGGCGTCACCGACGGTCTGCTGTTGGTGCCGGCCGCCGACAGTTGGCTGCTCATCGACGCAGCCGCCGCCGACGCAGCCGGCACCGTTGCCGTCGAGCCGCTGCAGGCCAGCGACTTTTCCCGGCCACTGGCTCGCGCCGTGCTCACCTCTGCGCCGGCCAGCGTGCTGGACGCCCCCGCCGACTGGGTGACCGATCTGACAGCCACCGTGCTCTGCGCCGAAGCCGCGGGGATCACAAGGTGGACGCTGGATACCGCCGTCGCTTATGCCAAGGTGCGCGAGCAGTTCGGCAAACCGATCGGCAGTTTCCAGGCAATCAAGCACCTGTGCGCGGAGATGCTGTGCCGCACGGAGCAGGTGGCGGTGGCCGCCGCCGATGCCGCCCGCGCCGCCAACGACGGGGATCATCGCCAGCTGTCCATCGCCGCGGCCATCGCCGCCGGCATCGGGATCGACGCCGCCAAGGCCAACGCCAAAGACTGCATTCAGGTGCTCGGCGGCATCGGAATCACCTGGGAGCACGACGCGCATCTCTATCTGCGCCGGGCCTACGGGATCGGGCAGTTCCTCGGCGGGCCCGCACGCTGGCTGCGCCGAACTGCCGAGCTGACCTCGGCCGGCGTGCGCCGCGACCTCAGCATCGACCTGAGCGATGTCGCCGACCTGCGCCCCGAGATCGCCGACGCGGTCGCCGGAGTCGCCTCGCTGCCCGATGACAAGCGCCAGGCGAAGCTGGCCGAGGCGGGGTTGTTGGCGCCGCACTGGCCCGCGCCGTACGGACGCGGCGCCGGCCCGGCCGAGCAGCTGCTGATCGATCAGGAGATGTCGTCGGCGGGGGTGATCCGGCCTGACCTGGTGATCGGCTGGTGGGCGGCACCGACCATCCTCGAGCACGGCACGCCTGAGCAAGTGGAGCGTTTCGTCCCGGGCACCCTGAGCGGCAATATCTTCTGGTGTCAACTGTTTTCCGAGCCGGAAGCCGGATCGGACCTGGCGTCGCTGCGCACCAAAGCGGCGCGGGTCGACGGTGGATGGGAGCTGACCGGACAGAAGGTGTGGACGTCGTCGGCGCACAAAGCGCAGTGGGGTGTCTGCCTGGCCCGCACTGACCCCGACGCTGCGAAACACAAAGGGATCACCTACTTCCTGATCGACATGAGTTCGCCCGGCATCCTGATCCGGCCGCTGCGCGAAATCACCGGCGACGCCTTGTTCAACGAGGTGTTCCTCGACGGCGTGTTCGTTCCTGATGAGATGGTGGTCGGCACGGTCAACGACGGCTGGCGGCTGGCCCGCACCACGCTGGCCAACGAGCGGATCGCGATGGCCGCCGGTACTGCGCTCGGTAACCCGATGGAAGAGTTACTGGCCGAAGCGGCCAAGACGAATCTCGATGTCGCGCAACAGGATCAGTTGGCGCGGTTGATCATCACCGCGCAGGTTGGCTCGCTGCTCGACCAGCGCATCGCTCAGCTTGCGGTGGGCGGCCAAGACCCCGGCGCGCAATCCAGTGTGCGCAAACTCATTGGCGTGCGATACCGGCAGGCGCTGGCCGAATTCCGGATGGATCTCAGCGAGGGATCCGGCATCGCCTTCGACAAGCGAGTCAAAGATTTCCTCAACACCCGCTGCCTGACGATCGCCGGCGGCACCGAGCAGATCCTGCTGACGCTGGCCGGCGAACGCCTTCTCGGGCTGCCGCGCTGACAGACTGGGCAGTGCCGCAGCTATGAGGGTTCTGGCAACAGTCGCCTGCGTAGTGGGCGCCATCGGCGCGCTGTGGTTCGCCGTCCAAGCGTCCTGGGAGCTAGCCCTGACCGGTTTTCCGGACAGTCATTTCACCGACTACGACAAAGCGGTCGATGCGCCCAAACGGATACTCATGTGGACGGAGTTCGGCTTCGTTCCGCTGTTTCTGCTCCTTGCCTTCTCCCCGATAGGCACCCGCAAGCATGCCGTTAGATTGCTCGCCGCCCTGATCGTGTTGGTCTTGGTCGTAGTAGCCCAGCTGGTCTGCGTTCCTTGGTATTTCGGAAGCCACCTCGGTCTCGACAACGGGATCGGCGGCTAGTCGAGAAGCGAGGCCGGCCAGGCCGTCGTTGAGCGCTACCCATTTCGCGAAGCGCACCGACCCTTCGGGTTGGGCCGCCTGCTGCTGGTAGCGCCGCGGCTTGCACAGGTCTAGATGAACGACGGGAAAAAAACGACCTTTCCGACCGGCAACTGGTCAGGATCCTCGATGTGATTGGCCGCCGCGACGATTTGCACCATGGTCTTTGTGCGGTCGTCGCCCGTGTCGCCGTAGTAGGAGGTGGACAGCTGCCACAGCGTGTCGCCGGCGATTACGGTGTGTCGCCAATTCAGGCCGGGTCGAATTATGGCCTGATTGAGTGGGGGGTCCTGATTTTCCATGTGGTTGGCAATCATGATGATCGGCCACAGATTGAACTCGCCGTACCAGCGATCTGCAAGCACCTCCCACGTTTCGCCGGACACTACGGTGTGCGGGCCGGCATCGGCCAAGTCGGGGATCAGCAGCCACTCGCCGATAATAAGGTCCCGTTGTCCGGCGTGGTTGGCGATCTCAATGATCTCGACCATACCGACGTCATTGTAGAACTGTTGCGCTAGGCCGTTTTTCGTGTCCGTAGCCGTCACCTGATGGCGGAACGTGACGTATGGAATCAGCAATTGTTGACCGACGTCGATTTGGTCGGGGCCGGCGAGATTGTTGACGGCTGAGATGACGGGAAACAGGCTGCTCTCTCCGTAGAAGCGCTGTGCCAGGGACGAGAGGGTGTCGCCGCTGACGACTTGGTATTCGGTAGGGGGCATGCTTTCCTTTCCTGCTCAGAGCGTCGCACTGGTGCCGACGTAGCCAAGTGTCGCAAGAGCCGCGGCCCGAATACGCGTAACGCGCAAAAGGCTTCGTGGTGTGAGGACTCAACCGGAGTCTCCGGACATCCCGGGTCGATTCATCACCAATTCGGCAGCTGGAATTTAAGGGCTGCAGCCTCCCTCTACTGCCTACCCGGCTACTCCCTCCCGACTCAGTCTCCCGCGGTCTCTACGGCCCCTCGAACGGGATTCGCAGGACTTGGCCGACTTGGATCAGGTCGGGGTCGCTGATCCTGTCCCGGTTGGCAGTGAACAGTCGCGGCCACAAATTGCCGTCGCTATAACTGTTTTCCGCGATGCCGAACAGTGTGTCGCCGTCGACGACGTGGTGCTGAGAAAATCCGGCGTAGGACGAACCCAACAGGGGGCGTCCGAACGTCAGCGGGACGATCAGCCGAAAGTCATTCTCGGGCAGCCCGCTTGGGTTGTCCGCGTCGACGGTCAATGTCCCTTCCGCGCTCGCAGGCACACCGTATGTAACCGCGACGTCAAAAAGGGTGAACAAAGAGCCGCTCGCTGGTACAAAAATCGGCGAAATCTCGGCCAGCACTGCGCCGTCGCGGTCGGTGAGTCTTGCTGACCCCACCACGCCCTCAAACGCCCTGCCCAGCCCGGACAAGACGAAGCTGTCGCCGACGATGTCAAACGGCTGTGGACTACGAACCGCGAGGCGTGGGAAATCTGACATATCTGGAGGCTCTTCTCAATCAATGTTCTAGCTGCATCGTGATCCCCGACTGAATGTTGAACACGAGTAATGCGCTACTCGAATACCACACTAGGCCGGTGTGTTCTACTCAAGCGACGGGAAGAATACAACCTGTCCGACAATGCGGTCGGCGGAGTGACAATGGGACGGGTGACGTGTTGGGTCACGGTCACCCGAGTGTTGCTGGATAAGGGGATACGTTCGGCCGCCGCTGCAAATGGATATTTGATCGCCTACGTCATCCTCAACGGACGTAAGGATCACCCTCAGCGTCCGATCGAGCTGTAGACCGGGCCCGCGACGAGCGGATGACCAAACGTGACCGAAGATCCCAGCCGGCGCTCACAATGTCGTCCTGATCGGCGCGGGCGTCGACGCGATCTGCTCCAGCACCTGAATGTTCCTGACAACGTCGCGGCTTTCCTTTTCGGCGATCTCGCGAATCGTTGCCTGGATCACGCCGATGATGCCGGGCGGGTGGTAGATCAGATCTGCCTGGGCCGCCACCTGCCGATCGCGCGCCCAGATAGTCAAAGGTCGGGTGAATCCCGGTACCACTGCGAGCAAGATCGCGAACCGCCATGCGCTGTCACGCATAGCAGCGACCGCTTGGTTGATCATGAAAATCTCGTTGTCGGCCAGTATCTGGTAGAGCTCGGCCAGTTCCGGAGATAGTTGATTGATGTCATCTACCACACCGTTGACCTGGCTTGCCAAAACGGCGTTAAGAGTGTTGAAGTCGTCGTGCAGCTTCGGCAGTTTCATTGCCGGAGCGATGCTCTGAGCCGTGATCCCAAGATCCAGCTCGATATGGGCATTTACGCCGCCCAGCATGTGCTGCAACATGATCAGGTCAGCACGATTGGCGGCATCGAAAGTTTGTTGCCATGACCGTGTCGGCCGCGGGAATTGTTTCGGGTGAAAGTAACCGTTCAGCGCGTCGAAGTAACGGTCTGCGAATGAAGCATCAAACCGCTCCATCCGTGGTCCGTCCTGGAATGCGCCGTTACTAACCGCCGTACCTACTGCGATCGTTATCCGCTTGTACAGCGCAGCGAAGTAGCCCAGCCGGCTGGACGCGGCGATTGACCACGCGATGACCGAGTCGAGCGCCGACACCACCGCATCGAGCGTCGACACGGGCGGTATCGGCGCCAAAGGTGGCGGCGTAGCAGGCATGGGCAAAGTATGACGCCAATGTCCAAGTGCCGTGGCGTAAGTAGCCATGGCAGCGTAAATCGCGGCACTCAAAGTCGTGTACGCCACGACGATCGCGCCCCCGCCGGGGAGGTCCTGCGAAATCAGGAAGGCGGTCGGCGTTGTCGATCGGCACGATCGCGGAGGCAGCGTTTGCTGCGAGGGCTCTAGACCTTAAGCTCATAGATCACCGATGGGTACTGTGCTGATTCCGATTCCGGACCGCGACTTCGACCCGACCGAGGTCGCGGTCAGTTGGCAGGTGCTGCGCGCCAACGGCCACCAGGTCGTCTTCGCCACCGAAAGCGGTGCACCCGGCATCGCCGACGACATCATGGTCACCGGCCGCGGTCTGGACATCTGGTCTGCGCTACCGGTATTGGGTGCGATCACCGTCGTGGGGCGAGCGCTGCGGGCCAACAAGGACGCCCGCGGCGCCTACCGCGAGATGCTGAGCTCGCCCGAGTATCAGAACCCGTCCAGCTGGGCGGAAGCCACCCTCGACGGCATCGACGGGTTGTTGCTGCCCGGTGGCCATCGCGCCCGCGGCATGCGTTCCTACATCGACAGCGAGGCCCTGCACCGGCTGGTCGTCGACGCGTTTGGCCGCGGCGTGATCGTGGCCGCGATCTGCCACGGTGTGTTGCTGGCCGCCCGCAGCGTTGACCCCAAGACTGGTCATTCGGTGCTGTACGGGCGCCGCACCACAGCGCTGACCTGGGCGCTGGAGCGCACCGCTTGGCGGCTTACCCGGACCACCCGGTTCTGGGACCGCGACTACTACCGCACCTACCGCGAGCGGCCCGGCCAGCCGTCGGGATACATGTCGGTGCAATCCGAAGTCACCCGTGCCCTGAAAAACCCCGCCGACTTCCGCGACGTCGAGCGGGGATCGCCGCACTGGCGCACGAGGACCTCGGGGATGGCCCGCGATACCGCGACCGATTCGCGGCCGGCGTTCGTCGTCGACGACGGCGCTTACGTGTCGGCGCGCTGGCCCGGCGACACCCACACGTTCGCAAACGTGTTGTCGCAGAAGCTTTGACGTTCACTCAGGCTTTGCCGTTTTCCGATTTGATCAGCCACGCAAGCTTTTCCAGCGCGTCGATCTGCGTATGCAGGATATCCGCCGTGGCGGGGTCGTCCGAATCAACCGCGTCATGCACGGTGCGAATGGTGTTGACAGTCGCATAGATACGGGTCGTGATGCGGCCTACGACGTCCGTGGTGTTTTGCTCGTTGGCTGGAAAGCGAGGCAGGCTGGTAGTGGCGACAATCGTGTCGGACCGGCCGTCCGGCACGGCGTCAAGCGCGCGCATGCGCTCGGCGATGATGTCGCTGGCCTCGCGGGCGAAGTCGACCAATTCGTCGAGTTGTAGATGTAAGTCGCGGAAGTTGGCACCGACGACATTCCAATGGGCCTGCTTGCCCTGCAAGTGCAGCTCGATGAGGTCGACAAGGATCAGTTGGAGGTTCTGCACAAGTCGCTGCGGTGGCTGGAAGACGCGCACCTGGTCCGCGCGGCGCCGGCTACCGCCATTTGTCTGAGCGGTTGGGCGTTGGGCTGTTGTAGTAGTCATGCCTTGATGATTCCGTCCAGAGGAACCCACGTCTCTGCGGCTCACAGCAATATGGGATTGCAGCCACCCGGAATATTTGGCTACCGGCTAGCCGCCAATAGTGTCGGCGCTTCCGTCGCGATATTGCGGTCGGCCATCGCGCGTGCTACGCCGATCAAGTGACAGGGCATGGGATCGCTCAGGCCGACGGCGGCCAACCGGGACGTCCGGGGGCGCGGGTCATGCGGCTGTTAGTGCGGCCGACCCCTCCGCCGCTCTGGCAAGGGTTCATCGCCGCTGCGGCATTGATAGGCGTCGAGACCGCTGTGGTTGTTGTGCTCAAGCACTTTGCTCCGACCATGGCATTCGGCACGGTGTACTTGCTCGGGGTACTGCTGGTCGGAATGGCCTGGGGGTTTGGATTAGCGGCGATCACCGCACTGGTGAGTGCCGTCGCGTTCGACGTTTGCCGAAGCTGGCCGGACGGCTTCGGTCTGATCCAGCTGCAGAACTGGGTGGTAATTGTCGTCTTTTTCGTCGTGGCGCTGTTGGCCAACAGTCTTGCTGGGCTGGCCCGAGCAAGCGCCATCGAAGCCGACCGACGCCGACATGAAGCCGATCTCGCCGCAAGGCAGCAAACCGCGCTGCGTCGGGTGGCGACGCTGGTGGCGCGCAATACTGCGCCATCCGAAGTGTTCTCAGCCGTGGTCGCGGAGTTAGCCACTTGTCTCGATGTCCAAAACGCGGCGTTGTTCCGATACGAGCCTGACGGCACGGCTCTTTTGCTTGCGGCGGCCGACGAACCAGGATTGCAGAAAATGCCTGTGGGCGAACGCTTTTCGCTTGACGGCGAGAATGTCGCGGCAATGGTGCGGGACAGTGGGCGGGTCGCGCGAATGGACAGCCACGACTATGCCGCTGGGACGGCGGCGGCGCGCATCCGGGCGTTGGGTTTGTGCTCAGCTGTCGGAGCCCCGATCATGGCGGGCAGCCAGGTCTGGGGAGCGGCCATCGCCGGTTCCTCTCGATCCGACGCCTTTCCACCCAGCGCGGAGCAACGGGTCAGCGACTTCGCCGACCTCATCACAATTGCGATTGCAAATGCCAATGCGCGTGCGGAACTGAGAGCGTCACGAGCTCGGATTGTCGCGGCCGCTGATGAGACGCGGCGGCGTATCGAGCGGGATTTGCACGACGGTGCTCAACAGCGCCTGGTCTCATTGGGACTCGAGCTGCGCCTGGCAGAGGAGTCTGTCTCGCCCGCGCAGGCGACGCTGCAAGCACAAATTTCCGATGTGGTTACCGGTTTGGTCGCTGTCTCCGACGAACTACGGGAGATTGCCCGCGGTATTCACCCGGCGATCCTGTCGAGAGGAGGCCTCGGACCGACGCTGAAAACACTCGCGCGCCGCTGCCCGGTGCCGGTAGAACTGGATGTAGCGGTACCTCGGCGCTTACCCGAGTATGTAGAGGTGGCCGGGTATTACATTGTGGCAGAGGCGCTTACGAATGTGGCTAAGCATGCACAGGCGTCCATGGTCCAGCTGGCTGTCAAAGCCGACGATGACAAGCTTTATCTCTCGATTCGCGACGACGGGATTGGGGGAGCCGACGCCCGCCAAGGGTCTGGACTCATAGGCTTGGTGGACCGGGTGGAGGCCCTTGGAGGTCAGATCGCCATTGCGAGTCGTCTCGGCGACGGTACGTCGCTAGTGGTGAATATTTCCCTCGGACCCGACGAGTCGCCCGGTGGACAGTCCAGCGAACTAGTGCCGTTCGAGACGTGAACATGGGTGCTAGCGGGAATGCAGGCTGGCCGCTTCCGTTGCCACAATGGCGCTGTGGAGTCACCGGCTAAACCGATCCGGGTTGTCATCGTCGACGACAACCCGGAATTCCTCGACTCGGCGAGACGGCTGCTTGAACACCAGGGGGCCCGCGTTGTCGGTGTGGCATCAACGAATGCCGACGCGCTCCGATCCGTCCAAGAGCTGCGACCCGACGTAACACTGGTCGATGTAAATATCGGCGAAGAAAGCGGCTTCGATCTCGCGGAGGCGCTTCACGAGATCGACAGCACGGCAACGGCTCCGGTCATACTGATCTCTACCCACGGCGAGCCCGACCTGACAGACATGCTCGAGACCAGCCCCGCCATAGGTTTCCTCGCCAAGTCAGCGCTTTCTGCCAGTGCGATCACGGCAGCCCTCGGTCGCCTGGGTAAAAGCAAGTAACCCTGCAGATCTCACGCCGTCCGTTGTGATGTGCGCTGCTCAGCGCCGGCCTCATTGCAGCTAGCTGGTAGTTACTAACTGCCGCTAACGGGGATGGCCAATGGGCGTTAGCCGCGAAGACTTTCTGTACATACCGCGCGACGCTTATAGCCATGAAGAGCTACCCGCACGAAATACCTTTCGCGCAGCTGGATTCCGCGCTTTGGCAATCGAAGATAGCCGAAATTCCGTCAGGTGGACGCGGTGACGATGTTGATTGCTGGCAGCAGTCATTGCGTCTTCAAACCGGAAATCCGTACAGCAGGAAGCTGTTTCGGCACCTCATCGCCACCGCTTTATTGGCTGTGATAACCGTTGTTTTCTGGCTGTCCCTGATCGGGCTTGCGCCGAGCGTCTACGCCCACGGTGCAGCGCGCACTAGTCCAGCCGAGCAGTCAACCTCGGCGCCAACTTCGCCAAAACACTAAAATTAAAGGGAGGCAACAGATATGACCACTGACCGCAGAACCAATCCACTGAGGTTGGGCAAAGTCCTCGTCGGTGCCGCTGGAGCCTTCATTTCCATAGGCCTGGCCGCGCCGGCCGGCGCCAGCCCGGTACCGCAACCCCACACGCCTCAGGACTTCTTGGCCGCCGCACGGGCGGCGGGCATCACCGGAACGGATCCGGCGATGCTGGGCGACGGCTGCAACGTGTGCTGGCAACTGTGGAATCAGCACGCCCCGGGTACTGGGGTGGCCGCGGGCCTGGTGCGGGACCATCCACAGCTGACCACCGACGAAGCGGCTCATTTCGTGCTGGCCGCATACGACGACCTGTGCCCGGTGGCCGGCGCGTATGACTATTGGGCCTACAGCACCGGCTGAACGTCACCTCCGCGCAGCGGGTCGGCGATGCCACCCGACTCATCGGGGTGCCGGCTTGACGATCAATCGTACGGTCAGTGACTTTCCGGGTGCGTCCGTAGCAAGATGTGATCGGTCGAATGGCCGAGAGGACGTGGCCGCATGGGAGCGGACTCCAGCAACACGCACAGTGTGCCAGGAGAAGATGCAATTTCGCCGAGTCGCGCTGTGAGCGTGATTCTGGCCGATGACGACGCCCTCCTTCGTGAGGGGTTGGCGAGCCTGCTGGAGCGCTCTGGGTTCGACGTCGTCGGGCGGGTCGGTAATGGCACCGAAGCGCTCGCACTGGCGCGCACAGAGAAACCCGACCTGCTGGTTCTAGACATCCGTATGCCGCCGACCAACACCACTGAGGGCCTCGATGTAGCGAGAGTCATCCGGGAAGAGCAGCCCGAAACCGGCATATTGGTCTTGTCGGCTCACGTCGAGGTCGACCATGCAATGGAGCTTCTGGCCACCGGCCGCGCGATCGGTTACCTACTCAAGAGTCGGGTAACCGATGTCGCCGAGTTCGTCGATTCACTGCAACGGATCGCGAACGGCGCCTCGGTAATCGATCCGGCACTGATCCAAGAGTTGGTCTCGGCGAGCCGGCGCAAAGATCCACTTGCTGTTCTGAGTCCTCGCGAACACGAAGTGCTGGCACTGATGGCGGAGGGGCGCTCCAACGCTGGCGTCGCGCGTCAGCTATGGCTCACTGAAGGCACCGTCGAGAAGCACGTGCGAAGCATTCTGAGCAAGCTGAACCTGCCGGAGACGGCCGACGATCATCGCCGTGTCCGAGCGGTGATCGCTTTCCTCGAATCCCGTTGACGGCGTTGTGGTCTAGGCCGTGAGATTCCCGGCTCAGGAGAAGTTCGCCTGCGCGCAGGTGCTCGGTGAGGTGATGTTGACCCCGCTGTAGACCACCTGGATGTGCGTGCAGGAGATGATGTTGATGTTCAATCGGGGCTGGCCGGTGTGCCAGTCGGTCGCGTCGATCCGGCCGACGGTCTGGTATTTCTCCGGCGGGCCTTCGCCCATGTAGATCGTGGTGACTTCATCGGATCCGCCGTCCTTCATCACTCGGTCGTACTGGGCGGTGGCGTGCACGTCCAGATACGCCGTGCGACTGTTGGGGCGGATCGTGGTGCTCTGCCGTGACCACAGGTCGTTCGGGAATCCGACCACCCCGTCGCCAGACTTGCGGTCGGCGCCAACGGTGAAGTCGCAGCTGCCGTTCGCGGGATGGCAGTCGAGCCGGGAGAAAGTCTCCAGTTGGGTGCCGTCGGGCAGGGGCGTGAGCGTGGTGGCGTTGTTGCCGGCCGCGGGGGCGACCGCGGCCGGCGTCAACGCCAGCATCAGACCGACGCCTGCCAGTGCTGTCACCAGCCGCTTCATCCCGCGTCCTCTCGCTTGAGCCTCAGCAGAAACTACGCTGCGACTAGTCGTCGTAGGTGACTTCGACCGAATCGGTGTTCGGGTGCGACTGGCAGGCCAGGATCAGCCCGTCGTCGAGGTCCTGCTGCTCCAGCACATCGTTGACCTCCATGCTGACCTTGCCGTTGCGCAGGGTGGTGGCGCAAGCGCCGCAATGGCCCTCGCGGCAGGAGAAGGGCGCGTCCAGGCCGGCGTCGAGCAGCACGTCGAGCAGCTTCGCCTTGCGGGGCCACGACACGGTGTGGGTCTGGCCGTCGAGTTCGACGACTGCGGTGGCCGGGGGCTCGGCTTCATCAGAGTCGTCGTGTTGGATTTTGACCGCGGCGAACGGGTCGCTGTCCAGCGACTTGAATACCTCGAGATGTACTTGCGGTGCAGGTACTTTCAGGGTGTCGAGCGCCTCGCGAGCGGCTTCCATGAAGGGCCCCGGCCCGCAGATGAACGCCTGCCGGTCGGTGAACGGGGCAGCCAGTTGAGCGAGCGCGTTAGCCGGCGGCAACCCCTGCAGCGACTCCAGCCAATGCACCACGGTCAGCCGGTCGGGATACTTTGCCGTGAGTTCCCGCAGCGCGTCGGCGAAGATCACCGACCGCTCGTCGCGGTTGGCGTAGACCAACACCACCTGCCCGCCGCCTTCGGACAGCGCCGACTTGCAGATCGACAAGATCGGCGTGATTCCGCTGCCGGCGGACAGCAGCAGGAAGTCGTCGTCGAGGGTTTTGGGTACGAATGTGCCCGACGGCGCCAGCACATGAATCCGCATGCCGGGATGAGCGTGGTCGCACAGCCAGTTCGACGCGTAGCCGTCTTTGTCCCGTTTCACGGTGACGGTCATCGCCTCGTCAGTGAACGGCGAGCTGCACAGCGAATAGCAGCGGGCGACCGAGCCGGTGCGGTCGCTGGGAACACGCAGCGTCAGGAACTGGCCGGGGGCGTAGCGCAACCGCTCCGCCGGTATGTGAGCGCCATCGGGCACTGTGAACACCAGCGAACGCGCGTCCTCGGTCTCGGTGACGACGTCGGCTATCTCCAGTTCGAGAACGTGACTGCCGAGCGGCTCGTCGGGAATTGTGTCCGTCACAACCCCGCCCTTCCTTCAGTCATAACTAGAACAGGTTACAGAAAGGTGTATCGGTATCGCTACCAGCCGCAGGAACACGCTGCTCGACACAAATCGGAACGTGTTCTAGTCTTTGTCTACGTAAGCCACCTTTGGAGGAACCAGTGACGTCCATTCAACAACGTGACGCCCAGTCGGTCCTAGACGGCATCGACGAACTACTGCCCAAGCTGCGACAGCGCGCCCAGGAAACTGAGGATCTGCGCCGACTGCCGGACGCCACGGTCAGCGAGCTTCAGGAAATCGGCTTCTTCAAGTTGCTGCAGCCCCTGCAGTGGGGTGGGTTGGAGTGCGACCCGGCCGTGTTCTACGAGGCGGTCCGCCGACTAGCCAGCGCGTGCGGTTCCACCGGCTGGGTCAGCTCGATCATCGGTGTGCACAACTGGCACTTAGCGCTCTTCGACCAGCAGGCCCAGGACGAGGTCTGGGGAGATGACACGAATGTGCGTGTTTCGTCGTCCTACGCGCCGATGGGCGCGGGCACGGTCGTCGACGGCGGCTACCTGGTCAGCGGTTCGTGGAACTGGTCATCGGGTTGTGACCACGCCACGTGGGCCTTCCTGGGTGGTCCGGTAATCAAGGACGGCCGGCCGGTCGACTTCGGCAGTTTCCTGATCCCGCGCACCGAATACCGCATCGACGACGTCTGGCATGTGGTCGGTCTGAGGGGCACCGGTAGCAACACCGTCGTCGTCAAGGATGTCTTCGTGCCACGGCACCGGTTCCTGTCCTACAAAGCGATGAACGACGGCACCGCGGGCGGCTACGAGAACAACACCGCCGCTGTCTACAAGATGCCTTGGGGCACAATGCATCCCACTACCATCTCAGCGCCGATTGTCGGCATGGCGTACGGCGCGTACGACGCGCACGTCGAGCACCAGGGCAAGCGGGTGCGTGCGGCATTCGCCGGCGAGAAGGCCAAGGACGACCCGTTCGCCAAGGTCCGCATAGCCGAGGCGGCCAGCGACATCGACGCGGCGTGGCGACAGCTGATCGGCAATGTCAGCGATGAGTACGCGCTGTTGTCGGCGGGCAAGGAGATCCCGTTCGACCTGCGCGCCCGTGCTCGTCGCGACCAGGTGCGCGCGACCGGGCGGTCCATCGCCTCAGTCGACCGGCTCTTCGAGGCTTCCGGTGCCACCGCGCTGGCCAATGACGCACCGGTGCAACGTTTCTGGCGTGACGCGCACGCCGGCCGGGTGCACGCGGCCAATGACCCCGAGCGGGCCTACCAGATCTTCGGTAACAACGAGTTCGGGCTGCCACCCGGCGACACCATGGTCTGATGCGCGCCGGCGACGATGCAGAGCAAGGCAGCGATGTGGGGGCACCTCCCGCTTGCGGGGGAGAGGAGCGGCGCTAGATGACGGCGACGGAAGAACTCACCTTCAAGTCCACCTCCCGGTTCGTCGACGTCGACGTCGACGGTCCGCTCAAGCTGCACTACCACGAGGCTGGCGTAGGCAAAGAGCAGACGATTGTGCTGCTGCACGGCGGCGGACCCGGTGCGGCGAGCTGGACGAACTTCTCCCGCAACATTCTGGTGCTGGCGCAGCGCTTTCATGTGCTGGCCGTCGACCAGCCCGGCTACGGTCACTCCGACAAACGTGCGGAGCACGGGCAGTTCAACCACTACGCCGCCAGGGCGCTGAAGGGTCTGTTCGACCACTTGGGCCTGGGACGTGTTCCGCTGGTGGGCAATTCGCTGGGGGGCGGCACCGCGGTCCGATTCGCGCTGGACTATCCGGATAAGGCCGGCAAGTTGGTGCTGATGGGCCCGGGCGGGCTGAGCGTCAACCTGTTCGCCCCCGACCCCACCGAGGGTGTCAAGCGGCTGGGCAAGTTCTCGGTCGAGCCGACCCGGGAGAATCTCGAGGCGTTCCTTCGGGTCATGGTCTACGACCAGAAGCTGATCACCCCGGAGTTGATCGACCAGCGCTTCAGTCTGGCCTCGACGCCCGAATCGCTGACGGCGACCCGCGCGATGGGGATGTCGTTCTCCGGAGCGGACTTCGAGCTCGGCATGATGTGGCGCGAGGTCTACAAACTGCGTCAACCGGTGCTGCTGATCTGGGGCCGCGAGGACCGGGTCAACCCGATCGATGGCGCGCTGGTGGCGCTCAAGACGATTCCCCGTGCGCAGCTACACGTTTTCGGCCAGTGTGGGCATTGGGCGCAGGTGGAGAAGTTCGACGAATTCAATAGGCTGACCATCGACTTCCTAGGAGGTGCGTGATGAGCATCCGTTCACTTGGCTACCTGCGCATCGAAGCCACCGACATGCAAGCTTGGCGCGACTACGGACTGAAGGTCCTCGGCATGGTCGAAGGCAAGGGCAGCACCGAGGGGGCCCTGTACCTGCGGATGGACGACTTCCCGGCCCGCCTGGTGATCGTGCCGGGCGAGCATGACCGGCTCTCCGAGGCCGGCTGGGAATGCGCGAATGCCGAAGGTCTGCAAGAGATCCGAAACCGGCTCGATGTCGAGGGCACGCCCTACAAGGAGGCCACCGCCGCTGAGCTGGCCGACCGTCGAGTCGATGAGATGATCAAATTCTCCGATCCCTCGGGCAATGGCCTGGAGGTCTTTCACGGCGCCGCGCTCGAACACCGCCGGGTCGTCAGCCCGTATGGCCACAAGTTCGTCACCGGCGAGCAGGGCCTGGGACACGTGGTACTGACGACTCGCGACGACGTCGAGACGCTGCACTTCTACCGCGACGTGCTGGACTTCAAGCTGCGTGACTCGATGCGACTGCCGCCGCAGGTGGTCGGCCGACCCGCCGACGGGCCGCCGGCCTGGTTGCGGTTTCTGGGCTGCAACCCTCGTCACCACAGCCTGGCCTTCATGCCCGGGCAGACCCCTAGCGGCATCGTGCACCTGATGGTCGAGGTGCAAGAAGCTGACGACGTGGGGCTATGCCTGGACCGGGCGCTACGGCGCAAGGTGCCGATGTCGGCCACCCTGGGCCGCCACGTCAACGACCTGATGCTGTCGTTCTACATGAAGACACCCGGCGGATTCGACATCGAATTCGGCTGCGAGGGACGAAAAGTCGACGACGTCGACTGGGTTGCCCGGGAGAGCACCGCGATCAGCCTCTGGGGGCACGACTTCAGCGTCGGCTTCAAGTAATGCCCGAGCAGATCGACGCCCGCGCGTTCCGCAGCGTGCTGGGTCAGTTCTGCACCGGAATCACGATCATCACCACCTCGCACGACGACGTGCCGGTCGGCTTCGCCTGCCAATCCTTTGCGGCGCTGTCACTGGACCCTCCGCTCGTGCTGTTCTGTCCGACCAAGGTGTCGCGGTCCTGGAAGGCCATCGAGGTCAGCGGGAATTTCTGCGTCAACGTGTTGACCGAGAGCCAGCAGCACGTCTCGGCCCGCTTCGGCTCGAAGGAACCGGACAAATTCGCCGGTATCGACTGGCACCCTTCGGAACTCGGCTCGCCGGTCATCGACGGATCGCTGGCCTACATCGACTGCACGGTGGCCTCGGTGCACGACGGCGGCGATCACTTCGTGGTGTTCGGCGCGGTGAAGTCGCTGTCCGAAGTACCGAAAATCAAGCCGCGGCCGCTGCTGTTCTATCGCGGCGACTACACCGGCATCGAGCCGGACAAAACCACGCCCGCGCAGTGGCGCGACGACTTGGAAGCATTCCTCACCACGACCACCCAGGACACCTGGTTGTAGACCGTGGTTTGAAAATTCGCGCTGAGGCTACGCTCGCGATGAAGAATGGGCGGGAGGTAGGGCTGCGTTGATCCGGTTTGGCTGTGTCGCATTGTCAACAATTCTGGCGGGGGCCTTGCTGTTCCTGGCTGTCGTGGGGCCGTGGGGCTGGTGGATTCCGGCTGCCTTGGTCGTAGTCGTCACGGCCCTGGGCATCTATGACCTCGCCCAGCGCAAGCACTCGGTGCTGCGCAACTACCCGGTGCTTGGGCACATGCGTTTTCTGCTGGAGGCGCTGCGCCCGGAAATACAGCAGTACTTCATCGAGCCCAACTTCGACGGGCGCCCCTTCGATCGTGACGTCCGCTCGCTGATCTACGAGCGGGCCAAGGGCACCGCTGCCGAACAGGCATACGGGACCGAGCGCGATATCGATGAGATCGGCTACGAGTATCTGGTGCATTCCACGGCTCCGGTCGAGCCCCCCACCGAGCCGTACCGAGTACGAATCGGTGGGCCCGATTGCGCGCGACCGTATGACATG
The DNA here is from genome assembly GCA_036272035.1 of Mycobacterium sp. GTDB lineage: Bacteria > Actinomycetota > Actinomycetes > Mycobacteriales > Mycobacteriaceae > Mycobacterium. The sequence goes on along the minus strand of DATAZN010000086.1, from coordinate 14,112 downwards.
GCACTGATGAACGTCTCGGGGATGAGCTTCGGTGCGCTGTCGGGCAACGCCCTACGCGCATTGAACAACGGCGCCCGCAAGGGACGGTTCGCCCACGACACAGGCGAGGGGGGGCTGACCCCCTATCATCTCGGAGGCGCCGATGTGATCTGGGAGCTCGGCTCCGGATATTTTGGCGCCCGCACCGAAGACGGCGCGTTCGATCCGGATGAGTTCGCGGACAAAGCCGCTCACGATCTGGTCAAGTGCATCTCGATCAAGTTGAGCCAGGGCGCCAAGCCCGGCATCGGTGGCGTGCTCCCGGCTGCAAAGGTCAGCAAGCAGATCGCCGACTATCGCGGAGTCCCGGTCGGTCAGAAGTGTGTCAGCCCGGCAGCGCATTCAACATTTCACACCCCGCGGGAACTGATCCTGTTCGTCGCGCGGGTGCGTGAGCTTTGCGGTGGAAAACCGGTCGGCTTCAAGCTGTGCGTAGGCTCCCGCGTCGACGTGCTGGCGATCTGTAAGGCGATGCTGGCCGAGGGAGTGACGCCCGACTTCGTCATCGTCGACGGCGCTGAAGGCGGAACCGCCGCGGCGCCGCTGGAATACGAAGACCACGTTGGCCTTCCGCTCACCGACGGACTGATGACCGTCCACAACGCCTTGGTCGCGACGGGTCTGCGGGACCGGATACGGATCGGGGCGAGCGGCAAGGTCGCCACCGGAAACGACATCGTCAAGCGAATAATCCAGGGTGCGGATTACACCAACTCGGCGCGGTCGATGATGATGGCGACGGGCTGCATCCAATCGCAGCGATGCCACACCAATCACTGCCCGGTCGGCGTCGCAACCCAGGACCCCTATCGCGCCCGCGCGCTTGACGTCGCCGACAAGAGCGAACGCGTTTACCGCTACCAGCGGGCCACCGTCGCTCAGGCGATGCAGATCATGGCCTCGATGGGCGTCGCCGACCCGTCCACGCTCAACCCGCACATGCTGCGCAAGCGGCTATCGCCCACCGAGCAACGTTCCTACGCCGAGCTTTTCGAATGGCTCGCACCGGGAGAACTGCTCCACCATGCGCCGGCCACTTGGCGGTCCGACTGGGAAATTGCCGACCCGGACTCATTCGCGCCCACCGGCGTCACGATGAACGCGAGCAGACCCGTCTAGCGTCGGTGCCAGCGGTCTTGATGCTCGGCATGAGTGCTCAGATAAGCACCGGGACCGAATAATTCGTCGTAGAAGTCCGTGTCGAGATGTTGGGCCTGTAGGTACATCAGGACGTGCACCGTCGGCACCGTGCCCGGCAGCTTGCCGAAGGAGTCGTAGATGTAGGACGCTTCAGCGGTCACTACTTCTTGAACGCCTTCCGGCGGCAGCGCGGAGCCGCGCACCTTCTGGGTATCCGACCACGGTCCGGGTGTATCCGGGTGGAATGGCCCGCCAGGACTGAACTTTCGGGCCACAAGTTTTTGCACGCCGGCTGCCACCGACGGCACATGCGGCGGGCTGAGCGTCTCAAAGTATCCGTGCAGTCCGGTGACGTTCGGGAAGGGCCAGCGTTCGTCGTCGTCGGCGACGAAGCCCAACCCCGGCGCCCGCGGATCACCGGAGCCGCCCAGTACCGACAACCGGTCGAGCCCGTCATAGGTCCAGCCGCCGAGACCCATTGCTTGCAACGCCAGCACCCCGTTGTTGGTGGCGATCGCCAGTTCCGCGCTGGCCTCAGTGATCGTGTACTGCTCGACGAAGGACAACGGAAGCGGATCATTGGCATGTGGTAACGAAAACCGGTCAAGGCCCGGGATATTGCGGCCGTTGATGTCGTCGGTGATCGGGTAGCCGTTGGCCGCGAAGAACCATAGATTCTCCATCAGATGCTCGGCGAGATCGGCCACCGGGAAGGCCAGCAGGCTGCCAGGATGGTTTCCGATCCAGATGTTGTGGCCTTCCATATACGGTTCTTCGCGAGGCAATTCCAGGCGGGCATCCGAAATCCGCACATAGGACGCCGCGGTGTGGTCGATCCAACCCTCGATGCTGTCGAATTCGCGCGGCGGCTCGTCGCGGTTGGGTAGCACGTAGCTGCCGGTGTCGTCGGTGAAGAACAACTGGCTGGTGTGGAAGCCCGCGGCCGAGGGGAAGGTTCGGCCTGTCGCGCTTCCCGCGTAGTTGGGAAACAACGGTGCGTAGCTGGGGTTATGGGTGATTCCGAAATTCCAGCCAGTCACTCCGCCGGTGACCGAAATGATGAGGGCCCGTTCGACTTCCGACAGTGGCTGGACCTGCCGACGACTGGTGAAGGCCAGCGCCCCGGCGGGGATCCGGCCGCCGACCGGAAACCGTCGCGATCGCCGGCCGGTCAGCGCGGCGAAGAGTGGGAACTGTCCAAGTTCGGCCAGCGCTGCCCGCTCGTGGTCGGAGATCACCAGGCTCACCGGCCCATTTTCTCATTGCGCGTATGTTGTTTCGGTATTCGCGTCCTGGAACATCTCCGAGACGATCAGCCACGATCCATCGGGCCGACGCTGCAATGCGCGGAGCGAGAAGTTGTCCCGGTCGAGCGTGCCGCCGCCGATCAGCCCCTGACCTTTGATCCGTAGGTGTGCAGACACCAGAACGACCTCGGGTGTCAACACCCGGAAGCTGGTCTCGGGCGGGCCTTCGGGTTCGCCTCGGTTGAAGTTGTCGTCGGCGAACAGGCCCCTGAGGTAGTCGACGATCTCGTCGCGCCCGCGTTTGACCGTGCCGAAGGCGTTCACCCAGTCGGCGTCGTCGGAATACACCGCGTGCAGCGCCTCCGCGTCGCGGTTGCGGAAGCTTGCCAGCAGAGTCAGTAGTGTCTTGCCGATCGCCTGCTGGTCGTCGGGCCGCAAATCCGCGAAGTCCGTCATGCGGGGATGCTAGGCGCCGTGGTGAACTTTTCGTCGAAGTATCGCGTGGTAGCAGCATAGGGTTGAGAAGGGTTTCGAGATGAGTCCGCTGCTGATGGTCTACTTCTGGGTCGCCACCCCCGTTGTCGGGTACGGCCTGGTGAAACTGCAGGCGTGGCTGGAGCGGTGGGACTACGAACGGCACGCAGAGGACTAGGGCGGGGCATCTATTGAAATCCCGGATCCTGGTTGTCGGCGCGGGCGTGAGCGGCATTTCGGTCGCCCGCGGGTTGCTGCGCGACGGACACGACGTCACCGTCTTCGACCAGCGCCCCAACGTGACCGCCGGCGGCGGCGCCGTGACGATCTGGTCCAACGGCGCAACGGTTCTCGACCAGCTCGGTGTCGACATGAGCGGGGCCGGTCAGCCGCTGTCGGCCGTGCGGGTCACGACTTCCACCGGCCGGCCGATCGCCACCATGGACCTCGACGCGATGGTGAACCGGCTGGGGGCGTCGGTTCGGATGGTGCCGCGTCGAATCCTGCTGGAACGACTGCTCAAAGGCTTTCCGGCGGATCGCATCCGCCGGAACTCCCGTGCCGTGCGGGTAATCAATGACGGTAATGGCGTACGGGTCGACTTCGAGGACGGCAGCTCAGCCGACGGAGATGTGCTGATCGGCGCGGACGGCCTGCACTCGGTTGTCCGCGATATCGTCGGTGCGCCGGCTGCGAAGTCGACGGGATGGTGCAGCTGGCAGGGCCTTGTCAACCTTCCCGGCATTCTCGAGCCGCGTGTCGCCAGGATGATGATCGGCGAGCACGGAAGCCTTGGCCTGTGGCCCGCCGGCGGTTCTGCTCTGCAGTGGTGGTTCGACTTGCCCTGGTCGCCGGATTTTGTCAGGCCGCAACGTCCGATCGAAATGATCCGATCGCATTTCGCGGGCTGGTCCGATCTGGTCGATGAGGTCCTCGCAACTCTGACCGACGACGATCTGGCCCCGTCGCCGTTTCCGCATTTCCGGCACCCGGTTCCCGCCGCCGGCGCCGGTGCGGTGACGCTGCTCGGCGACGCCGCGCACACGATGCCGCCCACGCTCGCGCAGGGCACCAATCAGGCTTTGCTGGACACGATGGTGCTGTGCAAGGCGCTGTCAGACCTACCCGAAGGCGTCGATGTCAGCACCGCCCTGCGCTGGTACGAGAAGACCCGGCGCCGCAAGGTCAAGGCGGTGTCCTGGGTGACGATGCAGCAGGTGTCGCGCAGCGAGTCGGTGCTGCGGCCGGCAGCGCTCATCTCGGACCGCTTGATGACGTGGGTGCTGACGCGGTTCCTCGGTTGGGTCAGTCATCGCGATATCTCGACTGAGATCAGTCGCGGGTCACTCGCCGAGGTGCAGTGATGTCGACGACTGCGAAGGTGCCGCCTGCCGCGGCCGCCCGCGTCGTCGAGTGGGTGCGCCATCATCTGTATCGACTCAACCAGCGGTTGATGCCCGCGCCCGCGACGATGATGGAGATGATCATCGCGACCTGGGTGTCGCAGGCGATCACCGTCGCTGCCGACCTGGGCGTCGCCGACGCCTTGGCCGACGGCCCGTTGACCATCGACGAGTTGTCGGCGAAGGTCGGTGCGGATTCGGACGCACTGCGCCGGCTGCTGCGTGCATTGATCGGTAGAGGCGTCTTCCATCGTCGCCGCGACGGCCGCTACGAGTTGAATTCCCTTGCCCGAACGCTGTGTTCGGACTCGGAGGCGTCGATGGCGTGGGCTGCCCAGTTTTACGGATCGCGCGAGCAACGCGAACGGTGGACGTTGCTGGGGGATTCGATTCGTACCGGAAAATCTGTAGTCCCGGCATTGCACGGCAAGGAGAGCTTCGACTATTTCGCCGAGGATCCGCGGCACGCCGATCTTTTCAATCGAACCATGGCCAGCATCTCGGAGCTGACCGATGCTTCCGTGGCGGCGGGGTACGACTTCAGTGCCTACCCCACGATCGTCGACGTCGGCGGCGGGCACGGATCACTGCTGGCCAGCATCCTGTCGGCGACGCCGCACTCACGAGGTGTGCTGTACGACATACCGGCGGTCGTGTCGGACGGGCCAAAGATCTTGTGCGAGCAAGGTGTGGCTGATCGTGTTCGGATCGAAGCGGGATCGTTCTTCGACAGCGTTCCGGCCGGTGGCGACGCGTATGTGCTCAAGAACATCATGCACGACTGGCCAGACGACAAGGCGGTGCAGATCCTGCGCAATGTTCGCGCTGCGGCAGGCCGACATTCCACCATCCTGTTGGTGGAACTGGTGATCCCCGACCACGACCGGGACTTCCCGGGTAAATGGGCGGACCTGGAGATGCTGCTGAACTTGGCTGCCCGCGAACGCACGGCCGCAGAGTACCGAAAACTGCTCAGCGAAGCTGGATTTCAGATGACTCGATTAGTCTCGACCGCATCGCCGTTGAGCCTCGTGGAGGCCCGCGTGGTGTGACCCGGCCGTCACTGGTCACAATGACCCCCATGACGCTGGATCTGAACGGGTACTTCGAACGGATCGGCTACCGCGGCGCGGCCGACCCAACCTTCGATGTCCTGCATGAATTGGTGACGGCGCACACCCGAATGATTCCATTCGAGAACCTTGATCCGCTGCTGGCCGTGCCGGTCGACGACTTGAGCCCAGAGGCGTTGGCCGACAAGCTGGTTCACCGACGCCGCGGTGGCTACTGCTACGAGCACAACGGCCTGATGGGTCATGTGCTGGAAGCAGTCGGCTTCGGGGTGCGGCGGTTCGCGGCCCGGGTGGTCTAGACGATGCAACCCGGCGCGCCGGTACCGTCACAAACGCACACTGTTCTGGCGGTAAGCCTCCCCGATGCGCGGCAACTGTTACTGGTCGACGTAGGTTTCGGCGGTCAGACGCCGACGTCGCCCCTCCGGTTGGAGATCGGCAGCATCCAGCAGACAACGCATGAGCCCTATCGTCTTCAGGAGCGCCGGGGTGGTCTGGTGCTGGAGGCGCTGATCCGCGACGAGTGGCAGTCGTTATACGAATTCTCCACCAGGGCAGCGCCGCCGATCGATTTGAAGGTCGGGAGTTGGTACGTCTCGACCCATCCCTCATCGCATTTTGTCACCAACCTGATGGCCTCTATGGTGACGGCCGACGGGCGATACAATCTCTCGGATCGCCATCTCTCCATCCACCGCGACGGTAAGACCGAGAAGATCGTTCTGCCAGATGCCGCCGCGGTGGTCGACACGCTGACCGACCGGTTCGGGATCAACGTGGCGGACACCGGCGAGCGCTCCGCGCTCGAAGCCCGAATCGACGAGCTGACGTCCTAACCACCCTGCAGCCAGCTGCCCATTCGGCGCAGCGCCTCGTCGATGTCGCCGGCAGGTCCGGCGAAGGAGAGCCGGACGTAGGAGCCGCCGCGCGCAGGATCGAAGTCGATACCGGGCGCAATCGCCACACCGGTGTCGGCCAACAGCTTTGAGCAGAAAGCCATCGAATCACCGGTGATTTCCGATACGTCGGCGTAGACGTAGAACGCGCCATCGGTGGGTGCCAGCCGGTCGATACCGATGCCGCGCAAGCCGTCGAGCAGCGTCGCACGATTGACGGCGTACTGGTGTAGATGCCCGTTTGCTTCGTCGACGGCTTCCGGGGTGAACGCCGCGACCGCGGCGTGCTGCGACAGCACGGGTGGGCAGATGGTGAAGTTTCCGGTCAGACGGTCTACCGCTCGGCGCAGTGCAGTCGGCACCAGCAACCAGCCCAGGCGCCATCCTGTCATCGCGAAGTATTTGGAAAAGCTGTTGACCACGAAAGCATTTCGCGACGTGCTCCAGGCGCAGCTGGTCTGTGGGGCGCCGTCGTAGACCAGGCCGTGGTAGACCTCGTCGCTGATCAGCCGGACTCCGGACTCGTCACACCAGGAGGCGATCGCCGCGAGTTCCGCGGGCGGGATGACGGTACCCGTCGGGTTGGCCGGGCTGGCGACGACAACGCCCCGCACGGGCGGGTCGAGCTCGGCCAGCATCTGCGCGGTGGGCTGAAATCGGGTCTCCGGCCCGCATTCGATCACCACGACCTCACACCCGAGTGCGGTCAGGATGTTGCGGTAGCAGGGATAGCCGGGGCTGCTGACCGCCACCCGATCGCCGACGTCGAAGCAGGACAGGAACGCCAGCAGAAAGCCTCCGGACGATCCCGTCGTCACCACTACGTCATCCATCTCGACCTGCACGCCGTACCGGTCGAGGTACGACGCGGCGATCCCGGCCCGCAGCTCCGGAATGCCCAGCGCCACGGTGTAGCCCAGCTGGTTGAGATGCAACGCGGATGCGGCGGCGGCGCGCACCGGCTCGGGAGCGCCGGCGCTGGGCTGGCCCGCTGACAGGTTCACCAGATCGCCGTGGCTGCGTTGGCGTTCGGCCGCGGCCAGCCAGACGTCCATCACATAGAACGGCGGGATCCCGGCGCGTCGTGCGACGTGATCGGTCATGCGGTCAACGTTAGAGCAGCCCGGCTCCTCCTCATCGCGCTGCGCGCCCTGCATCGTCGCCGCGCGAGAACACTTCGGATTCCAGCCGGCGCAAGTGCTCGCCGGCCGGCCCTAGCACTTGCGAGCTGCCGTGCGCGCGTTTGAAATACAGCTGCATATCGTGTTCCCATGTGATCGCGATACCGCCGTGCAGTTGAATGCCTTCGGCTGCCACCGTGCTGAATGCCTCGGTGGCTGCTACGCGGGCCAACGCCGCCGATGTCGGTGACGGGGCATCCGCGGCGTCGTTCACCACGGCGCGGGCCGCCTGCACCGCGACGTAGAGATCGGCCATCCGGTGCTTGAGCGCCTGGAAGCTGCCGATCGGCCGGCCGAACTGCTGACGCTCCTTGGTGTAGTCGACGGTCAGGTCCAGGCAGCGGGTGGCGGCACCGATCTGTTCGGCGGCCAGCAGTATCGCCGCGGCATCGGCCACACCGGGATCCGTGCCCAGCGGAGCTGTGCTCTCGGGTGTGAGCCGGGCCAGCCGGCGGGTTGGGTCCATCGACGGGAGCCCCTCGGCGCTGAATTCTGTCCATCGATCCAGCTTGCCGTCGTGGGCCGCGATGACGATGTCGGCGACATCGCCGTTGATGACGTAGTCGGCGTCGAACACCACCGCGCCGATCGCAGTACCCTCGGCCAGCGAACCAAGCGCGTCGGCGTCGGGCTGGTCCGCGGCCAGCAGCGCCAGTTCGGCCAGCGTGGTGCCGAGCAGCGGGCTGGGCACCAGGCCCTTGCCGAGTTCTTCGAGGACGACAGCGGCATCACCGAGAGTGCCGCCGGCGCCGCCGAATTCCTCGGGCACCACCAGAGCGGCAGCGCCGACCTGCTCACACAGCAGCCGCCACAGTGATTCGTCGTAGCCACCTTCGGATTCCATCGCCTCACGAACCGCGGCAGGGGAGGCGTGCTTGGCCGCCAGCGCCGCGACAGTTTCGCGCAGCAGTTCCCGTTCGTCACTCATAGCGCCACTTCTCCCCATCGCCGCGCTCTGCATCGTCGCCGGCGCGACTCACAGTGCCTCCAGAACCCGTCGCCGATGCGTTGCCGGGTCGCCCCAGGCGGATCGCAGCGCCTGGACCCTGAGTAGCCACAGCGACAAATCATGCTCGGCGGTGAACCCGATGGCGCCGTGCGTCTGCAGAGCCGATCGCGCGGCCGACAATGCGGCATCCGACGCGGACGCCTTGGCCGCACTCACGTCGCGGGCGGTGTCGGGCGACCGATCGGCCAGCGACAGCGCGGCGCCGTACACCAGTGGGCGGGCCAACTCGAGCGCGATATGCACGTCGGCCAGCTTGTGCTTGATCGCCTGATACGAACCGATGACCCGGCCAAACTGGGCGCGCTGCTTGGCGTAGTCCACCGCGGCGTCCAGCAGAGCCTGGCCCGCCCCCACCAGCTGGGCGGCGGTGGCCAGCGCGCCGAACTCGCACGCGCGTGCCACGTCGGCCTGCCACGTCGACCCCCCGGCGCTGACCTCGAACAACCGGCGGCTGGGGTCTACGGAATCGTGGTGTTCGCCGGCACTCGCTTCGCGCACCGTCCCGTCGAGGTCGGCGGCCAGGACCAGTCCGGCTGCATTCGCGTCCACGGCGCGTGGCACGTAAGGTGGCAGCGCGACGGTGGCGATCAGTTCGCCGTTGGCCAGCGCCGCACACCGCTCATCCTCGGCGAGCAAAAGTGGCGCTACCGCAATGGATTCGGTGACCGGTCCGGGTACGCACCAGCGGCCCAGCCGTTCGAACGCGACGACCAGGTCGACCGGGTGCGCGTCGATGCCGTCGAACCGCTCCGGCACCGCCAGCGCGATAACCCCCAGGTCGGCCAGCCGCGCCCAGACCTTGCGTCCGGGGCCGGTGTCGCCGGCTGCCCAGGCGCGCACCGCATTCGGCAGGTCGGCAGCTGCCAGCGCCGCGTCGATGCTTGCGGCGAAGTCGCGCTGCTGTTCGTCAAGATCGAATCTCATTTGGACTTCTCCCGGGGCAGTCCCAGCAGCCGTTCGGCAATGATGTTGCGCTGAATCTCGTTGGTGCCCGCATAGATCGGCCCGCCCAATGCGAACAGCAACCCGTCCGTCCAGGCGTTGGCCAGTTCACCGTCGGCGCCGCGGATCTCCAACGCGGTCTGGTGCACCGCGACGTCCAGGTCGGACCAGAACACCTTGGTCACCGAGGACTCCGCACCTAGTTCGCCACCGCCGGCCAGCCGAGTCACGGTGCCGAAGGTGTGCAGGCGATAGGCCTGCGCCTTGATCCAGGCGTCGGCAACCTGATCACCGAAGGCGCTGTCGCCGTTGCTTTTCCACAGTTCGGTCAGGCGCTCCGCGGAGGCCAGGAACCGGGCCGGGCTGCGCAGCGACATCCCGCGCTCGTTGCTCGACGTGCTCATCGCCGCCCGCCAGCCGTCGTTCGCCTGGCCGATCACGTCCGCGTCGGGGACGAACACGTCGTCGAGAAAAATCTCGCCGAACCCGGTATCACCGCCGAGTTGGGCGATCGGCCGCACGGTGATCCCGCCTGCCTTCAGGTCGAACATGAAATACGTCAAGCCGCTGTGACGCTGCGCTTCGGGATCGGAGCGGAACAACCCAAACGCCCTGTCGCCGAACGGCGCTCGCGAGCTCCAGATCTTCTGACCGTTGAGCAGCCAGCCGCCGTCGGTTCGAGTCGCCGTCGAGCGCAGTGAAGCCAGGTCGCTGCCGGACTCGGGCTCCGACCAGGCTTGCGCCCAAATCTCCTCGCCGCTGGCCATTTTCGGCAGCACCCGATCCAGCTGCTCTTCGGTGCCGTGCGTGAACAATGTCGGCGCCAGCATCGAGGTACCGTTGGCGCTGGCCCGCCCGGGTGCGCCGGCCCGGAAGTACTCCTCCTCGTAGACCACCCACTGCAGTAGTGTCGCGTCCCGGCCACCGTACTTCCGCGGCCAGGTGATCACCGACAGTCCTGCGTCGAAAAGCACTTTGTCCCAACGGCGGTGCTGTTCGAAACCCTCCGCGGTGTCATACGAGCGCGTCGGAAACGTGTCCCGGTGCGACGACAGGAAGTCGCGCACCTCCTGCTGAAATGTCAGCGTCTCGTTGTCGAATTGCAGATCCATCACATCATCTCTCGCAGTAGCGGTTTGACCACCTTGCCGCCGGCGTTGCGCGGCAGCGCGTCGACAAACCTCACCGAACGTGGAGCTTTGAAGTTCGCCAAGTACTCACGGGTGTAAGCGATCACTGTGGCTTCGTCGAGCCCGGAGTCGGGCCGCGTCACCAGGAACGCCCGGCCGACTTCGCCGAGTCGCTCGTCGGGTACGCCGATCACCGCGCAGTCCAGCACACCGTCCAGACGGGTCAGCACCTGCTCGATCTCGGCGGGATAGACGTTGAAGCCGCCGCAGATGTACATGTCTTTCAGCCGGTCGGTAATCTGGAGATTGCCTGCGGGATCAAGCTTTCCGAAGTCACCGGTGTGCAGCCAGCCGTCGGTGTCCACGGTCGCCGCAGTGGCGTCCGGATCATCGAGGTAGCCGAGCATCACATTGGGACCACGCAGCAGCACCTCTCCTGTTTCGGCGCCATGAGCCCCGTTGATGCGCAGCTCGAATTCCGCGATCGGCCGCCCACAGGTGGTGGCCACCGTGACCGCGTCGTCGTCGGCGCGGCACATGGTGCCCATCCCGTTGGCCTCGGTCAGGCCGTAGGCGGTCAGCACGATGTCGATGTCGAGTTCGGTCTGCATCCGCTCGATCAGCACAACCGGCACCGTCGCCGCGCCGGTGACCGCGAAACGCAGCGAGCTCAAGTCGTAGCGGTTACGGGCGGGATGGTCGAGCAGCGTTTGATAGATGGTCGGCGGTCCGGGCAGCACGGTGATCCGGTGTTCGGCGACCGCGCGCAACGCCTGCTCGCCGTCGAAGGTCAGCTGCGGGATCAGCGTGGCGCCGGTTTGCAGGCAGGCCAGGATTCCGGCCTTGTAGCCGAAGTTGTGGAAGAACGGGTTGATGCAGAGGTAGCGGTCGTCGCTGGTGATCTTGCCGCAGGCCGCCCACGCCGCCGAACCGGCCAGTGACTGCCGGTGCGCACACAGCACGCCTTTGCTGCGGCCGGTGGTGCCGGAGGTGAACAAGACGTCGGAGACGTCGTCGGGCCGGACCGCCGCGGCGCGGGCGTCAGCCGCCTCGAGGGCCCGGTCATCAGCTCCGTGGCTCACAAATTCGTCCCAGGTGCCGTCGTCAACATCGATGGGCACCCGCACGATGTGCCGCAGATCGGGCAATGCGACGCGGTCGAGGTCGGCGACCCGGTCCGCCCCGAGAAACTCGCCCATCGCCACCAGCAACGGCGTGCCGGTGCGAGCCAGGATGTCGGAAGCCTCGGTCGCGGTGTAGCGGGTGTTCAGCGGTACCACGGTGGCACCGGCATAGTGGGTGGCCAGGCAGGCGACCACCCAGTGCCAGGTGTTCGGAGACCAGATCGCCACCCGATCACCGGTCTGCACGCCGAGGCTGATCATCGCCGCCGCCGCGCGCCGCACTTCGTTCCGCAGCTCGCCGAAGGTGAGGGTTCGATCCGGCGTGACCAGCGCGTTGTGGTCGGGAAGCTGGCGAGCCATGTGGTCCAGCGCCGCAGGAATGGTCTGCGGATGGCTCGGCATCGAACTCCTTGGTGCGGATTGCCCGGCTGATCTACCGCCGCTGCACGGCTCATCATCGCCGGGGCCTAACGAAGCAAGTGCTTGGTAGGTTAGCCTACAAGGGTGCAAGGCGTCGAGGAGTTCAGGTCCGAGGTCCGCGATTGGCTGGCCGAGAACCTGGTCGGCGACTTCGCCGCGCTCAAGGGGCTCGGCGGGCCCGGTCGCGAGCACGAGGCGTTCGAGGAGCGGCGGGCCTGGAACCAGCACCTGGCGCAGGCGGGCCTGACCTGTCTGGGCTGGCCGGCCGAGCACGGCGGTGGTGGCCTGTCGGTTGCTCATCGGGTGGCGTTCTACGAGGAATACGCGATCGCCAACGCGCCCGCGAAGGTCAACCACTTCGGTGAAGAACTGTTGGGTCCGACGCTGATCGCCTTCGGCACGCCGGAGCAACAGCAGCGTTTTCTGCCGCGGATTCTCGACGTCACCGAACTGTGGTCGCAGGGCTATTCCGAACCCGGCGCCGGCAGCGACCTGGCTAACGTGTCCACCACCGCAGTGCTCGATGACGACGAGTGGGTCATCAACGGCCAGAAGGTGTGGACGTCGCTGGCGCACTGGGCGCAGTGGTGCTTCGTGGTGGCGCGCAGCGAAAAGGGTTCCAAGCGTCACGCCGGCCTGTCGTATCTGCTCGTCCCGCTCGACCAGCCGGGGGTCGAGGTTCGTCCGATCGTCCAGCTGACCGGTGACTCCGAGTTCAACGAGGTCTTCTTCGACGACGCCCGGACCGACGCCGATCTCGTGGTCGGTCAGCCCGGTGATGGCTGGCAGGTCGCGATGGGAACGCTGACCTTCGAGCGCGGTGTGTCGACGCTCGGCCAACAGATCGTCTACGCCCGTGAGCTGAGTGCCGTCGTCGAGCTCGCTAAAAGCACAGGCGCCGCCGATGATCCGCTGATTCGCGAACGCCTGACCCGGTCTTGGGCCGGCCTGCGGGCGATGCGCTCCTACGCGTTGGCGACCATGGACGTCGAACAGCCCGGCCAGGACAACGTCTCGAAGTTGTTGTGGGCCAACTGGCATCGCGATCTCGGTGAGATCGCGATGGAGGTGCAGGGTAAGGCGGGCCTAGTGCTGACCGGCGGCGACTTCAACGAATGGCAGCGGCTCTACCTGTTCACCCGCGCGGACACCATCTACGGCGGCTCTAACGAGATACAGCGCAACATCATCGCCGAGCGCGTGCTCGGTCTACCCAGGGAGGCTCGATGACGCTCGCCGTTGCGCCGAAAGAAGTTGCCGGACATGGACTTCTGAAAGGCAAGGTGGTGATCGTCACGGCCGCGGCCGGCACCGGGATCGGGTCTGCGACCGCCCGGCGCGCGCTCGCCGAAGGCGCTGACGTCGTGGTCTCCGATCATCACGAACGACGCCTCGGCGAAACCCGTGACGAGCTGTCCGCACTGGGACTGGGCCGGGTCGAGAGCGTGGTCTGCGACGTCACGTCCACCGCGCAGGTCGACGCGCTGATCGCCTCCACCACCGCGCGACTAGGCAGGCTCGACGTGCTGGTCAACAATGCGGGCCTGGGCGGTCAGACTCCGGTGGTCGACATGAGCGACGACGAGTGGGACCGCGTCCTGAACGTCACGCTGACGTCGGTCCTGCGCACCACCCGGGCGGCGCTGCGGTATTTCCGCGACGCTGAGCACGGCGGCGTCATCGTGAACAACGCCAGCGTGCTCGGCTGGCGTGCGCAGCACTCGCAGTCCCACTATGCGGCGGCCAAAGCCGGTGTGATGGCGTTGACACGTTGCAGCGCAATCGAATCCGTCGAATACGGGGTGCGGATCAACGCTGTGTCGCCCAGCATTGCCCGGCACAAGTTCCTCGACAAGACGAGCTCGACAGAACTGCTCGATCAGCTGTCGGCCGGTGAGGCTTTCGGCCGCGCTGCCGAGCCGTGGGAAGTCGCGGCCACCATCGCCTTCCTGGCCAGTGAATACTCCAGTTACCTGACTGGAGAAGTGATTTCGGTGTCGAGTCAGCACCCATGACCGAACTCAGCCCGCCGAA
>DATAZN010000085.1:0-6679 GCA_036272035.1 Mycobacterium sp. | reverse complement strand
GTCAGACTACGAAGCGCCGCGAAAGGAAGTCAAGCCATTCCGTCGTCGCCACCGACCACGCGCGTGCTCGACGTGATCGAGCTGCTCGCCGCGCCCTCCGAAGACCGGCTCCGGTTCTCCGATGTGGTGCGTGAACTCGGGCTGACCCAAGCGACCGCGCACGCGATCCTGACCACATTGTCTGATCGCGGCTGGATCAATCGCGATCCGATCGACAAGACGTTTTCGTTGGGGCCGGCACTGGCAGTGGTGGCGGCGCGGGTCGAGACCTCCCGGCCACTGGCACACAGCGCGCGAATCACCGCGCTGAGCCTTGCCGGGGAATTCGGTTATGCCACATCGGTTGTCGAGCGAGTCGGCGATTCGCTGCTGATCACTGCGTTTGAGGATGCCGGTCGGCGGTCCAGCGGCGCGCCGGGCGAACGGATCCGTTACGCCCCGCCCTTCGGAGTCGCATTCGCCGCCTGGGATACCCCAGAAGAGCAGCGGGCCTGGATCGAGCGCAGCGCGGCCACCAACGCCGTGCTCACGCGTCGCCTCGAAGAGGTGCTGGCCCGCACCCGTCAGCGTGGGTTCGACGTGGACTGCACGACGCCGGCATTGACTCAGGCCGCTCACGTGATGGGAACTCTGCCCAGTGACGGATTGCCCGACCACGTCCGCGAGATCACCGATCAGCTCCTGATGGAATTCACCACGATCGGCTTCCTGCCCGATGACGACAGCGCGCGTCAAGACCAACCGGTGGCGACGATCGCTGCGCCGGTCTTCGATCCCCGCGGCCGCGTCGCGATGATTGTGGCCGTCCATCCGCTGGAGGCACTGGCGCGTAAGCGGATCGATGCCATCGGACGGCGCGTCGCGCGAGTCACCGCCGCGATCAGCGACCGCTGATCTACCAGCGTTCCGTCCGCAAGTTGATAGATCGGCTAAATACTTGTTATGCTAACTAAGTACGTCCCGACTAGCTGAGGAGCACGCATGCCGCGCACCGATAACGACACCTGGGACCTCGCGACCAGCGTTGGAGCAACAGCCACGATGGTTGCCGCGGCCCGAGCCGTCGCCACCAAGGCCGACAACCCCCTGATCAACGACCAGTTCGCCGAGCCCCTCGTGCGCGCCGTCGGCATCGACTTCTTGACTCGTTTGGCCACCGGAGACCTGAACGCCGCCGACGTCGACGAGGAGGATTCCACCTGGAAGCTCCAGCAGATGCCTGACGCGATGGCCGCCCGGACCCGCTTCTTCGACGCGTTCTTCCATGAGGCGACCGAAGCCGGTGTCCGCCAGGCGGTGATTCTGGCCTCCGGCCTCGATGCCCGCGCCTACCGCTTGGAGTGGCCCGTCGGCATGACCGTCTTCGAGGTTGACCAGCCCGAGGTGATCGCGTTCAAGACCGAGACCCTGGCCAAGTTGGGCGCAGCCCCGACCACCGATCGCCGCACGGTCGCTGTCGACCTGCGTAACGACTGGCCGGCCGCGTTGACCGAGGCCGGCTTCGACCCGACCCAGCCCACCGCCTGGATCGCCGAGGGATTGCTCGGCTACCTGCCGCCCGACGCGCAGGACCGCTTGCTGGACAACATCTCCGCGCTCAGCGCCGACGGCAGCCGGCTGGCCACCGAGGCCATCCCCGACATGCCCGACGCCGATCAGGACAAGGCGCGCGAGTTGATGCGCAAGGCCACCGACAAGTGGCGTGCCCATGGCTTCGATCTGAACTTCGAGGAGCTCGGCTACCAGGGTGACCGCAATGACGTCGCCGAATACCTGAACGGGTTGGGCTGGCGCTCGGTCGGCCAGCCGATGAGTGAGCTGCTGGCCGAGCACGGCCTTCCGCCGGTCCCGCAGACCAGCGACTCGGTGTCGATGGCCGACACGATCTACTACACCTCGACCAAGTGACGCAGACACCGCAACGTCGCGGTTTCAATGACATCGTCACGCGGTTCTGGGGTGTGGCTGCCCCGGCCTACAACCTGCCGTTCTTGCAACAGTGGGTCTACCGCCCGGCGCACGACGAGGTGGTCGCGCAGTTGCGCGACCACCAGTCGGCGCGGGTAGCCGATGTCGCTTGCGGCACAGGCATTCTGGCTGACCGGATCGAGCGCGACCTGCACCCCGCCGCGGTCTACGGCGTGGACATGTCCGAGGGCATGCTCAACCAAGCCCGCTCCCGATCGAGCGTGGTGCAGTGGCGGCGCGGCCCGGCCGAGCAGTTGCCCTTTGACGACGGGGCATTGGACGCGGTCGTGACGACCTCGGCATTCCACTTCTTCGACCAGCCGGCTGCATTGCGCGAATTCCACCGCGTACTGTCACCGGGCGGCCTGGTGGCCGTGTCGACAATGAGTGCACGGCAGACACTCCTACCGGCGCCCAGCAGGTTGACACCCGCGCACAACCCAACGTCCGCCGAGATGCGGCGACTGTTCGAAGGCGCCGGGTTCACCATCGTCGAGCAGCATCGGGTGCGGCGGCCGCTATGGACGCGGGCTATCTCCGACCTGTTCACGGTCGGCGTCAAAAGCTGACGACGCGCGGTGCGCCGGCACCGCCTCGCCGAGAGTCCACACCGCAACACCAAGCAGCACAACATCTTTGAGCAGGAACTGCCCGGGTAACGCCGAGAGCACCGGAACGGGGCCGGCGAACCGGCTGACGACACCGGGCGTGGTGAACAAAAAGCTCAACGTCCCACAGAACAGCATGATCGCCAATGCGCTGCCGATCGCCGACAGCCGCGCCGATACCGGTCGACTGGCGATGAGGATCGCAGCTGCGATCTCCAGCGTCCCCAATCCGCGCGCGACGGTGGTGGCGCTGAAGACGTCATAGACCCAACTCATCAACGGGCTGTGTTCGATCAAGACTCGGGCTTCCATCTTGATGTACTTGCCGAATCCGATCCAGGCCAGCGTCAGGGCCAATCCGTACCGGCTGATCGCCTGCCCGACGGCCGACAGCCGCGCGGCCCACTGATCATCATGTCGTTTCGCTGTCGACAAATTAGTCCTCCGTTCGGATTACGGCCCACGCACCCGTTCGGTTCACCCGTCCCAGTGGTCGAGGTTGACCACCTCACCCAGCGGGCGACGGCGCACCGCCCCGTGCCGTCCCTTCGGCCAGCCCACCACGATGTGCCCGGCCAGCATCCAATCGTCGGGCACGCCGACGGCGTCCCGCAACAGCCGCTCGCCGCCGTAGGCTCCCCAACTGGTCAGACAGGCGCCCAGGCCTTGAGCGCGGGCCGCCAGCAGGAAATTCTGCATCGCCGGAAAGATCGACCCGCCCAGCAGGAGTTCCGACGCTGTCGGAAAGTGCTTCTGGGCGAACAGAACCGACGTGAACTCACCGGCCCGGTCGTGCAATTCGTAGGTCGCGCGGTTTGTGCGGGCACGCCGGCTGTCGTCATCGTCGGCTGGTCGGCTCATGCCGTAGACGGGCTCGATTACCTCCAACGCGCGGGCCGCCGCCTTGGCCACCACGGCCCGCTGTTCGGGCGACCGCAACACGACGAAGCGCCATGCCTGCGCGTTGGCCCCCGATGGCGCCCACATCGCCGCCTGCAGACATCGTTCCAGCGTGGCGTCGTCAACCGGCTTGTCAGTGAAGCGCCGGATCGTCCGCGCGGTCGACATCGCTTCCCAGACGTCACTGGTAGCTCCCGACATGCCGGCTCCCTTCTAGCTTCCCTCCCCGCAGAGAACCTAGTGCGCGCAAGTAAGCGACGGCAGTACCGCGGCCACCGGCCACAGCACGCTCGCTTCGCCCAGCGCCGCAAGCTGGTAAGTGGTTCCGGCCGGCAACTGCAGCCGCTGTTCGAGTTGTTCCTGTATGCGCTGCACGCCTTCCGGATGGAAGAGCGACCAGGTCAGCCCGACCGTGAGGTATCCAACGGCCAGCCACACCGTCACCTCGGTCAGCCCGCCGACGCTCACCCGTCGGTCGAGAATCCGGCGCAGCCACGGCAACAGCTCAGCGTCAGCCGACACAGACATGCCCTAATAACAGGGCCGGCCAGAGCGCAATGGACCCCATTACCGAGACCAGCAGCTCCACGCCGCGAAGTCCATCCACCGAGGGCGCGTGGGTACAGGTCCAGACCAGACCGATCAGCAAGTACGGCCCCGCCAGGATTACGCCGACGCCGATGAGCTCGGCGAGGCTGAGCTCAAAGTCCATCAACCGGCGAAACGTGGTGAGCATGATCCGGGATGCTAATCGCTATTCCGCCGGCGCGGGACCACGTTCGCCGATCTCAGGTGCGCGGTGGACGCTGGTCGTTGGGATCGTTCGGATCAGGCTCACCGAACCATCGCGACGGCTCGCGCTCGCCGTATTCGTCGTGCCAGTCCCACCATTTGTAGGGCGCGCTCTGGGGGTAGCCCTCCGGCGAGTCCTCCCAAAGTTCCTGCCGGCCCAGCGGCGTCATGTCCAGAGAGCTCCAGGTGTTGCCCAACACCTCGTCGCCGCGGTTGTTGATGAAGTAGGTGCGGAAAATCCGGTCCCCGTCGTGGATGAATACGTTGGTGCCGTGCCACTCGTCCACGCCGAAGTCCACGTCAAAGCTGTCGGTGATCGTGTACCACGGCATCTGCCAGCCCATCCGCTCCTTCAGCCGCTCGATGCCGGGCTGCGGTGCGCGCGAGGCGAACACCAGCGTGGCATCGCGGGCGTTGAGGTGGGCCAGGTTGCCGATGTGGTCGGCGATCATCGAGCAGCCGCGGCAGCCATGATCGGGCCAGCCGTCGATGTCGGGCCCGACGAAGGCGCGGTAGACAAGTAGCTGACGCCGGCCCTGAAAGAGACCCAGCAGGTTGACCTTCCCCTCGGGCCCCTCGAACTCGTACTCCTTATCGACCGCCAGCCACGGCATCCGCCGTCGCCGCGCCGCTAGCGCGTCATGCGCGCGCATCACCTCCTTCTCCGTTACCAGCAGCTGTTGACGCGCGGCGGCCCACTCCTGCGCCGACACGATCGGAGGTGTCTTCATGTGTTGTCCGCCTTTCAATTTCAGTTCTTTCTGTTCGAGGGGGAATCCTGTTGTCCGCACAGTGATTAGCGGATGAGCCGGCGGTCAGCCCGGCAACGACCGGGGCAGCCCGAACCGTGGGAGCATGTCGTTGTCGAAGCGAGTCAGGGCGCAAATCTTCTCGCCGGTGAGGGTAAGGACGAGCAGGCCGGCGCCATGTCGGATGCCACCGGTGGGCGCGCGGAGGTAGGCGCCGAACGCCTGCTGGCCGTTGGCCCGAGTGGGCACCAAGTCGTATACCCGGCCGGCGCCGAAGATGCTGGCGTAGAAGCGGGCAACGACGTCGCGGCCTTGGTATTCGAGGGGAATCGGCGGCATTGAGACGCTGACGTCGGCGGTCAGCAGGTTGACCAACGCATCGACATTGCCGGACTGGTAGGCACGGACGAACTTCGCCACCAGCTCCTGCTCGGCGGGTGAGCCGGGCGCCGGTGCCGGCCCGTCCTCGCCCGCGGCCGGCAATCGGCTCTGCAGGCTAGCGCGCGCTCGTTTGAGCGCACTGTTGACCGATTCGACAGTCGAGTCGAGCATGTCGGCCACTTCGTCGGCGTGGTATCCGAGCACCTCGCGCAAGATGAGTACGGCGCGCTGGCGAGCCGGCAGAACCTGCAGCGCTGTCACAAAGGCCAGCGAGACGGCTTCGGTCTGTTCATAGCGCGCCGCGGGATCCAGCGGCAGCGCGGCCTCGATAAGGGCATCGGGATATGGCTCAAGCCAGACGATTTCGCCGAGCCGAGTCGGCTCAGGCAGGTCAATCTGCATTGTCCACTCCTTCGCCGGGCGTCGACGGGCCGAGCGAAGAACGCTGAGACACCGGTTGGTGGCTATCCGGTAGAGCCACGTACGCAACGAGGCTCGCTCCTGAAATCCGTCGAGGCCTTGCCACGCGGCCAGCAGGGTGTCTTGCAAGGCGTCCTCTGCGTCTTGAAGGGATCCCAGCATCCGGTAGCAGTGCACCTGAAGCTCGCGCCGGTGTGGCTCGGTCAGCTCTCGAAACGCCTCGCCGTCCCCGGCCCGCGCCCTCACAATCAGATCGGTTGTCTCCACCTGTCACCACTTTTTCCTCGCGGGTGTCTCACCTTCCAGTATCGACGCCGGCTGGGCCGGAAACTGGGCGCACATCGTGAGCCCAGTTTCTCGACATTGCGGCATCTGTATTGCCGAGACAGTCGAAACCCACGAGCGAGGAGGCGATGTGATCGTCGCAGGAAAATCAATTCTGGTGACCGGGGCCAACCGGGGCATCGGGCAGGCGCTAGTCCAGGAAGCTCTGCTCCGGGGCGCGACACGGGTGTATGCGGGCACGCGCCAGACCGTGAGCCACCCGGATCGGCGCGTCACGCCCGTTGCCCTGGACGTGACCGACGCCGCTCAGATAAAAGCGGCCGTACAGCGCGTGCAGTCGCTGGACGTTCTGATCAACAACGCCGGCGTGGCGCTCTATGACGACCTGACCGATCCGGCTGTGCTCGAACAGCATTTGCGGGTCAACCTGTTCGGGCCCTATGCCGTGACCCAGGCATTCCTGCCACTGTTGACGCGCTCGCGGGGAGCGCTCGTCAACAATCTGTCGGTCAACGCGCTGGCTCCGCTGCCGTTCATCCCGGCGTATTCGGTTTCCAAAGCGGCCGCGTTCAACCT
>DATAZN010000084.1:0-3039 GCA_036272035.1 Mycobacterium sp. | reverse complement strand
CGCGGCACCGGCTGTGCGCCACGAGGATCCCTACCGCGGCGGGGATCCGGTGTCGGGACTGGCTATCGTCGCGTCGGTGTGCCGCGCTTGGGGCAGCATGCCCACGTCGTCGGGAAAGACCGTGTGGGCGGTGATCGGGCCCGAGAATCGACTTTGAGCGCGAGTAGGGTTTCAGCGCGCGACACGTTGTCGGCGGACGGGACGAAATGGGAACAACGACGGATGACTCGTTCGAGGCCCTGCTGCGGTATATGCGGGATTCGCGAGGATTCGATTTCACTGGCTACAAACGCACCACGCTGATGCGGCGGGTTCACCATCGGATGACCCAGGTCGGCCATGAGAATTTTGACGAGTATCTCGATGTGCTGCAGGCCAGCTCCGAGGAGTTCTCGGCCCTGTTCAACACCATCCTCATCAACGTCACCGCGTTCTTTCGCGACCCGGACGCGTGGGAGTACATCGGAACCGATGTCATTCCGCGACTACTGGCCGAACGTGCTCCCGATGATCCGATTCGAATCTGGAGCGCCGGCTGCGCCGCCGGCCAGGAGGCCTACACGCTGGCCATGCTGCTGGCCGAGACGCTCGGGGCGGAGTCATTTCGACGGCGGGTCAAAATCTACGCGACCGATATCGACGCGGAGGCGCTCGCCGAGGCACGTGCTGCCAGCTACGACGCCAAGGCCGTCGAGTCGGTGCCGACAGATCTGCTGGAAAAGTACTTCGAACAAGTCAACGGCCGCTACATCTTTCACAAAGATCTACGTCGTGCGGTGATCTTCGGCCGCAACGACCTGGTCAAAGATGCACCCATCTCGCGGGTGGACCTGCTGGTGTGCCGGAACACGCTGATGTACATGAATCCGGAAACACAGCGAAGCGTATTGGGCCGGTTACATTTTGCGTTGGGCGCCCAGGGCACGTTGTTTTTAGGCCACGCCGAGATGTTGTTGAGCCACGGCGACCGATTCATGCCGTTGAATCTCAAGCACCGCGTTTTCCGCAAGGTCCAGGCACCACATGGCGGTATGGAATCCTACGATCTCGCCGCGGCGATGTATGAGCGGCACGGCGACCTCCCCAGCCTGAACACCGTGCGCGAGTTGGCTTTCGGCGCCAACCCGGTCGCCCAGATTGTGGTGACCGGTGATGACACCGTGGCGATGATCAACCAGCAAGCCGAAACCACGTTCGGGTTATCGGCCCGCGACATCGGCCGCTTGCTGCGCGACCTAGAGGTCTCCTACCGGCCGGTTGAGTTGCGCGGCTATTTGGAACAGGCCAAAGTGGAGCGCCGCTCCACGCGCATCCAAGACGTCAAATGGCAACGGGCAGACTTGGAAACCATCTGGTTCGAGATTCACATCAACCCGCTCGTCGACACCCAGAACGGGCTGCTGGGTATCTCGATCGCGTTCTTCGACGTCACTGCGACCCGAGCACTGCTGGACAAGGTGGTCGACACCAATCGTCAACTCGAGGCGGCCTACGAGGAGTTGCAGTCGACCAACGAAGAACTCGAGACCACCAACGAAGAACTGCAGTCGACGGTGGAGGAACTGGAAACCACCAACGAAGAACTGCAGTCCACCAACGAAGAACTCGAAACGATGAACGAGGAGTTGCAGTCCACCAACGACGAATTGCACACCATCAACGACACCCTGAACGAACGCAGCGGCGAACTCGACGACGCCCGTACCTTCCTGCACTCGCTGGTGAACTCGGTGCACTTCGGCATGACAGTGGTCGATCGCGAGATGCGGGTGGTGATATGGAACCGTGGCTGCGAAGAGCTATGGGGCCTGCGCGCCGAAGAGATCACCGGTGAAATGCTCACCGCATTGGACATCGGGCTGCCGATGGACCGGGTGTGGCCGCTGATCGGCAACGCGTTCGTGGATCCGGAAAATCCGGGTGAGCTTTTTGTCGATGCGGTCAACCGCCGCGGCCGGCCCACCCGGCTGCGAGTGACGTGCACGAGCTTCCAATCCCCGGACGGTGGCGTGAACGGCGCGCTGCTGCTGATGGATCCGCAGTCCTGACAAGGTGATTGGCGGCTAGGCGCCGCAACGACCTTCCGGATCAGCTATCGGCGAGCCGCGCTGCTTCTTCCTGTTCAACGGCAGCGGCATCGTCGCTGTCCGCCGCGGCACGGTGTAGCTCGGCCGCGTCCTGATGTGCCTCGCCGGCGCCGTCGCCGGCCAGCATGGCAGCTTGCTCGTGGACGGCCGCGGCGCGCCGGTGTGCGGCGCCGGCGTCGAGGTGTCCTTGCGCCGCGGACTGATGAGCGCGTATCGCTCGTTGCAGCGACTCTTCGGCATGCAGCCGCGCGCGCTCCACGGTCTCAGGGTTGGCCGGCAAACCCGATGCCAGTTCGGATCTACGTAGCTGCAGCTCGTCGGCGCGCAGTCGTGCGGCCTCGGCGCGGGCAGCGGGGTCCCGATTTGACGGCCCCGGTTCGACGACGGTCATCGACCGAGCTGTTCTGATTCGATGAGCCGGCGGGCCACCGCGGCCACCGGCGTGTTCGAGTTCTGGGAGAGCCGCTTGAGCAGTGCGAATGCCTGCACGGCGTCGATCTTGAACCGCTCCATAAGCATGCCCTTGGCCTGCCCGATGATGTCGCGGGATCCCAGAGCGCTGCGGAACTGCTCTTCGCGCCGCACCAGTTTCCACGCCAGTGCCGTGTGGGTCGCGAAGATCAACCCCAGCTCGACTGCTTCGTCGTCGAATACATCCGGTTGCTCGGCATAGAGATTCAGTGCACCCATCGTCTGATGCTCCTTGAACAACTGATACGACACGATCGAGCGGATCGGGGTCTGTTCGACGGCTTCGCGCGAGTAGGCCGGCCAGCGCTCGTCGCGCGTGAGGTCGTCGACCCGGATCACATGCTGTTCCCAGGCCGCCGACAGACACGGCCCTTCGCGGTGAACCTGCTGGATTTTGTCGAGCAGCGCCGGGTAGCGGCCGGTCGACGTGGCCGAATCGACGGTGCCATCGCGGTCTGCGACGGTGATGCCGGCGTAACGG
>DATAZN010000083.1:0-6407 GCA_036272035.1 Mycobacterium sp. | reverse complement strand
ACGCGCCGGGCACCGAGATGATCACCGACGAGCAGCGGCCACAACTCAAGGCGTTCATGGCCGACCTGTGCTGGATCGAGAACATCGGCGCCCGCGGGTTCGCGGCGCTGGCGAAGAAGGCACCCACACCGACCATCGGTGAGATCTACCGCTACTTCCACGCCGAGGAGCAGCGTCACGCCAACGCCGAACTCGCGCTGATGAAGCGCTGGGGCATGCTCGAGGACGGTGAAGTTCCCGAGCCGAACGTGAACATCCGGCTGGCCATCGACTGGCTGGACCGCTGGGCCGACGACATGCCGCTTTCTCTGCTCGGCACCGTCATCCCGATGCTCGAAGTCGCGCTGGACGGCGCCCTGTTGAAGTTCCTCCTCGACGAGGTGCACGACCCTGTCTGTCACCAGGTGTTCGAGAAGATCAACAATGACGAATCACGGCACCTGGTCGTCGATTTCGACGTTCTCGACATGATTGGTCACGCGAAGATCCGGCGGTTGCTGATCGACTTCGTCGGTCACAACGCCACTCCGGGTCTCATCATCGGCGCGATCATGGGTGCACCGCTGATCAACCGGATCCGCAACGAGATCACCGCCATGGGCATGGAGCCCGAGCGGCTTTACAAGGCCGTCAAACGCTTCAAAGAGCTTGGCGACCGCGGCCAACACACCAGTCGGGTACCGACTTATCGGTTCCTGAGGCGCTACGCCGGAGTGGTCACCAATCCGCGCCACCCGTACCACCTGCTGGCCAATTCGATGGTGTGGCTTTCCGACCGGTATCCGCGGCCCCTGCTGCCGTCGGTACCCACTTGGGTTAGTGAAATCACCCACGAGCCGGCGGCGTGATCATGGCGAAAACCCACACCTACGCGACCTTGATCGTCGGAGCCGGTTTCAGCGGGCTCGGCGCGGCGATCAAGCTGGCCCAAGCCGGCGTCGACAACGTCATCATCCTGGAGCGCAGCGACCGCGTCGGCGGAACCTGGCGGGACACCAGCTATCCGGGCGCCAGCTGTGACATCCCGTCGCTGCTGTACTCGTTCTCGTTCGTCAAGAACCCGACCTGGTCGCGGACCTATTCGCCGGCCGACGAAATCCGCAACCACATCGAGGACATGGCCGATCGGTTCGACATTCGTCGGCGCATTCAGTTCGGTCAGGAAATCACCGGACTGTCCTTCGACGAGGACGCCGGCGTCTGGACCGCAATTACCGCCAGCTGCAGGCGTTTTCGCGCCCGCACGGTGATCCTGGCGTCCGGGCCGCTACCGGATTCCAGCTTCCCCGACATCCGGGGCATCGATTCCTACGAAGGCCACAAGATTCACAGCGCCCGGTGGGATAAGGACTATGACTTCACCGGAAAGCGGGTCGGTGTCATCGGCACCGGCGCCAGCGCGATCCAGATCATCCCCGAACTGGTCAAGCAGGCCGATTTCGTGAAGGTATTCCAGCGCACCCCGGGCTGGGTGCTCCCCCGCTTCGATTTCGCGACGCCGCCCGCTGTCCAGACAGTCTTCGCCAAAGCCCCTGCAGTGCAACAGCTTGCGCGCCAAGCGCTGTATTGGGCGCATGAGGCAAGCGCGACTGCGCTGGTGTGGAACACCCCGTTGACATCTGTGGTCGCCCGGCTCGGCAAAATGCACCTGAACCGCCAGGTCAAAGACCCGTGGCTGCGCCGTCAGCTGACACCCGACTTCACCCCGGGCTGCAAGCGCATGCTGGTCTCCAGCGACTACTACCCCGCGCTGCAGCGCGATAACTGCAAGCTGATCGACTGGCCGATCGCGACATTGAGCCCGGTTGGCGTTCGCACCAGCGACGGCATCGAGCATCACCTGGACTGCCTCGTGTTCGCCACCGGTTACGACGTGCATCTGACCGGCCCGCCGTTCCCGGTCACCGGCCTGGGTGGACGATCGTTGAGCGACGAATGGACCGACGGCGCACAGGCTTACAAGAGCGCCAGCGCGCACGGCTATCCGAACCTGTTCTTCATGACCGGCCCGAACTCCGGCCCAGGACACAACTCGCTGCTGGTCTACATCGAGGGCCAGCTCGACTACGCCGTCCGTGGTATCACCACCATCCTGGACAGCGATCTGCGCTACCTCGATGTCCGTCACGATGTGCAGCGCCGCTACAACGAACGCATTCAGCGGCGACTCACCAAGACGACGTGGATGTCGGGGTGCAGCAGTTGGTATTTGACCAAGGACGGACACAACGTGTCGATGTACCCGGGGTTCGCCACCCAGTATCTTCGGCAGATGCGAGATTTCCAGTACGCCGACTACGACGCAGTCGAACATACGGCCGTGCGCGTGAGCTCATCCGCCTGAGCGATGGCACCCAACCGACCGCCCCGCGCTGAAACCGGCACCATCGCCGGCGTTTTGGCGAACCTGCGGCGCGCGCCCAAACGCGTCCGGCGCCAATCGCGGGAGGTCGTCGAAAACGCAGTCTCCCAACTGTTCGACGCCGCTGTCCGCTATCCCCACGGTGCACTGGGCTCCGGCGAATACCGCATCGAAGACCTGGCCCGGCTGGCCGGCACCACCACTCGCAACATCCGGGTCTACCGCGACCGGGGCTTGTTGCCGCCACCGTTGCGGGTCGGGCGGATCGCGCTGTACAACGACACCCACCTGACCCGGCTGCGGCTGATCACCTCGATGCTCGACCGCGGATACAACATCGCGCACGTCCGGGAGATGCTCAGCGCGTGGGAGGAGGGCAAGGATCTCGGCGACGTGCTCGGCCTGGAAACGGCGATCGTCGGCACCTGGACCACTGAGAAGTCCAAGACCATGCCGTTGGCCGAGGCGCAACGACTTATCAACGACACCAAGGCCTTCGACCGCTTGGTCCAACTACAAGTGATTCATCTCGATGACGGGCAAGCCACCATCACTCGGCCGAAACTGGTTGAGGCGTTCAACGAGATCCGCGGCTACGGCATGGAGATGGACAAGCTGATCGACCTGCACGAGCACGTCGTTCCGCTGATCGACCAAATCAGCGAAATGCTGGTGCGCGCCGGAGCCGAACACGTCGCCGACCGGATCAAGCCTCGGGAAGCGTTGCCCGCCGACACCGAAATCGCCGAGTTGATCACCATGCTGGTGCGATTTCGCACCCAGGCCGTCGCATCGGTCACCGCCACCCTGGCTTCGTCGATCGAATCCACCATCGAGTCACTGGTCAGCCAGATCCTGGCCGAATACTTGGAGCGCGAGCCGGACGCCGGCGTCGGCTAGAGCGCCGCGCGCCGCGCAACCAGATGCGGTGCCAGCGTGGCCAGCTTCTCGCAGGTTTCCTCGAATTCACGGTCGGGATCAGACGCGGCGATGATGCCGGCCCCGGCGCGCAGCCAGGTTCGTCCGTCCCGTTCGTAGACGGTGCGCAGAGTCAACGCCGCGTCAAGGCCGCCGTCGGCCGAAAACATCACTACTGCACCGGAATACAACTCGCGCGGGCTCTCATCGAGACGCAGGATGGCGTCCACGCCGGCCGCCTTGGGGATGCCCGATGCGGTGACGGCGGGAAACAGCGTTTCCAGCGCGTCCATCCGATCTTTCGACGCGTCAAGCCTGGCGGTCACCGTCGAACCGAGGTGCTGCACGCTGCCGCGCTCCCGCACCGTCATGAAATCAACCACCGCGGAGGACCCGGGTTCGGCAACCTCGTCGATCTCCTGAAGCGAGCTCCGCACCGACATGGCGTGCTCGACGATTTCCTTGGTGTTGGACTCCAGATCCTCGCGGGCCTGCCGGTCGCGCGCGGCGCCCCGGCCGAGCGCCCGGGTGCCGGCCAGTGGTTCGGTGACCACCACGCCGTCGTCGTGGACCGCTGCCACCAGTTCGGGGCTGTAGCCCAGCGCCCGAAAACCACTGAGCTGCAGCAGGAAAGAACGCGCCGGCGTGTTGTGCCGCCGGCCCAGTCGATACGTGGATGGGAAGTCCAGCGCGAACGGCACATCGACGCTGCGGGACAGGATCACTTTGTGATACTTACCGGCAGCGATCTCGCCGATCGCCGTGCCAACCCGGGCGCGGTAATCCGTGGTGTCGGCGGCAACGTCGATCTCGGATGCGACTGGGGTTGGCGTCGGGCCCGCACTGAGCACCCGGCTGACGATGTCGCGCTGGTGATTGTCAGCGTTGAACAGCTGGACGGCATCGTCGCTGACGACGATGCGGGTGCGCGGCCAGAACACTCGCGCCAACGGGGTCTGCGGCGCCAGCCGCTCCTGGAGGCCGAAGCGGTAGGCGCCGAATTCGAAGGCGATCCAGCCGAAGGCCTGATCGGTCTCCAACAACAGCCGATCGACGGCCTCACCGAGCACCGGCCCCGGCCGACCGGACCAAGTCGCTCGCTGAGTCACGCCGTCGCGGATGATGCGCAGTTCGTCGTTGTCCAGCTCGATCGTGGCCAGCGCACCGATCGCCAACACCCATTGGCCGTCGCGCTCGTACAGGAGATATTGCTCGCCGTCACGCTCGGGCAACGCTGCAACCAACTCGGCCGCCAGGTCCGCAGGGGCCGTGCCGATCGGTAAAGAAAACGGGAGTGACGCGGCAAATGCCTGATTGGCCTCGACGTCAACTTCGGTCACGCTTAGTAAATTTAGCCTAACCTATCAACAGACGGGGAACTCCGGTCCGCAATGCCCGCACCTAGCGACCCAAGCGCTGGCCAACCCGCTTTTTGGCGGCTGTGACCTTAACCGCGGCAGGACGCCAACAGCGGGTCTGATCGGTTGTCATGCAGCGTTTCCGCACCGTTCACGCCCCCGCCCCACAATGGATCAAATCCCATGCCCAGCCGACCACAGGATCGGGCGAGGCTGCGCGCTGATGAGAGGACAGCATCGTGTTCGTTATCCGGCTGCTTGACGGCGAAGAGGTCCACGCGGCCGAGAACGACGAGCTCACCGTCAATCAGCAGACTGGCGTGCTCACCGTGCACCGGATCGACGGGTTCGATGAAGTCACCACGCACTATTCGCCGTCGGCGTGGGCGTCGGTGACGCACCGCATCAAGGGATCCGTGGTGAGGCGCCCAACCGTCGGCGCCGATAAGAAATAAGGCGCCGTCACGGCGACAGCGTGATCGCGTCCTCGGGGCAGTTGCGCTCCGCGTCGGCAGCCTGCGTCTGGTGCTCACCGGAGACGTCTTCGACAAGCACGATCGAATGCCCGACCTCGTCGGCGTCGAAGACGTCCGGCGCCAAGGTGTAGCAACGCCCGTGGCCGACGCAGCGGTCTGCGTCGACGGCCACCCTAGTCACGACACTGGTACCGGGAACGTCAACGGCAGCGACTCCACCGACCGCAGCGCGGCGGTATAGGTCAGCTCGGTGCCCGGCTTGATCTCGTAATCGGGTATGCGCCGATGGAATTCGCGCATGGCCACCCGCAGCTCCATTCGGGCCAGGTGCGAGCCCAGGCAGCGGTGCGGACCGCCTCCAAAGGCGCGGTGCCGGTTGGGGTTGCGGCGGAAGTCCACCAGCTCCGGGTCGGGGAACTCGGCGGGGTCGGTGTTCGCCGCGCCCAGCAATGGGCTGACCCGCTCCCCCTTGTTGATCGGGCAACCGCCCACCTCGACGTCCTGCATCGCGACTCGGGCGACGCCGGGTACCGGTGTCTCCCAGCGCAATAACTCCTCGATGGCGCTCGGCAGGACGTCGGGTTGCTCGACGAGCTGATGACGGTGATCGGGGTGGCGGGCCAGGTAAACGAAGAAGCAGTCCAGCGAATCCGTCACCGTGTCGAGCCCGGCGATCAGGAACAGGAAGCAGATGTCGAGGATCTCGTGGCGGGTCAACGGTTCGCCCTCGACCGTGGCCGCGATCAGCGAAGACAGCACATCGTCGCGGGGGTTGGCGATGTGGTCGTCGATGGCGCGCTCGAAGTAGTCGTAGATCTGTTGCGCTACCCCCGCGGAGGCATCGTGGCGGCCTTCGTACCCGTCGGCGCCCTCCGGGCGGATCACTCCGTCTTTCCACTCCAGGAACAGGTCCAGGTCTTCCAGCGGCAGACCGAGCAGCTGTAGAAACACCGTGCACGGCAGCGGCACGGCGAAGTCTTCGTGAAAGTCACATTCGCCGCGATCGGCGAAGCGGTCGATCATCTCGTTCACCAACTGGGCGACGCCAGGTTCGCGCCGGGCCATCTCCCGCGGCGTGAACAGCGGATCGAGGATTCGGCGGTACTTCGCGTGGTCGGGCGGGTCGATCTGCAGCGGAATCAGCGGCCGGATGTTGCCCAGGTCGACGGCATCCATGTTCGACGAGAACAACTCGGTGTGCTTGAGCGCCATTTCGATATCGGCCAGCCGGCTGAGCACGACCACGTCCGGTGCCCGGAACACCGGGGTCGACTCGCGCAACGCCTTGTACAT
>DATAZN010000082.1:0-20484 GCA_036272035.1 Mycobacterium sp. | reverse complement strand
AGATAGAACGCCAACCCGAGCAGGATCGCGACGAACAAGCCGAGGGTGACCAGAACGATCGGACTGCGGTACCACGGCGCCCGCTCAGGGGAGCCCTGCTCCTCGCCGCTGTAGTCGTAAAAGCCGGTCGGCGCTTCGCTGGGATCTTCGGGAGGTTCGTTGCCGCTCACGTGCGCCGATCCTAGCCCCGGATCCTGGCAGCCTTTCAGCGTCCGCAGCTCAGAAACCGTGCGGCAGCGTAACCACCGTGTGCGGCAACGTAACTGTCGACGGGATGTGCGGGTGATGGTGATGGTGTTGCGGCGGCTCGGCCGGGGCGGGGGAGTTGTTCGCTGCCGGCGGCGGCGCCTCTTCGGGTGTCTGCTCGGGCGTCTCGGGTGGCGGCGGTGTCTCGGTGGTGGTCGATGGGGTGGTCGTCGGCGCGGTGGTGGATGACCGGGCGGGCGCGGTGGACGAGGTGGACGAGGTGCGTTTGGCCGGGCCGTTGGTCTCGCCGCCGCCGCCGCGCGACAGCTCGGCGATGCCGTAGACGACCAATGTGAGCAGCAGTGCGACCATCAGCGCCCACAGCGCCAGCAGCACGCGATTGCGGTACCAGGGCTCGGGCGCGCCGTCGGGCGCCGCCGAATCGGGACCTTCAGCGCTCATGTCCGGCTCGCGCTCGACAACCTGCTGCGAACCGTCGGAGGCGTATTCGGCCATCTGCGTCGGCCGATCGCTCGGGTCGTCCGGAAGGCCAGTCACGCCCCGATGCTACGTCAGAGCTGTCGCTGCACTTCGTCGGCGAAAAGCTGAAGGTGTTCGAGGTCAGACATGTCCAGCAGCTGTAGATACACGCGCTGCAAGCCGATTTCGGTGTACGGGCCGAGCTGGTCGACGATCTGGTTCGGCGTCCCGGCCAGCGGCGAATTGGACTGCAACTCCTCGACTTCGCGTCCGATCGCGGCGGCCCGCTTGGCGATCTCGGCCTCGTCGCGCCCGGCGCACACCACGAAGGACGCGGAGTAGGTCATCGAATCGGCGGGCCGGCCGACCGCATCGACGGCCTCGCGGACGCGGTCGAACTGCGTCGTGATGGTGTCCAGTGGCGCGAACGGCACGTTGTATTCGTCGGCGAAGGTGGCGGCCAGCCGCGGCGTCTTCTTGGCACCCGACCCCCCGATGATGATCGGCGGGTGCGGCTGCTGCACCGGCTTGGGCAGCGCGGGCGAATCGTTGACGGCGTAATGCGCTCCCGCGTAGTCGAACGTCTCACCAACCGGGGCGGTCCACAGGCCGGTGATCAGCTCGAGCTGTTCGGTGAGCCGGGCGAATCGCTCGCGCAGCGGTGGAAACGGAATCGCGTAGGCCAGGTGTTCCTTCTCGAACCAGCCGGTGCCGATTCCGAATTCGGCTCGCCCGTTGCTCATTTCGTCGACCTGGGCCACCGAGATGGCCAGCGGTCCGGGATACCGGAATGTCGCCGACGTGACCAGGGTGCCCAACCGGATCGACGACGTCTCCCGGGCGATCCCACCCAACGTCACCCAGGAGTCGGTCGGGCCGGGCCGGCCGTCGCCGCTCATCGCGAGGTAATGATCGGACCGGAAGAACGCCGAAAACCCCAGCGATTCGGCGGCTTGCGCGACCGCCAGCTGGTCGGAGTAGCTGGCGCCTTGCTGCGGTTCAACGAATACCCGAAAGTCCACGAGCGCCAGACTATGCCGAGTTGCGCGGCTCCTCCTCGCGCAGGTTCCCTATGCGCATCGTTGCAGCGCGGCGTGCCCCCGATGAGTATCGACGGGAGCCGGAGTCTGTGTAGAGGTGAGCAGAACAAACCTTTCGATGTCGATATCCACCGACGGCTACGTGGCGGGGCCCGGTCAATGTCAGGAGCACCCGCTCGGCGTCGGCGGTGAAGCCCTGCACGACTGGCGCCTCGGCGACACCAAAGATCATCCGGTCAATCGACAGGTGATCTCGGAGATGGTCGACGGCATGGGGGCAACGATCATGGGCCGCAACATGTTCGGGCCGGTTCGCGGGCCGTGGACCAACTCGGATTGGCAGGGATGGTGGGGGCGATACGCCGCCGTACCACTGCCCGGTCTTTGTGCTGACCCACCACCCGCACGACCCCATCGAACTGCAGGGCGGGACGACGTTTCATTTCGTCACCGATGGGATCGAGGCCGCGTACTCGCAAGCCGTGGAGGCGGCCGGTGGCCGCTCGATCTCGATCGCAGGGGGAGCCTCGTGCGCCAGCCAGGCGATCGCAGCGGGCCTTGTCGACGAGATCGACCTTCAGCTGAAACCGGTGATCCTCGGCTCGGGTGAGCGCATCTTCGACGGCTTCCAGGCAGGCAGGCCCGTCCTGGAACTCGACCGGGTGCTCGAAGCCCCAGGCGTTGTTCACCTGCGCTACCGCATTATTCGATGAACTGGGCCGACCGGCCATAGAGGTGGTTAGGTCAGCGGTGTGAATTCCTTCGCGAAGTTTTTCCGCGACACCGTCGCGGTCCGAATCTTGGTCTCGGTGGTGCTTGGAGTCGTCGTTGCTCTCGTTGTCGGCAACACGGTCGGCTGGCGATTCGCGCTTGCCGGTTGGGTGGCTCGTGCCGCGCTGTACGTGGTGTGGACGCAGCACATCCTGAGCGGAATGGATGCCGAGCAGACGTGCAGATGGGTGACGCGGGAGGACCCGACCCGGTGGGTCGCCGACGTGGTCATCCTGACAGCGAGCATCGCGAGCCTGGGCGGCGTCGGTTACGTGGTGGCCGCTGGATCGAAGTTATCCGGCACCGGCGCTCTCGAAGCCGCCATCGTCGGCATCCTGACCGTCGGCGCGTCGTGGTTTGCGGTGCACACTCTTTTCACCGTGCACTACGCACGGCTCTACTACTCAGACGAGCCGGGCGGGATCAACTTTCACGACCCGAACCCGCCCCGCTTTCGGGACTTCGCCTATCTCGCCTACACCGTCGGGATGACGTTCCAGGTCTCCGACACCGAGATCGGGTTGACCGCCATCAGGGCGACGGTGCTGCGCCACGCGCTGCTGTCCTACCTGCTTGGCGCGGTGGTCCTGGCGGTGACTATCAACTTGATTGCGGGGTTGGGCTCCAGAATCTGATCTGGCCGAAACCCGGGTCGATTGCCGCTATCCACCAGTGGCGCGAGCTATTTCGCGGGCCTCTTCTGAGGTCTCCACGGTTGGTGCCGATTTTGGCAGTGTCCGACCAGCTACTTCCGGGGTGAAGATCAGCGTAATGGCGCCGGCCACCCGGCGAACATCAGCATGTATGCCGGCATCATGGCGTTGTCGGTGGCCGAGATCAGTGTTTGAGCGACCAGCGGAATGGTGCCGCCGAAGGCGGACACCGCGATGTTGTACCCGATGGAAACGCCGCCGTAGCGCACGTTGGCCGGAAACAGAGCGGGCAGTGTCGACGGCTCAATACTGTTGAGGCACAGCAGCATTACTCCGATGATCAGAATACCGATGAACTTCGTGGGGTAGCCCGAACCGAATCGAAGCAACGTAAAGGCCGGTATCGAGCCGGCGAAGAGTAGGCCGCAACCCGTCGCTATCAGCGGCTTCACGCCGATCCGGTCGGACAACCTCGCGACGAAAACCACCGCGATCGACGCGAAAGCCAGCGCCAGCAGAATCATCAGCAAGGCCACGTTGGCGGGTAGCCCCACCGTCTTCTTGAGATACGTCGGCAGATATCCGCTCAGCATGTAGTTGGTGTTGCAAATTGTCAGCTCAAGTCCGATACAGAGCAGCAACGACTTCCAATGCCCGGCGATTGTCTGCCTGATCTGATCTATCTGCCCAGGGCCTGGGTGCGCGTCGGCTTTGGTCGACTGGTGGTCGAGCGTTTCGCCGAGTCGCAATCGCAGGACAACCGCGGTCAGGCCGAGCGGGAGCGCCAGGAAAAACGGAATGCGCCAGCCCCAACACGCCATGTCGTGTTGCGGTAGCGCGATCTGCAGCCCAGTCACCAGCGAGACGGCCACCGCATTGCCGCCCAGCGTGCCCATCGGCAGGAACCCGGCCAGCATCCCGCGTTTGCGATCGGGGGCAGCTTCGACGATGTAGGTCATGGCGCCGGCGTACTCGCCACCCGTCGACAGACCCTGGCATAGCCGTACGACCACGAGCAGGACAGGTGCCCAGACGCCGATCGAGCTATAGTCGGGCAGCAATCCGGTGGCGGTCGCACTGGAGGTCATCAGTGCAATCGTGATCAGCAGCACGGGTTTTCGGCCGATGCGGTCGCCAAGCGGGCCGAAGATGAATCCGCCTAGCGGCCGCACGACGAACGCTACCGCCAGCGTGCCGAAGGTGGCGATGAGATTGCCTGCGCCGGAATTGTTTCCGGGATAGAACGTTTGCGCGAGTATCGTCGCGACGAGGCTGTAGACGCTGAAGTCGTACGACTCCATGAAGTTTCCGATTGCCGTGCCGACGATAGCCCGACGTAGCATTGTCGCGTCCGCGACCTGGATCTCTTGTAGCGTCGACGACTCGCCGTCGGTCCGACTCGTCGCCAGGTTCGGATTATTTCTGCAGGTAATCCTGATGTTCAGGCTCGGCTTCCCAGAATTGTTGTGCGGGGCTGACTTCCGTGACGGTCTTGTCGTGCCACTGGCCTGAATTGTCGATGTCGGCGATGGTTGTCAACGCAATTCGCTTCTGGTCGTTGTCGAGGTAAAAAATCGCCGAACGATAACTTCTGCCAATGTCCTTGCCCTGCCGATCTTTTGTTGTCGGATCGTGAACGCTGAAGAAGTATTGAAGTACCGTGCGAAAGTCGACGTGCTCCGCGTCGTAGGCGACTTCGACGGATTCGGCGTGCCCCTCGTGGTGGTCGTATGTCGGGTTGGGAGTGTCGCCTCCGGTGTAGCCGACGCGGGTCGACACCACGCCGGGCTGATTGCGGATTCGGTCCTGCAAGTTCCAGAAGCAACCGCCAGCCAAAATAGCCTTGCCGGGACTAGTCATTGAGGCCACTCCTTTCTCGGCACGCGGTTGAACGTCAGGTGCGTGTACCCGGTCACGTCGCCGCCTACGCACGTGGCCGCCGATCGAACATGGATCACGGCCGGGTCAGACCGCGCTAGCGTCGAGGTATGGCCACTCCGCATTCGAAGTTGCAACTGTCCGACGACGAGTGGCGCCAGCGACTCACCCCGGAGGAGTTCGTCGTGCTGCGGCGCGGCGCGACCGAAGAACCGTATACCGGTGAATACACCGATACGAACACCCCCGGCGCGTATCACTGCCGGGCCTGTCATGCTGAAGTATTCTGCAGCACAGCCAAATTCGACCCAGACACCGGCTTCCCGTCGTTCTTCGACGCGGCCCGGACCGGCGCAGTGATCCTCCGGCCAGACAACACCGAAGACAAGGTGCGCAGCGAGGTGCTGTGCGCAGTCTGCGATAGCCACCTGGGTCACTTTTTCTCGGGTGAGGGCTATCCCACGCCGATTGACCAGCGTTACTGCATTGATTCCATCGCGCTGAAGCTGGTGTCGACCATCGGCTAGAAGGTGTCGACCTTTTCGACGCTGACGAGACTACTTGGCCGTTTGCCACCTCAAGCTGTGTTGGTTGCTGCACAAACAGTCTGGCCACGCGGTTGGTTGTGATGCTTGGCGCAAGATGCCCCAAGCTTTGCTGCGGACCAACTGCGGACTGACACCCCCCACCCGAATACCGGTCATGCGCGCTCGGCCGTCATGTCCATCTCGATCCAGCCCTGGCACGGGCCGCTCAAGATGTCGGTGTGCATGACGCCGGCAAGTGTTCCGTTGGCTTGGGGCGTGTAGCGAACATTGGATCGGGCCGGAGCCCATTGGATGGTGGTGTCGTGCATCATGCAGTCCCACTGGAACTCGCTGACTTGCGTCCAGGACGACCCATCCCAGGTGAACTGAACCGGTTGCGGAACCGTCGGATTACTCGGCGCAGGGCCGCTAACGATTGTGGCGACGCACTTTCCGCTCGTGCAGCTCGAGTGGAACCCGTAGGTCTCGGTGTGCTGCCCCTCAGGATCACCGGCCGCCATGCTGGTCCCGTCCTTTGGACCAACCATGAACGTGATCGCGTACTCGCCGTTCCAGGACGGAGTGTCGGCGGAGGCAGTTTGCGGAAGCGACAGGGCGATCGCGAGCGGCGCGGCGCACAAACCGACGAGAGTACTCAGACAGTCTGGGGCCATGGGTTTGTCCTCTCGGCTCGCAACGGCTTTCGAACTAGGATGCGCCGCGATAACCCTGGATGCACACACACCTATAGGTTGCTACCCGCCGAATCCGTGAACCGGAAATGACTTGCACCCCCGGGCAGAAGGTTTACGACCCAAGTAATGGGCGGCGGTCAGGCCGTTGTCGGCGGACCAGATCGGTACGTTAGTCCTCTGACGTGCATTTTTTGATGTGTTAGAAGGTGTCGACCTTTTCGATGCTGAGGAGACTACCTGGGCGTTTGCATCCTCAAGCTGCGTTGGTTGCTCGACAAACACCCCGGTCAGAACATTGGACGTCGTGGTTGGTGCAAGTTGCGGCAAGCTCTGCTGCGGACTGACGCGGACTGGTCCCCCAGAGCATTCGCGGGACCACTGCGTTGCGATTACGGCATACTCACCCGGATGCCGCCGAATGCGGCGCACTATGCGGAAGACGATGTTGGGGAAGGTAAGTCAGTCGATGTCTACCCTCGGTGTTCGGGCTATTGCGCGCTACCCGCGCACCGGATCGCAGCGGCGATATGGCGCATGCTGGCTAGTGGTGACACGATGTCGGCGTAAGCGATGCTCATGACCGCAGCCGGGCCATATTCACGGCGACGACATGACCGCAACAGAGTTCCGGTGCGGGTTGTGTAGCGCCGAGAAGTACAAGCAAGAGACGGTGCCATCTGTGCGAAAAGCAATTGCTGTTGGAGTTGTCTTGCTTACCCTCGTGGCGGCTTCCTCGTGTGGCTATGCAGCGCACACAGCGCTAAGGGACAGCGCGCAGGCAACGCCGGCGGCAGTTGCGGTTCCCGCGCCCACGCCGGCGCCAGATTCGGCTCCCGCGTCTGCGTCACCGGCGCCCGATGCGGCTCCCCCACCGGACTTCGCAACGGTCTCCACGCTGATGAACGATGCGATTGCGGCAAGCACGGTGCCAGGTGGCGTGGTGGTGATCGGGCATGGCGGCAAGGTCGTCTTCCATCAGGCTTATGGCTCGCGCAAGCTTGCCGGCGAACCGGGGCTAGATGGATCGCCCGCACCTGCAGAGCCGACGACCGAAGACACGATCTTCGACATGGCGTCGTTGACGAAGTGCCTCGCCACGGCGACCGCGGTCATGCAGCTATACGAACAAGGCAAGGTTCAGTTCGACGATCCCGTGCACAAGTATCTGCCTGACTTCAACACAGCGAACGATCCACAGCGTGCAAAGGTGACGGTTCGCATGTTGCTGACGCACACCTCAGGCGAACCGGAAGACGTACCCCTCAACGATCCGTGGGGACTAGACGGAGCCGATAAACCAGAAGGCATTCGCCGTGCCCTCACCACGCCGCTGGAGTCGCACCCGGGTGAGTTCTTCAGCTACGCCGACATCAACTTCATTCTGCTTGGCGCGCTGATTGAGAAAGTGACCGGCGAGCCAGAAGACGTTTACGTTCAGCAAAACGTATTTCGGCCACTTGGCATGGAAGAAACCCGCTATCTTCCCCCGGCCAAAGCATGTGGCCCACATGTGATGCGCGGAGCTGCGATTGCCTGGGCGCCTGCGCCAATAGGGGGCATGCCGGGCGCTTGTCCTGCCGGTACGTGGAGCACGAGTCTGCTGTCGCGCATCGCACCGACGACACATGACGACGAAAGCAAGAACGATCCGGGCAAGAATCCCGATTTTGATTCCCTGCTTCGGGGCGTTGTGTTCGACCCGACGACGCGCCGTATGGGGGGAGTAGCCGGGCATGCCGGTGTGTTCTCGACGGCGCACGACGTCAGCATCTATGCGCAGGCCCTGCTTGATCGGCTCGCGGGCCGCCCCAGCAAGTTCCCGCTGAAGCAAGCGACGCTGGAGTTGATGACAACTCCGGAGCAGCCCGGACATACCGCTCAGCAAGTCGAGGCAGCCAACAACGCCGCCCAAGAAGCCATCGCGAAGACACCAAACACATATGATCCGCTGCTCGCTCCGCACTATCCGGCGATCAGAGGACAAAACCTGCGTGGCTTCGGCTGGGATATCGATACCGCCTATTCCGGCACGCGAGGCATGATCCTTCCCATCGGCAGCTTCGGCCATACAGGCTTCACCGGAACCTCGCTGTGGATGGACCCACGCTCGGATACCTACGTCATTCTGCTCACGAGCGCGATCGACCCGCGAGACGATCCACCGATCGCGTATCTGCGAGGTGATGTGGCTACGGCGACAGCTCGGGCCCTGCGCTGAGCAACGCGTCATCGTTCACGAAATCGCACCGCACTCGACATAGGATATGCCGCGTGGTCGGTGGCCGGGCGCCGAAATCGCCGCAGGGGCAACGGTCCAGCGGGCTCAACCAGGTTGGAGCCTTGGTGGGCATCGTCGGCGGTGTCACGATTGTCGCGGCGGCGATCTTCTTTTCTGGCTGGACTCAGGGCATCCGGTCGGGCGGCTACGACCACGCCGGCCCCGCGATGATGGGGCCCGGCGGCATGATGGGCCCGGGTCGGAAGATGGCACCCGGTCAGGCGCCACCCAGCGCCTTTGTCGCTGTTTCGGTGGCCACGGTGTGGACCACGCCGCAGAGCCCGCGTCCGGTCGACCATCGCGCTCTGACAAATCCGGTCGATATTCGTGGCTGGCTGTCCGGCATGACGCCGGCCCAACAGGAAGCGCTCACCTCGGACAATCTCAACCAAACGCAGGCCCTCTTCGGCGACCGCGTCTTTGTGGTGGGCGAGAAGGGCGACTGGGACGAGGTACTGGTCCCCGGCCAGCCCACACCGAAGGACTCCCTGGGCTATCCCGGCTGGATTCCCAAGGCCCAGTTGACGACCGAGCCGGGCTACGGCGCACTGAAGGAACACGCTCCCTTCGCGCTGGCCGATCGCGGCATCACCACCTGGTTGTACCGCGAATCGGGACTCTCCGATCAGGACCTCGAGATCAGTACCAACACCAGGCTTCCCGTCCTGAGCCGCACCGACAAGGCCGTGCAGGTGGCTACCCCCGACCGCGGCCCGAAGTGGCTGGATGCTCGAACGGTTGCGGTCTATGAAAAGCCCACGGACATACCGCATCCCACCGGAGCCGATCTGGTCCGATACGCCGCCGTGTTCGTGAACGTCCCCTACCTGTGGGGCGGCCGTGCCGGGTTCGGGTTCGACTGCTCCGGTTTCACATCCACCATCTACCAGGTGTACGGATTCACCCTGCCGCGCGACGCCGGCCCGCAAGCCGCCGACAGCCGGGGCCGCCCCGTCGACAAATCCGCGTTGCAACCCGGCGACCTGCTCTTCTACTCGCACGGCAGCAGGGACCCCGACGATCCCGACGCGATCTACCACGTGGCCATGTATTCCGGGCACGGCGACATGATCGAGGCATTCGACAAGACGGCACCAGTGCGCATCACCCCGGTTCGACTGGACGCAGACTACTGGGGCGCGCGCCGCTACCTCGACCAACCGCGGTGATGTACCTAACCGTTAAAACGTCTCTACATTTTCGATGCTGACGAACATGCCGTGGCCGGTGTGCTCGTTGGTGAACCGGGTGCCGCTTTCACTGGCTGCGATCGTCCAGCCGGCTGCGTCGTAGGTCTGGTAATCGATGGTCACCGTCGGGATGTCGCCGAGGTTGCCCAGCACCCACTGCACGTCGCCGCTCGCGGTGATGTTGACGCCGTTGGCCCGTTCGCCATCTTCCATCGGCGAATTGGTGAACTGGGCCTCGCAGCCGACGCTGTCGTTGTCGATCTGGCAGCGGGTCTGGCCCGACTTGGTCTCGATGAATACGTGGCCGCTTCCGTCGGGCGGCAGCGGGATCGCACCGGCCGGCGGGTTGGCGCTCGGCGGGGCGGCCCGCGACGGGGCCGGCGAGGGTATCGAGGGCTTGGCCTTCGGGAACGACGGCTCGGTGGGTCCCGCTCCCGATGAGGAGACCGCTTTTCCGTGGATGAGAGAGCTGCATCCACTGATCAGAGCAGCACTCAGGAGCAGGCCGGCCAGCACTCGGCGGCCTATCCCGGTGGTTTTGAACCCATGCAGAAACATCGCAAATCAAGGGTACTCAGGAGCCGGTGGAAGTGACGGCAGTGACGCGCGGTTACCCGATCATGGACGCATAGGCGTCGGATAGTCCACGAAGCTGGCCGGCGCCGTCGCCACTGAACGAAGCACCGTGCATCAGCGCCAGCGTGCTCGGCGCCAACTGCGCCAACTGCTCCAATGTAGGCGCCAGATTAGTGGTAAGGCCGGTGGCGTGAAATAGCAACTCGGCCTCTAAAGCCGGTGCCACGCAATCGGATTCGGTGAGAGCGGGGCATTGACCGGTGTGTGTGAGCAGGTCGCCGGCCAAAAGCGTAGAAGTGGTTTCGTCGAACCAAAGCCCGCTTTCCCAGTTGTGCGGCACGTGCGGGGTGGCGATGAACCGTAGCCGGTGGCCCCCGATATCGTGCGCGTCGGTACCTACCGGCACCGGCGGCCGGTCGCACAGGTCGTTCAGCGAGAGCATGCAGGCCAAGGGGCCGTGAACGACCTCAGCGTGTGGTGCGGTGGCCAGCAGCAGGTTCATTGCCCCGCACTCGTCGGCCTCGACGTGGGCGAATGAGACCCAGCGCAGTCGTTCCAATGGGATCACCTGCGCGATGGCCGCCGAAACCAACGGAAAAAGCTGCCGCATGCCGCAGTGGAACAGAAACGGCTGGTCGCCGGTCAGCAGGAACTGGTTGAACGTGAAGCCGTGCTCACTGATGTCGGGGATCCAGGTGGAGAGTCGGAAGACCTTGTCTGCGATCTCGTCGACGTTCGTCTGCAAACTTCTGTCCATCGGCACATCGTGCTCCTTGGGTCCGACTTCGTGGGCCCAGTTCAGCCTCCGCGCAGCGCGAGATCTGCGCAGCCGCTACGCCGGAGGAAATCCGCCCGTCGCCACCGGGCCCCAGCTATGCGGCGTCACGCGGATCAGGCACTTGCGCTGGTCGAGCATCGCACCGCGGTACTCGTCCCAGTCGGGGTGCTCACCTGCGATCGCGCGGTAATAGTCGACGAGCGATTCGACCGCCTCCGGCACGTCGATCACTTCGGCATCCCCGTCGATCTGCACGTAGGGACCATTGAATTCGTCGGAGAGCACGACCACGCTTGCCTTCGGAGTGCGCCGGATGTTGGCGCTCTTGGCGCGCTGGGGATAGCTCGCGATGACCAGTCGGCCCTGTTCGTCGACGCCGCCGGTCACGGGCGGGCTCTGCAGCGAGCCGTCCGCCCGCAAGGTGGTCAGCACCATTTTGTGTCGTGGCCGGACGAAATCGAGTAAATCGGAGAGGCCGACTGCTTCGGCCGTCGCAATTTTGGGAGCCATGAACCCAACGTAATCCGGGCGCCGGCACGCGCGAAGTCGGCGCGATTCTCAGCTTTCACATGGGTCCCTGTCTTGGATGGCACGCGTTTTGCCCACCTTCGAGCGACACGTCCGGAACTTGTCGCTCGAAGGTGGGCAAAACGTTCATCCTCCGAGCGAGTGTCCCCTGTGGCAGATGTGATCAATCCGTGCCGCAATGGCGACGAGCTATCACATCTGTGCCCAGACGACCTTGGTCTGCAGGTAGCCCTCGATGCCGGCCTTGCCCGATTCGTGGCCCCAGCCGGATTGCTTGTAGCCACCGAACGGCATCGAGTGGTCGTAGGGGAAAGCGCAGTTGAGCCCGACGGTTCCGGCCTTGAGTCGCTTGGCTAGTCGGTGGGAGCGGCCAAGGTCTTTGGTCCACACCGTGGCGGCCAGCCCGTAGGTGCTGTTGTTGGCCAGCGCGACGGCTTCGTCCTCGTCGTCGAACGGCAGGATCGTGACGACCGGACCGAAGATCTCCTCCTGGAACAGCCGGCTGGTGTCGGGATCGAGGTTGGTGACGACCGTCGGGTGGACGAAGTAACCCTTGCGGTCGAGGCGGTGCCCGCCGGTGACGATTTCGGCACCGTCGGATCTGCCCTGATCGAGGTAGCCCAGCACGCGGGTGAGCTGCTTCTGGCTGATCAGTGGACCACTCATGACGCCCTCTTCGTTGGGGGCGCCCATCTTCATGGCATTGGCAACCATGGCCATGCCCTCCACGACCTGGTCGTAGACACCGCGCTGCACGAGAATGCGGGAGCCGCAGACACAGGCTTGCCCGGAGTGGACGAAGGTGCCGAACGCCGACATCGGGATCGCCTTCTTCAGTTTCGCGTCGTCGAAGATCAGCACCGGTGACTTGCCGCCGAGCTCGAGGGTGACCTTGTTGAGGTTGCTGTCGGCGGCGGCGTGCACGATCGCCCGACCGACCTCCGTCGAACCGGTAAAGGCGACCTTCTCCACATCGGGGTGCGCGGTGATCGCCGCACCGACGGTGTGGCCGTAACCGTTCACCAAGTTCGCCACCCCGTCGGGAACTCCCGCCTCGGCCAGGATCTGCATCAGCAGGTGCGCTGAAAGTGGTGTCTCCTCAGCGGGTTTGACGACGCTGTTGCAGCCGGCCGCGAGCGACGGGGCGAGCTTGGCGCAGAAGTTGAAGACCGGACCGTTCCACGGGAAGATCAGCCCGACCACATCGTAGGGCTCGCGGACCGTGTAGGTGTGCATGTGCGTGTCGACCCCGGTCAGGCCACCGGTGTTCACGTCGCGCGCGATGCCGTCGATCTTGGTGCACCAGCCGGCGTAGTAACGGAACCACTCCGCGCCGATCTTCACCTGCATCTCTGCTTGAGCGGGATACATTCCGCCGTTGAGCATTTCGAGCTCAGCGAGAAGCTCGGCGTTCTTGTCGATCAGTTCGGCGACGCGCCACAGGATCTTGGCACGCTCGTAGTCGGGCTTCTGCGACCAGACCCCAGAGTCGGCGCTGGCTTTCGCGCGCGCCACGGCCGCGTTGACGGCGTCGAGGCCGCAGTCGGTGAACTCGGCGATCTGCTCTTCGGTGGAGGGATCGAAGACCGCGATGACGTCGCCGGTCCCAGGCTGGTCGCGGATCTCGTCGAGTACAGCCTGCACCGTTGTCATGGGTCGTCCCTTCCCGCGTCGCTGCGAGGTCGTGGCGCGGCATGGATCTATAAAAATAGAGTGCCGTCCGAGGCGTACGTTATGCGCCCAACCACGGGATGTCCAGGTTTTTTGGGTGAAGCTAATTGCTCTGGGGCTCTTAAGTACTCGCCGTCAGGGCCTGCGCCGCTGCGCCGAACATCGTCTGCTTGATGGCCCCCAGCGTGCCCGGGTCCTTGCCGTCGAGCGGACGCAGGATGTCGACGGCCGCGCCGGTCACGGTGCCCTCACCCGCGACGGCATCGACAATGCCCAGGGCTACAGCGTCATCGCCGCCGAAGCGGCGTCCGGTCGTCATCGAAGCAACCGCTGCTGGTGGGGTGAGCTTGGCCTGGATCAGTGCGGCCATTCCGGGTGTGAAGGGGATGCGGATGTCCACCTCGGGGAAGCAGAAGAAGCCCCGGTCGGAGCGCATCACCCGGAAGTCGTGCGCCAGCGCCAGCATCGCCCCCGCGCCGAACGCGTGACCGACCACGGCCGCTGCGGTGGGGACGGGCAGGGTGAGGAACCGGGCCAGCATGCGCTGCACGCGTCCGACGTACCAGGTCGTCTGATCCGCGTGCGCGGTCAGCCAATCCAGGTCCAGGCCATTGGTGTAGAACTTGGCGCCGCCAGTGGTCACCAGACCCTGGGCGCCAGAACCGACCAGTTCATCGAGGTGTGCGTCAACCGATTCGAGAAACTCTGGGGAGAAACGGTTTTCGTCATCACCGAGATCCAGAACGGCGATCTTGTCTTGGTAGCTCAGGCTGAGTCCCATGATTTCTTTCTTTAATCCGATGCCAGGTCCGGCACCTCGCTGGCGTGGTCGACAACGTCGTCGGCCACGGTCGCGACGCGGTCACGAACCAGGAACCAGCCGCCGATCAGGGCGGGAACGGCGGCCACCAGCGCCGCGATCACCCAGGGCCCCTTCTCGGGGTCGAGCGCCATCAGCACCAGCACGCCCACCAAGAAAACCAGCGTTGCATAGCCGCTGTACGGGGCGAGCGGCATCCGAAAATGCGGCCGCTG
Organism: Mycobacterium sp.; assembly: GCA_036272035.1. Classification (GTDB taxonomy): domain Bacteria; phylum Actinomycetota; class Actinomycetes; order Mycobacteriales; family Mycobacteriaceae; genus Mycobacterium. Next base: position 6,198 of record DATAZN010000082.1, on the reverse strand, counting down.
CAACGTTCCGGCCTTCACCTTGCTGTAAAACCGGAGTTGGCAGAGCACGATCGTTGCCCAGGCCGCGAGCACCCCGATAGCGGCGATGTTGAGCACGATTTCGAAGGCCTGGCTCGGTTTGACCGCGTTGAGCACGACGCCGAACAGCCCGATGACGGCGGTCAACAGGATCCCGCCATACGGCACACCGTTTTTCGACATCAGCCCGGTGAACTTCGGACCGCTGCCATTCACCGACATCGACCGCAGAATCCGGCCGGTGGAATACAGCCCGGCGTTCAAGCTCGAGAATGCGGCGGTGAGGACCACCAGGTTCATCAGCGAGCCGGCGCCGCTGAAGCCGATCTTGGAGAAGAAGGTGACGAACGGACTCTCGCCGTGTTTATAGCTGGTGTAGGGGAGCAGCAGGGCCAGCAGGAGTACTGATCCGCAGTAGAAGACCGCGATTCGGGCGATCACCGAGTTGATCGCACGTGGCATGACTTTCTCCGGGTCCGCAGTCTCCCCGGCCGCGGTGCCGACCAGTTCGACTGCGGCGTAAGCGAATACCACCCCAGAGGTGACAAGTACCAGCGGCAGCAGGCCGGTCGGCAGGAATCCGCCGTGGCCGGCCCACAGGCTGGGCCCGGTGGTCTGACCTTGGATCTTGAAGCGGCCGGTCAGAACGACGATTCCGACGACCAAAAAAGTAATCAGGGCCAGCACTTTGATCAGCGCCGCCCAGAACTCGAACTCGCCGAAGGCTTTCACCGAGATCAGGTTCACCGACACCACCGCCACCAGGGCGATGAGTGCGAGCGTCCACTGTGGGACCGCCTGGAACGCGGTCCAATAGTGGAAGTAGCTCGCGATCGCGGTGCTGTCCACGATGGCCGCCATCGCCCAGTTCAGGAAATACATCCAGCCCGCAACGAAAGCCGCTTTCTCCCCGAAGAACTCGCGAGCATAGGAGACGAACGAGCCCGTTGCCGGGCGATGCAGCACCAGTTCGCCGAGAGCGCGCAGGATCAAGAACACGAAGGCGCCACAGATCCCGTAGATCAGGAACAAACCGGGCCCTGCGGATGCCAGCCGTGCTCCGGCGCCCATGAACAGGCCGGTCCCGATCGCGCCGCCGATCGCGATCATCTGCATCTGGCGGTTGTTGAGATCGTGGTGATAACCCGCGTCTTCGCGAGCTAGCGCAGCGGACTTATCGCCCGCAGCGGGGCCGGGCGCGCTGGGCGGCGGTGGCATTGAGTTCCTATCGTCGTGGGGCAATGCTGCGGCGCCGGGCACGACCGCTTGACGAGCTGGTGGCGAAACTATCCCACGGTGTGATGTCCGCCTCAACCGATCGGGAACAAACTCTTGGGTGCTCTCGTTGAGCAGACTGACAACCTTGAGTGATACAGACTCAACCCTGGCTTGACAGCGGTACGCCGCAGAGGGCAATGTTGAGCGCGGTTCACTCACTAGCGTAGTGCATACAAAGCTCGATTATCAGGGAGGATTCACCATGGCTCGTGCGGTCGGTATCGACCTCGGGACCACCAACTCCGTCGTCGCAGTTCTCGAGGGTGGCGACCCCGTCGTCGTCGCCAACTCAGAAGGTGCAAGGACGACTCCATCCGTCGTGGCGTTCGCGCGCAACGGCGAGGTGCTGGTTGGCCAGCCCGCCAAGAACCAGGCGGTGACCAACGTCGACCGCACCATTCGTTCGGTCAAGCGGCATATGGGCACCGACTGGTCTGTGGAGATTGACGGAAAGAACTACACCGCGCAGGAGATCAGCGCGCGCGTTCTGCAGAAGCTGAAGCGCGACGCCGAAAGCTACCTCGGTGAGGACATCGCCGACGCGGTGATCACCGTGCCCGCGTACTTCAACGACGCCCAGCGTCAGGCCACCAAGGAGGCCGGCCAGATCGCCGGTCTGAACGTGCTGCGGATCGTCAACGAGCCGACCGCGGCCGCACTGGCCTACGGCCTGGACAAGGGTGAGAAGGAACAGACCATCCTGGTCTTCGACCTCGGCGGTGGCACCTTCGACGTGTCGTTGCTGGAGATCGGCGACGGTGTCGTGGAGGTGCGCGCTACCTCCGGTGACAACCACCTCGGCGGTGACGACTGGGACCAGCGCGTCGTCGACTGGCTGGTCGAGAAGTTCAAGGGCACCAGCGGCATCGATCTGACCAAGGACAAGATGGCCATGCAGCGGCTGCGGGAAGCGGCCGAGAAGGCCAAGATCGAACTGAGCTCGAGTCAGAGCACCTCGATCAACTTGCCGTACATCACCGTTGACGCCGACAAGAACCCGCTGTTCCTCGACGAGCAGCTGACGCGCGCCGAGTTCCAGAAGATCACCCAGGACCTGCTCGACCGCACGCGGCAGCCGTTCCAGTCGGTAATCAAGGACGCCGGTATCGCGGTGTCGGAGATCGACCACGTGGTGCTGGTGGGTGGTTCCACCCGCATGCCCGCGGTATCTGATCTGGTCAAGGAAATGACCGGTGGCCAGGAGCCCAACAAGGGCGTCAACCCCGACGAGGTGGTGGCCGTTGGCGCCGCGCTGCAGGCGGGTGTGCTCAAGGGTGAGGTGAAAGACGTTCTGCTGCTTGACGTCACACCGCTGAGCCTTGGTATCGAAACCAAGGGTGGCGTGATGACGAAGCTGATCGAGCGCAACACCACCATCCCGACCAAGCGGTCGGAGACCTTCACCACGGCCGACGACAACCAGCCGTCGGTGCAGATTCAGGTCTTCCAGGGAGAGCGCGAAATCGCTTCGCACAACAAGCTGCTCGGCTCTTTCGAGCTGACCGGTATCCCGCCGGCTCCGCGCGGCGTCCCGCAGATCGAGGTCACCTTCGACATCGACGCCAACGGCATCGTGCACGTCACGGCCAAGGACAAGGGCACCGGCAAGGAGAACACGATCAAAATCCAGGAAGGCTCCGGCCTGTCCCAGGAGGAGATTGACCGGATGATCAAGGACGCCGAGGCGCACGCCGACGAGGACCGCAAGCGCCGCGAGGAAGCTGACGTCCGCAATCAAGCCGAGACGCTGGTCTACCAGACGGAGAAGTTCGTCAAGGAGCAGCGCGAAGCCGAAGGCGGTTCGAAGGTTCCCGAGGACACGCTGAACAAGGTGGACGCCGCGGTGGCCGAAGCCAAGACGGCGTTGGGCGGCACCGATATCGGTGCCATCAAGTCCGCGATGGAGAAGCTGGGTCAGGAGTCGCAGGCTCTGGGTCAGGCCATCTACGAGTCCACCCAAGCCGAGGAAGCCGCCGGTGGCGGCGAGCCCGGTCCGGGCGGCGCGGGTGCCGATGACGTTGTCGACGCCGAGGTGGTCGACGATGACCGGGAGGGCCAGTGACCGAAGGCAATCCGCAAGAGCAGGTAACCGTCACCGATAAGCGGCGGATTGATCCTGAGACCGGCGAAGTACGTCACGTAGCTTCTGGCGCCGCCCCTTCGGGGGCGGCACCGGACGCGGGCGGGCCGGCGCCGGGCACCGGAAAGGACACCGCCTCTGACGCGAAGGTTGCCGAGCTGACCGCTGATCTGCAGCGGGTGCAGGCCGACTACGCCAACTACCGCAAGCGGGCCCTGCGCGACCAGGAGGCGACCGCCGAGCGTGCGAAAGCCGCGGTGGTCAGCCAATTGCTGGGCGTGCTGGATGATCTCGAGCGGGCACGCAGCCACGGAGATCTCGATTCGGGCCCGCTGAAATCGGTCGCCGACAAGCTGTTCGGCGCACTGACCGGCCTCGGGTTGGCGGCCTTCGGCGCCGAAGGCGACGACTTCGACCCGGCGCTGCACGAGGCCGTGCAACACGAGGGCGATGGCGCAGAAGGCTCCAAGCCGGTGATCGGCAACGTGATGCGACAGGGCTACAAACTCGGCGAGCAGGTGCTGCGGCACGCGCTGGTCGGCGTGGTCGACACCGTCGCGGATAACTCGCCGACCGACACAAGCGATAACGACGCGAACGAGGGTGAGCAGCACGCAGAATCAGAACCGTCGGAGTAATAACGACCGGTTCGATCAGGACGTGACAAGTCAAGGAAGGTGGGAGGGGGTGACGCTGTATGGCTCAACGCGAGTGGGTCGAGAAGGACTTCTATAAGGAGCTGGGCGTCTCCTCTGACGCCAGCCAAGACGAGATCAAGCGGGTGGCGCGCAAGCTGCTCGCCGAAAACCATCCTGACCGCAACCCGGACAATGCGGCCGCCGAGGAACGGTACAAGGCCGTCTCCGAGGCGAAGGAAGTACTGACCGATCCCGCCAAGCGCAAGGAGTACGACGAAACCCGTCGGCTCTTCGCCGGCGGCGGATTCGGTCGACGATTCAACAGCGGCGGCGGGGGCGACTTCACCGGCGGCTTCGGCGTTGGCGGAGACGGCGCTGAGTTCAACCTCAACGATCTGTTCGACGCGGCCGGCCGCAGCGGCGGCAACAACATCGGGGACCTCTTTGGCGGGCTGTTCGGCCGCGGTGGGGGTCCCCGGCCCAGCCGGCCGCGTCGCGGCAACGACCTGGAGACCGAGACCGAGCTCGACTTCATGGAGGCCACCAAGGGCGTGGCGATGCCGCTGCGGCTGACCAGCCCGGCGCCGTGCACCAACTGCCATGGCAGCGGAGCCAGGCCGGGCACCAGCCCTAAGGTCTGCCCGACGTGTAACGGCGCGGGCGTAATCAACCGTAATCAAGGGGCTTTCGGCTTTTCCGAGCCGTGCACCGAGTGCCGCGGTAGCGGGTCGATCATCGAGCACCCCTGCGATGAATGCAAGGGCACCGGTGTCACGACGCGCACCCGCACCATCAACGTCCGGATACCCCCGGGCGTGGAAGACGGGCAGCGAATCCGGCTGGCCGGTCAGGGTGAAGCCGGATTGCGCGGCGCTCCGTCGGGAGACCTGTACGTCACCGTGCACGTACGGCCAGACAAGGTGTTCGCGCGTGACGGCGATGATCTCACCGTCACCGTCCCGGTCAGCTTCAGCGAATTAGCCTTGGGTACAACACTTTCTGTCCCGACGCTGGACGGCAAGGTCGGTGTTCGGGTGCCCAAGGGGACGACCGACGGTCGGATCCTGCGGGTGCGCGGCCGCGGCGTGCCCAAGCGTTCCGGCGGTCAGGGTGACCTGCTGGTCACCGTGAAAGTCGCGGTCCCGCCGAACCTGGAAGGCGCCGCGAAAGAAGCGCTGGAGGCCTACGCCGTGGCCGAGCGGTCCAGTGGTTTCGACCCGCGGGCCGGATGGGCAGGTAATCGCTGATGGCCAAGAAAGACGAAGCCCGAACGTTTTTGATCTCGGTCGCCGCAGAGCTGGCCGGTATGCATGCGCAGACGCTGCGTACCTACGATCGGCTCGGGCTGGTCAGTCCCAACCGCAGTTCCGGTGGGGGACGCCGCTATTCGCAGCACGACGTGGATCTGCTCCGCGAGGTGCAGCGGCTTTCACAGGACGAAGGCGTCAACCTGGCTGGTATCAAACGGATTATCGAGTTGACCAACCAGGTCCAGGCACTTCAGTTGCGACTGAAGGAGATGGCCGCCGAGGTCGAGGTGCTGCGGGGCAATCAGCGGCGCGACATCGCGGTGGTGCCCAAGAGCACCGCCGTGGTGGTCTGGCAACCCCGGCGGCGCTGACCGTCACCTCCGCTTCGGCGTCTCGCTGCGAAACGGAAGCCAGGGCTGTGGTCTTCGCCAGTTCACATTCCGGGCTGCTGTCTGGCGGTTGAGCTGCTCTGGTCAGCGGTTCTGCGGCATCCGGAACCGCTAGTTGAACATCGGCCAAATAGGTTCTTTTGCTCCTGGTGAACCCCTATCGTTGGCGCATGACGGCCACGCTGGCGTGCATGACGTGCAGGGCAGAACTGCAGTCGAGCGCGAAGTTCTGCAGCGAGTGCGGCGCTGCCGTTTCGGCAGCGTCGAAACCGGCTGAGTACAAGCAGGTGACGGTGCTGTTCGCCGACGTCGTGCGTTCGATGGACATCGCCGCGGCCGTCGGGGCGGAGCGGCTCCGGGAGATCATGACCGAGCTGGTCGAGAGTTCAGGGGCGGTGGTGCGACGCTATGGCGGCACGGTGGACAAGTTCACCGGTGACGGCATCATGGCGGTCTTCGGAGCGCCGGTCGCGTTGGAGGACCACGCGCTGCGCGCCTGTCTGGCGGCGCTGAGCATTCATCAAGAGGTCGCGTCGCTCGCGGCC
>DATAZN010000081.1:0-2444 GCA_036272035.1 Mycobacterium sp. | reverse complement strand
GAACCGGAATTCGACCACGTCGCCGTCGGCCATCACGTAGTCCTTGCCCTCCATGCGCACCTTGCCGGCCGACTTGGCCGCGGCCATCGACCCGGCGGCGACCAGATCGTCGTAGGACACGATCTCGGCTTTGATGAAGCCTTTCTCGAAGTCGGTGTGGATCACCCCGGCCGCCTTCGGTGCGGTGTCGCCCTGGTGAATCGTCCACGCCCGCGACTCTTTTGGCCCGGCCGTCAAATAGGTCTGCAGCTTCAAGGTGTGAAAACCCGCCCGCGCCAAGGCATCCAGGCCTCGCTCGGTCTGGCCGATCGACTCCAACAGCTCGGCGGCCGACTCGTCGTCGAGTTCGGTGAGCTCGGCCTCGATCTTGGCGTCCAGGAAAACCGCGTCTGCCGGCGACACCAACGCACCCAGCTCGGCGACCCGGTCAGCATCGGTGAGCACCGACTCGTCGGCGTTGAACGCGTACAGGAAGGGTTTGGTGGTGAGCAGATTCAATTCCCGCAGCAGCAGCGCATCGGCTCCGGCGGCGAACAGCGTCGTCCCGCCGTCGAGCACCTGTTGGGCGGCCAGCGCGGCGTCGTAGAGCGCTTTGCGCTCCTTGTTGTTGCGTGCCTCTTTCTCCAGTCGCGGCACGGCTCGCTCGAGCGTCTGCAGGTCGGCCAGAATCAGCTCGGTCTCGATGACCTCGATGTCGGACTTCGGATCCACCCGACCGGCGACGTGCGTCACATCGTCGTCGGCGAACACCCGCACCACTTGGCAGATCGCATCACACTCGCGGATGTTGGCCAGGAACTTGTTGCCCAGCCCGGCGCCTTCCGAGGCACCGGCGACCAGACCGGCGATGTCGACGAATGTCACCGGCGCCGCAACGATGCGCTCTGAGGCGAACATCTCCGCCAGCGTCGCCAGCCGCGCGTCGGGCAGCGGCACTACGCCCTCGTTTGGTTCGATGGTCGCGAAGGGGTAGTTGGCGGCCACCACGTTGTTTCTGGTCAACGCGTTAAACAGGGTCGATTTACCGACGTTAGGCAGACCGACAATCCCGAGGCTCAGGCTCACAGGGAGTCAAGTGTAGGAGAACGGAAGATCAGGCACGCCCACGCATTACTAACAAGGTCGTTACGCGTCTTTCGGCGTCAAACCGGTACGGTCGACATGTGTCAGCACAGCAGGACCGGTCGGCGGTGGCCACAGATCACCGCTCGATAATCCCAGGAATTCCTGGTGTGCCGTGGTGGGCCGCAGTGGTGATCGCCGTGACCGGAGTCACCGTCGGCTTCGCTTTCGACGCCGGCTCCGGTAAGGAGCTGACCACCGTCTTCTCCGGCCTGTATGTCGCGGGTTGCGTGGCCGCGCTGCTGGCCGTTCGCCAATGCGGAATTTTCACCGCGGTGATCCAGCCGCCGCTGATCTTGTTCGGTGCGGTGCCCGGCGCCTACTTCCTGTTCCACGGCGCCAAATTCACCGGTGTCAAAGACTTGCTGATCAACTCTGGCTACCCATTGATCGAGCGTTTCCCGTTGATGCTGTTCACCTCGGCGGGTGTCCTGGCGCTCGGCCTGATCCGGTGGTACCTGGGCAGGTTCCACACGGCTGCGGCGGAAGCCACCGATGCCACCGATGCCCCCGACGTTGCCAGCGAGGGCGGATGGCTCGGATTGGTCGCCAGGCTGACGGCGATGTTGAACCGCGAGCCCGCCGACGAGAGCGTCGACAAGGCGGCGGCCAGGTCGCGGTCGCGCCGAACCCACGCCGTCGAGCGTTCCGCGCGATCCACCACGTCCGACGCACGACGAACTGGTAAGCGTCCGGCGTCGACGCGGACCCGGCGGGAACGGCCACCCCTGGACGGTCGGCCCCCGCTGGGCGATGGGGTGGACCCGGCCCGCGAGCGCGCCCGGCGTCGTCGCCCGACTCGCGAATACGATGCTCCCGAACCGCCCCGGCGCAGCAGGTTGCCGCGCGACCCGGACCTGCGTGGCCGCCCGCCGCGGGACCTCCGTCGCGATCCGCACCCTCGAAGAGATCGCCCGGCCAGCCGCTTCGATCCGTACGAACCCATCGAGCCCTTCGACGCCGCTCCTGGGCCCCCGCCGCGGCGCAGGCCGTCGCCGAACGGGACCACCGCGACCCATCATCCGATCTCACAGGTCAGGTATCGGAAGGCGGCCGGAGGCGATGAGCCGCTCGACGACCGCGCGCGCCGCCCGCGTAGGCCAGCGGCCGATTCCTGGGACTAACCGCCGCGGGCCGCCCTGATCTCCCGGGGCAGCGCGAACACCAACGTCTCGTTGGCGGTCGTCACCGGCTGAACCACGTCATAGCCGTGTTCGGCCAACCGCTCCAGCACGCCGCGGACCAGCACCTCAGGCACTGACGCGCCGGAGGTGACTCCGACGGTCGTGACGCCGTCCAGCCAGGCGGGATCGATGTCGTCG
>DATAZN010000080.1:0-16970 GCA_036272035.1 Mycobacterium sp. | reverse complement strand
GGCGGTGGTCTCCTGATTGACCCGTGTGCCCGGGTAGGGCATGAAGAACTCACCCATGTCCGACGCCAGCCGGGTGGCGGCCTTGGTGTTGTCGGGTTCAGCGCTGGCGTACAGCTTCTGGTCCAACTTGCCGAGCACGACGCGCGTGTCGTTGGCGACCGGTGGCGGCTGACCCACGCCGGGCGCCCCGGCGATCTTGCTGAGCAGCGCCGAGCCGTAGTCGAGGTGAGTGGCGTCGGATTCCACCCACCCCGCGGGCAGGACGAAGCTGAACCCGCCAACGGGGTTGTCGACTCGTCCGGCATTCGGGTCGACTGGCGGCGGCGCGGGAGCGTTGGGATCAGCCGCGGGTGGCGCCGCGACCGGGTCGGCTGCCGGAGGCGCCGCGGCGGGCCCGGCCGGACCGGGCGCCGCATCGGGTGCGGCGGGCGGATTGGCCGGAGCAGGTGCCGGCGGGTTGCCCGGCGCGGGTGCCACCGGGGTCGCCGGCGCCGGCGGCGGCACTGGGTCAGCGCTAGCCGTAATCGGCAACGCGAACGTGATCGCTGCGGCGCCCCCGAGGACCGCGGTTGCACGCGTCATCCAGCGGTTTTTGCGCCCTTTCGAGTTTCGGTCCACCTGGTCCATGAGCAAAAAACCTACCGTGTTACACCCGTGACGCAAGTGTGAATTGCTGAGGATGGGATCAATTTATCGTCGGCTGCGAGGACGGGATCCGACGTAAAGACGCAGCTCACCGGCTCGACACTATGGTCGTGGCGATGATCCGCTATCGAGGGCGCAGTCGGGCGCGTCATCTCAATCGCCGTTTTGCCCGCTCAGGGACTCGCGAAGCCGGCCTGAGTCAACACCCGTTGGCCCGTCGCGCCGGTCACCAGATCGACGAACTTCTGGGCCAGCGCCGGCTGCGACGCATGTTTGAGAATGGCGATCGGATAGACATTCACGGCGTCGTCGGATTCAGGAAACGTGACCGCGGTGACTTTGTCACCGGCCTTGTGCGCGTCGGTGCGGTAGACCAGGCCGGCGTCAGCCTCGCCACTGGTGACTTTTCCCAGCACTCCAGACGACACCGATTCCTCGCTGACCGGGTTGAAATGCACCCCGGTGTTGTCCTCGATGCGTTGTGTGGCGGATCCGCAGGGTGCCGACGCCTGGCATACCGCGACGTGCAGGTCGGGTTTGGCGAGATCGGCGAACGACCGGATCTGCTTCGGGTCGCCCGGGGCGGTGACGATCACCAGCGTGTTCGAAGCGAAGTTGACCGGATCGCTGCTCGTCAGGTCGGCCTTGGCCACGGTGTCCATCTGGGCGCTGTCCGCTGAGGCGAAGATGTCGGCGCTGGCGCCTTGGGTTAGCTTGTTCGCGAGTTCCGACGAGGTCGCGAAATCGAAATCGATTGTGGCGCCGGGGTTGTCGGTTTGGAACCTTCCGGCCAACAGGGTGAACGCGGGCTTGAGCAAGGCGGCCGCGAACACGACGATCGAGTGGGCCGACGATGTGGATGCGGTCGCCGACGACGGTGTCTTCTGTCCGCAGCCGCTCACGTCCGCCACCAGTGCCAGCGACAACAAGCCGGCTGTCCATGCACGCGCGGTGCTGAGCCGGACGGTCACGATGCCCAGCGTTGTCCAAAGAGTGATCGCGCCGTGCCGGATTCGAAGTTTCATATCTAGCTACCGTCCAGTAACATAAGGAAACGTTAATGCCATACACGCCCCGAAATCCCAGGGACCGGCGTTGCGGTGTGCCACCATCGAAGCAGCGGAGGACCGTTGCTCTAGGTGGAAGCCGCGGTGCTCTTCACGGGTCGGCACCTGGATTCAATGGCGAATATGAGGAGGTCATGGCGGTGGAGGTACTGGTTACCGGCGGCGACACGGAATTGGGTCGCGTCGTTGCTGAGGGGTTCCACAACGAGGGCCACGCGGTCACCCTGCTGGGTGCGCGCCGAGATGATCTCGAGGTAGCCGCCAAGGAGATCGAAGCGGACGCGATTGTCTGTGACAACACCGACCCCGCCGCGCTGGCCGAGGTTCGACACCTCTTCCCCCATCACTTGGACACCATCGTCAACATCCCGGCGCCTCGATGGAGCTCCGGTGACCCGCGCGCCTACTCGCTGTCGGATCTCGCCGCCGCTTGGCGCAGCTCCCTGGACAACACCGTGCTGTCGGCCGTGCTGACACTCGAGACGGTGGGCGATCACCTCCGCTCCGGTGGGTCGATCATCAGCGTCGTGCCGGAGAACGCCCGCCCGGGTAGCGCCGAGGCCGCGGTCAAGGCTGCCCTCGCCAGCTGGGTCGCCGGTCAGGCGACGGTCTTCGGCACTCGCGGTATCACGGTCAACGCGGTCGCCGCCGGGCGTAGCGCGCAGCCCGGCTACGAGGGGCTGTCCAGCACGCCGCCGGCGGCCGCCGCCGAGATCGCCAGGATGTCGCTGTTCCTCACCACCGGCGCTGCCCGTCACATCACGGGCCAGCTGCTGCACGTCAGCCACGGAGCACTGACCCAGTTCGCCTAGCGCGTAATTCACGGGAGCGACCTTCGCTGCTGAGTGCGGGTCACTAGGGTGGATTTCGTGACTATCCGTCTTGGCTTTCAAATCCCCAACTTTTCCTACGGGACCGGTGTCGAGCAGCTCTTCCCGACCGTAATCGCGCAGGCTCGCGAGGCCGAATCAGCTGGATTCGACTCGGTTTTCGTGATGGACCACTTTTACCAACTCCCGATGCTCGGCTCCCCCGACCAGCCGATGCTGGAGGCCTACACGACCCTCGGGGCACTGGCGACGGCGACCGAGCGGGTTCAGTTGGGCGCGTTGGTGACGGGCAACACCTACCGCAATCCCACGCTGCTGGCCAAGGCCATCACCACGCTGGATGTTGTCAGCGGCGGCCGGGCGATCCTCAGCGCCGGGACCGGTTGGTTCGAACTGGAACACAATCAACTTGGATTCGAGTTCGGCACGTTCACCGAGCGTTTCAAGCGGCTGGAGGAAGCACTGCAGATCCTCGACCCGATGGTCAAGGGCGAGCGGTCGACATTCTCCGGCGACTACTACACCACTGAGTCGGCGCTGGCCGAACCGCGCTATCGCGACCGCATTCCGATCCTCATCGGCGGCAGCGGAGAAAAGAAGACGTTCTCGCTCGCAGCCCGCTATGCCGACCACCTCAACATCATCGCCGGCTTCGACGAGCTACCGGGCAAACTCGAGGCGCTGGCCAAGCGGTGCGACGAGGCCGGACGGGACCGCTCGACGCTGGAGACCAGCATCCTGTTGACGGTGATGGTGGACGACAACGCCAAGCCGGATCAGGTTCCGGCGGAGATGCGCGGGCGCATGGTGGTCGGCAGCGTCGAACAGGTCGCCGAGCAGGTCAAGGCCAACGTGATCGACGTGGGAATCGACGGCGTGATCATCAACATGCCCTTCTACACACCTGGCGTGATCACCGCCGTCGGGGATGCGTTACGTCCGCTGGTCGGTCTCTGACCGACCCGGCGAGCCGCGTCACGTCCTACGGCCGGGGGTGGGGCTGATCACACGGTTAAACCAGGTCTGGGCGGCTAACGTGTAGTTGAAAGCCGTAGCTGCTGAGGAGCATCAAAACCATGAGCGCCCAATCCGTAGACACCGTGCCACATGGTCGACACCGGGTCGTGGTCATTGGATCCGGATTCGGTGGTCTGAACGCGGTCAAGAAGCTCAAAAGGGCCGACGTCGACATTAAGTTGATCGCTCGTACCACCCATCACCTGTTCCAGCCGATGCTCTACCAAGTGGCGACCGGCATCGTCGCCGAAGGCGCGATCGCTCCCCCTACGCGGATGATCCTGCGGGGTCAGCACAACGCCCAGGTCCTGCTCGGCGACGTCACGCACATTGACTTGAGGGGTAAATTCGTCGTCTCGGAGCTACTCGGCCACAGCTACGAAACTCCTTTTGACAGCCTGATTATCGCTGCCGGTGCCGGCCAGTCTTACTTCGGCAACGACCACTTCGCCGAATTCGCGCCCGGCATGAAGTCCATCGATGACGCTCTCGAATTGCGTGGCCGCATCATGAGCGCGTTCGAAGCGGCCGAGCGGTCGAACGATCCGGAGCGGCGGAAGAAGCTCCTGACGTTCACTGTCGTGGGCGCGGGACCGACCGGCGTAGAAATGGCCGGTCAGATCGCCGAACTCGCGGACTTCACCCTCAAAGGCGCCTACCGCCATATCGATTCGACGAAAGCGCGCGTCATTCTGCTCGACGCGGCCCCCGCCGTCCTGCCCCCGATGGGCGAGAACCTCGGCAAGAAGGCCGCCGCACGGCTGGAGAAGATGGGCGTCGAAATCCAGCTCGGTGCCATGGTCACCGATGTTGACCGCGACGGCATCACGGTCAAGGACTCCGACGGCACCACCCGTCGCATCGAGTCGGCCTGCAAAGTGTGGTCCGCGGGAGTCTCCGCCAGCCCGCTGGGCCGCGATCTTGCCCGCCAATCGGGCGTCGAACTCGACCGCGCGGGCCGGGTCAAGGTGTTGGCCGACCTGTCAATTCCTGGCCACCCCAACGTGTTTGTCGTTGGTGACATGGCCGCCGTCGACGGTGTGCCCGGGGTTGCGCAGGGCGCCATCCAGGGTGGCAAGTACGCCGCGGGCGCTATCAAGGCCGAGTTGGCCGGCGCCGACCCTTCGCAGCGGGAGCCCTTCCAGTACTTCGACAAGGGGTCGATGGCCGCGGTTTCGCGTTACTACGCGGTGGTGAAAATCGGTCCGCTCGAGTTCGGTGGCATCATCGGGTGGTTCGCCTGGCTGCTGCTGCACTTGGTCTATCTGATCGGGTTCAAGAACAAGATCACCACGGTTCTGTCGTGGATTGTGACGTTCTTGAGCGGCCGGCGCGGACAGCTCACGATCACCGAGCAGCAGGCCTTCGCCCGCACACGGCTTGAACAGCTGGCCGTGTTGGCAGCCGAGGCTCATGAGGACGAGACGGCCAAGGCCGCCAGCTAGTTCTCGGCTTCGAGGTTTTGTAGCCGCACCTGACCGCGGGCCACGAGACGGTCGTCGGAGTCGGCGATGGTGACTATCCACAGCTGCTGTCGCCGCCCGCGATGCACCGGAGTCGCGGCGCCGTAGACCGTCCCGCTGCTGATCGCACGCAGGAAGTCGGTGTTGTTGTTGACGCCGACGACCGAGCCACCATCGTTGGCGGCGATCCACGTGTATGCCGCCACGCTGGCCAGGCTCTCAACCATCGAGCAGTAAACACCGCCATGCACGATGCCCATCGGTTGCAGTAGCTTTGGCACGACGTCCAACTGGCCGCGCGTTCGATCAGGACTGATCTCGGTGAACACCAGACCTAATTCCTTGTCGAACGGCGCCTCCGGCAATGGCTGCATGCTTCTGTGTCTACACGGCCGGCGACGTCGCGAGTGATTCCGGGGTGTTGGACCTTTCGTGCGAGACGTACCACCGGACCGATACTGTGAGCTGGGCTCAAAAGCGCTGGGAGCCTGGCTCGGAAACGTTCGAGATAGCAGCAGGGGGAATTAGATGGCGACGGCTACGACCGAGCCGGTGCGGTTACCGCCCGGTACCCGGATCCCGAAGCTGATCCAGACTCTTCAGTTCCTGGTGTCGAACCACGCGATGTTTTCCACGCTGTCGCGGCGATATGACAGCAGCGTGGTGAGGGTGAATCTGCCACGCAACAACCATGCGGTGGTGATCAACGATCCGGTCCTGGCCAAGGAACTGTTCAACACCGGCACCGAGCTGGTCGAACGTCCGCCGTCGGGGGCCGGGTCCATCGGCGAAGCATTCGGTCCGGGCTCGACGTTCAGCCTTGCCGGCGACGAACACCGCGAGCGTCGCAAGCTGCTGGCGCCGCCCTTTCACGGCAAGCGGATGCGCAGCTACGACCGCATCATCGAAGAAGAGGTGACGCGCGAGATCGCGACCTGGCCCGAAGGCCGCGAGTTCGAAACGCTCGAGCCAATGTTGCGGATCACCGTCGGCGCGATCTTGCGCGCCGTGTTCGGCGCCGAAGGTCCTGCGCTGGAAGAGCTTCGTGAAACTGTGCCGGCGATGGTCACGCTCGGTTCGCTACTCGTGGTGTGCCCGCCGATCATGCGCAAGGACCTGGGTCCGTGGAGTCCGTGGGGGCGCTACATGAAGCAACGGCGTCGCTTCGACGCCGTCATCGCTTCGCTGATCGCCGAGGCGCGGGCCGACCCCAACATCGGGGATCGCAAGGATGTGTTGGCGTTGTTGCTGCAGGCCCGCTATGAAGACGGCGAGCCGGTCTCGGATGAGCACATCACCGACGAGTTGCTCACCTTGCTCGGCTCCGGCCACGAGACAACGGCATCGTCGCTGGCCTGGGCGTTGGAGCGGCTGAGCCGCCATCCCGAGCTGATGACGCGGCTGGCGGAGGAAGCCGACGCCGGCGGATCCGAATTGCGGCAGGCCACGATCTGGGAGGTCCAGCGCACCCGGCCGGTTCTCGACGGCACGACACGGCGCACGAAGACGCGAATCCGGTTGGGCGACTGGGTCCTTCCGGAGGGCACCAACATCATCATCAGCATCAAGCTAGCCCACGACTCTGAGGAGAGCTTCCCGGACGCGGGGTCGTTCAACCCGGATCGTTACATGGGCACCAACGCCAAGCCCGTTGCCTGGATCCCGTTCGGCGGCGGCGTCAACCGTTGTGTCGGTGCGGCGTTCGCCAACATGGAGTCGGACGTCGTCCTGCGCATGCTGCTGCGCGAATTCCGTTTCGTCCCAACCGATGCGCCGGGCGAACGAGCACGGTGGCGTGGTGTGGCGACCGTGCCGGCGAAGGGGGCGCGAGCGATGGTGCATCGGCGAACCGACAAGCCGTCCAGCGGTGCCGACTCGGTATCCGCGACTGACCGCGGCAGCGCGTAACGCACTGGCATACTTGCCGCTGTGACAAGCGCCCTCAGGCACTACGTGAAGCCCCTTGGCAGTTATTCATGGTTCAAGAAAGCCATGAACAAATACTGGTACCCCTTCGTCACCCGCAGGTGGGATCAGGACGACGTCGTCTTTCTCAACTGGGGCTACGAAGAGGATCCCCCGATGGGTCTGCCGTTGGCGCCAGAGGACGAGCCCAACCGCTACTGCATCCAGCTCTACCACCGCACGGCGACCCAGACCGATCTCAGCGGCAAGAAGGTGCTGGAGCCCAGCTGCGGCCACGGCGGCGGCGGCGCCTACCTGATGAAGACGCTGCACCCGGCCTCCTACACGGGATTGGACTTCAACCCCGACGGTGTGGCATTCGCCAAACGCCGGTACGACCTGCCGGGCCTGGATTTCGTGCACGGCGACGCCGAGAACCTGCCGTTTCCCGATGAGTCCTTCGACGCGGTGCTCAACGTCGAGGCCTCGCACGCCTACCCGCACTTCGACCGCTTCCTCTCCGAGATGGTCCGGGTGCTGCGCCCGGGCGGGCATTTCCTCTACGTCGACTTCCGCGGGTTCCTCGAATACGACGCGTGGGACGCGGCTTTGGCCGGCCTGCCGTTGCGGATGGAGTCCAAGCGCGAAATCAACCCCGACGTTCTGCGCGGGCTGGACAACAACTCCGGCAAGTACTTGGACCTGGTCGGCAGCCGTTTGCCGGTGTTCCTGCGTCCCTTCGGCCGGCTGTTCGCAGGTGCGCCCGACACGCTGATGTACAAGGAACTGCAGCGCGGGCGGCTGTCGTACCGGATGTACCACTTCATCAAGGACTGACGCCCAACGGATCAGTCGAAGCGACCTCCAGATACAGGCGAGCCCCGTGCGTAATGCACGGGGCTCGCCGATCGAACAGACCGGGGGTCACTGCAGCCCTCAGGACTCCGTCACGGTCATCTATCGCTCGATGCCAGAAGCATAGGCAAGGCTGCCCTAATTTCGCAAGGGGTTGCCCGTGTCCGGATGCGGGTCGCCGGCAGCCCGCGCACCGGCAGGCCGAAGCCGACCAGCGCGTCAAGCACGGCCTGACCACGGCGCATGGCAGCCAACTCGTCGGCGCCGGCCAGCTGCGGTACCTGGGTCGCGGCCGCCACCACCATCGACCCGACGATGTGCCACATCGTTGCGATCGACAGAGCGCCGCCGCTGACCGCGTGCAGCTTGGCGAACAACGGTTCCAGGGAGCGATGAGAACGGTGGGCGACCCAGGTCGTCAGCGCCGCCTCACTCGGCAGGCGCACCACACCGTCGCTGTCGGCGGCGTTCGGATCATCGGAGAGCACACGCACCGTCGGGTCGACCACGCCGGCCCAATCGATGACGCCGTCGGAGTCGACGTGAACCCAGAGGTTCTCCAGCCCGGTGTCCCACGCCCTGGCCTCCAGCACCACCAGCGCGACCACCCGGCCGATCACCGTGTGCACCAGCGTCGCCGTCAATTGTCTTGCGGCACTGCGCCGATCCATGTCCATTGCCGCCGCGTCGAACATGGTCTGCAGGCGATCGGTGCTCAATGCCGACGTCAGCGGCCACCACCGGCGGACGGTGACATCGCCCAGCACCGCGACACCGTAGACCCGTGGACACTGCGGATACAGTTCGCGCAGCCGCCGTGCGGACTCGTGCAGTGGCAGCACGCGGTCGATGGCCATCGCGCAGATCAGCGGGTCGTCGATCAGTATCGTCACGGATAACCTCCTCTTGTGAGGTTAGCCTAACCATAGATTCGAGTTCTATGCTGTGGGGGCCCTTACAAAGGTGTCGATGCACGACGACGGGGACCACAACTTTCGAATCGCCGCCGACACAAGAGGTACGACCGTCGGTAGTAAGCGCGGGTAGGCTGGCGACATTGCCAAGGAGATGAGCAGACATGGCTAAGCTGACGCGGCTCGGAGACCTTGAGCGCGCCGTGATGGACCACTTGTGGTCGACTCCGCACCCGCAAACGGTCCGTCAGGTGCACGAGGCGCTCTCTGAGCGCCGCGACCTCGCCTACACGACGGTGATGACTGTGTTGCAGCGGCTGGCCAAGAAGAATCTCGTCTCTCAAATCCGCGACGACCGAGCGCACCGGTATGCGCCGGTGCACGGGCGTGACGAGCTGGTCGCGGGGCTGATGGTCGACGCTCTGGACCAGGCCGCGGACACCGGCGACCGTCAGGCCGCATTGGTGCACTTCGTCGAGCGGGTCGGCGCCGACGAAGCCGAGGCGCTGCGGCGCGCGCTCGACGAATTGGAATCAAGTCATCGGAAAGCACCGCCTGGTAGCGCTCGGCCCGAGGACTGAGGGAGACTGAGAAAGTGTCCGGGCTGGCCTTCACCGCTCTTGCGGTGATGCTGGTCGGCCCGGTGCCAGCACTCCTGGCGCGCGCGACGTGGCCGCTGCGCGCCCCGCGCGCAGCGATGGTGCTCTGGCAGGCGATTGCGGTTGCCGCAGTCTTGTCGGCATTCAGCGCCGGCATCGCGATCGCCAGCCGGTTGTTCGTCCCGGGAGCTGACGGGCGGCCAACCGCGAGCCCGGCCGCCGAAATCGGTCGGCTCGGCTGGCCGCTGTGGCTTCTGGACGTCGCAGTGTTCGCGCTCACGCTGCTGATCGGCGCACGGCTGACGGTAGCCGTCATCCGAGTCGCCGTCTCAACGCGTCGACGGCGGGCCCACCACCGCATGCTGGTTGACCTGCTCGGCCTGTCGTCCGATGCGGCCTCGGTCTCCGCGCGGGCTTGCGCCCGAGGTCGTGACCTGCGTGTGCTGGAAGTGGCGCAGCCGCTGGCCTACTGCCTGCCCGGTGTACGCGGCCGCGTGGTGGTCAGCGAGGGCACCCTGGACTCGCTCGCGGAGGCCGAGGTTGCCGCCATCCTCGGCCATGAGCGTGCCCACCTGCGCGCCCGCCACGATCTGGTACTCGAGGCGTTCACCGCCGCGCACGCCGCGTTCCCCCGATTCGTCCGCAGCGCAAGCGCTTTGGACGCGGTGCAGCTGCTGGCCGAGCTATTGGCCGACGACGCCGCGGTCCGGGTAGCCGGCCGCGCTCCCCTGGCCCGCGCCCTGGTGACCTGCGCGTCGGGCCGCACGCCGCTGGGCGCGCTGGCCGCCGGCGGCACACACACCCTGTTGCGGGTCCGACGGCTGTCCGGCAGCGGCAACAGCCTGTGGGTGTCGACAGCCGCCTACCTCGCAGCCGCGGCGGTGCTCATCGTGCCCACCGTGGCGCTGGCTATCCCCTGGCTCACCGAACTGCACCGGCTGTTCACCGCTGCCTAACCCGCCAACCGGGCAATCACCTCGCTTTGGCGATACTTTGCAGATACCTGAATCCCGCTGTGCCACAGTGTTCGGAGCAGGGCGTTGGATGGCAGTCACGAAACGAGAGGCGCACACATGAGCTCGTCGGATTCAAAGACCGGGACCGCGCAGATCGGCGTCACCGGCCTGGCGGTGATGGGCTCGAACCTCGCCCGCAACTTCGCCCACCACGGCTACACCGTGGCGCTGCACAACCGGTCGATCGCCAAGACGGACGCGCTGCTCAAAGAGCACGGCGACGAGGGCAAATTCGTCCGGTCGGAGACCATCGAGGAATTCCTGGATGCGTTGGAGAAGCCGCGGCGGGTGATCATCATGGTCAAGGCCGGTGACCCGACCGACGCCGTCATCAACGAGCTCGCCGACGCGATGGAAGACGGCGACATCATCATCGACGGCGGCAACGCGCTTTACACCGACACCATCCGCCGCGAAAAGGCCATCCGTGAACGCGGCCTGCACTTCGTCGGCGCGGGCATCTCCGGCGGCGAGGAGGGCGCACTGAACGGCCCGTCGATCATGCCCGGCGGTCCGGCCGAGTCGTACAAGTCGTTGGGCCCGCTGCTCGAGGAGATCTCCGCGCATGTCGACGGCGTGCCGTGCTGTACCCACGTCGGCCCCGACGGCGCCGGTCACTTCGTCAAAATGGTGCACAACGGCATCGAGTACTCCGACATGCAGCTGATCGGTGAGGCCTACCAGCTGCTGCGCGACGGCCTCGGCAAGACCGCACCCGAGATCGCGGACGTCTTCGCCGAATGGAACAAGGGCGATCTGGACAGCTTCCTCATCGAGATCACCGCGCAGGTCTTGCGTCAGACCGACGCGAAGACCGGCAAGCCGCTGGTCGACGTCATCCTCGACGAGGCCGAGCAGAAGGGCACCGGCCGCTGGACGGTGAAGTCGGCGCTCGACCTGGGCGTGCCCGTGACCGGCATCGCCGAAGCGGTCTTCGCCCGCGCCCTGTCGGGGTCGGTGGCCCAGCGCAAGGCCACCACCGGACTGGCTTCAGGTGACCTCGGCGAGAAGCCAACGGACGCTGCGCAGTTCATCGACGACGTCAGCAAGGCCTTGTACGCGTCCAAGATCATCGCCTATGCCCAGGGCTTCAACCAGATTCAGGCCGGTAGCGCCGAGTACAACTGGGGCATCAAACCCGGTGACATGGCCACCATCTGGCGCGGCGGCTGCATTATCAGGGCCAAATTCCTCAACCGGATCAAGGAGGCGTTCGACGAGGACGCCGATCTGCCGTCGCTCATTGTCGCGTCATACTTCCGCACCGCCATCGAGGAAGCCATCGACAGCTGGCGGCGCGTCGTGGTGAAGGCCACCGAACTCGGCATCCCGATCCCCGGCTTCTCCTCGGCGTTGTCGTACTACGACGCGCTACGCACCGAACGACTGCCCGCCGCGCTCACCCAGGGTCTGCGCGACTTCTTCGGAGCGCACACCTACGGCCGCATCGACGACGATCCCGACAAACGCTTCCACACCCTCTGGAGCGGCGACCGCAGCGAAGTCCCCGCCTAGCCCCCATCACCGGGTTAAGGGGGATAATCAGCGGCGATGAGGTTTCTGGAGGGGCACCGTCCCGCGTACGACCTGACCTACAACGACGTCTTCATCGTGCCGAGCCACTCGGACGTGGCGTCACGCTTCGACGTCGACTTGTCCAGCAACGACGGCTCGGGCACCACCATCCCGGTGGTAGTGGCCAACATGACCGCGGTCGCGGGCCGGCGAATGGCCGAGACGGTGGCCCGCCGCGGCGGGATTGTCGTCCTGCCGCAAGACCTTCCGATCGCCGCGGTGCAGCAGACGGTGGATTTCGTCAAAAGCCGCGACCTGGTCGTCGACACCCCGGTGACCCTGGCGCCGGACGATTCGGTCTCCGATGCGCTGGCGCTGATCTCCAAGCGCGCACACGGGGCCGCGGTCGTCGCATTCGAGGGACGGCCGATCGGACTGGTCACCGAATCGTGCTGCGACGGAGTCGACCGTTTCGCGCGAGTTCGCGACATCGCGATCACCGACTTCGTCAAGGCCCCGGTGGGAACGAATCCGCGAGAAATATTCGAACTTCTCGAGCACGCCCCGGTCGATGTCGCGGTGCTGACCGGCGCCGACGGCACAGTGGCCGGAGTGCTGACCCGGACCGGTGCGATCCGGGCCGGCATCTACTCGCCGGCGGTCGACGCGAAGGGCCGGCTGCGCATCGCCGCCGCGGTCGGCATCAACGGCGACGTGGTCGCCAAGGCCCAGGCGCTGACCGAGGCCGGCGTCGACCTGGTTGTCGTGGACACCGCCCACGGGCATCAGGTGAAGGCGATGGACGCGATCAAGTCGATCGCGTCGCTGGACCTGGGTGTGCCGTTGGCCGCCGGCAACGTGGTGTCGGCCGGCGGCACCCGCGATCTGGTCAACGCCGGCGCGTCGATCGTCAAGGTCGGGGTGGGTCCGGGCGCGATGTGCACCACCCGCATGATGACCGGTGTCGGTCGGCCCCAGTTCTCCGCTGTTCTCGAATGTGCCTCGGCCGCAAAGCAACTCGGTGCACACGTGTGGGCTGACGGTGGGGTGCGTCACCCGCGCGACGTGGCGCTGGCGCTGGCGGCGGGCGCCTCCAACGTGATGATCGGATCCTGGTTCGCGGGCACCTACGAGTCCCCCGGCGATCTGCTACGCGACCGCGACAACCGGCCGTACAAGGAGAGCTACGGTATGGCGTCCAAGCGCGCGGTGGTCGCCCGCACCACGGGCGACGGCGCCTTCGAGCGGGACCGCAAGGCGCTGTTCGAGGAAGGCATCTCGACGTCCCGGATGGGGCTGGACCCGGCCCGCGGCGGCGTCGAGGATCTGCTCGACCACATCACCTCCGGCGTGCGGAGCACCTGCACCTACGTCGGTGCGTCGACGCTGGCCGAGTTGCACGACCGGGTGGTGGTCGGTGTGCAGTCCGCAGCGGGCTTCGCCGAAGGCCATCCGCTGCCGCTCGGGTGGTAAGCCACAACGGTTGACGGGCGTGTCGGCGCGGCAACGCTTGCTTGGGCGCGTCGCGCCTTCGCTACCATCAAAGGTCACATCATCCGTGGTTACGTCGAAGGAAGGGTTCCCGTGCCGCAGGCACCCGCGCCGTCCGGCGTGTGTGACGCCGACTCCGAGGAGCCTCCTTCGCGTAGGTGGCTTCGATGAATCTCGTCGTCACCCTGTTCAGCCTGCTGGCCATCGTGATCCTCACCGCGGGCAACGCGCTGTTCACCGCCGCCGAGTTCTCCCTGACCACACTCGAGCGCAGCACCGTCGAGGCCAACGCCCGCGACGGTCGCCGTCGCGATCGCTTCGTGCGCCGCGCCCACCACACCCTGTCGCTCCAGCTGTCTGGCGCACAGCTGGGCATCTCGATCACCACGCTGGTCACCGGATACCTGACCGAACCGCTCGTTGCTGAGCTACCGCACCCCGCCCTGGATGCGCTCGGGATACCCAACCGGCTCGCCGACGCGGTCGTCACCTTTCTGACCCTGCTGGTCGTCACCTCGGTGTCGATGATCTTCGGTGAGTTGGTGCCGAAGAATCTTGCCGTGGCCCGGCCACTGCAGACCGCACGCGCAGTCGCCGGGTTCCAGTTGCTGTTCTCCTGGCTGATGACGTGGCCGATTCGGTTGACCAACGGTGTGGCCAACTGGGTTCTGCGCAAGCTCGGGATCGAGCCCGCTCAAGAACTGCGGTCGGCTCGTTCGGCGCAGGAACTGGTGTCGCTGGTGCGTAATTCGGCTCGCAGCGGCTCGCTGGACCCCGCCACCGCGGCGCTGCTGGACCGGTCGCTGCAATTCGGTGACCTGACCGCCGAGGAGCTGATGACTCCGCGGTCGAAAATTGTTGCGCTGCAAGTTGATAACACCGTCGCGGATCTGGTGGAGGCCGCCGCTGAGAGCGGCTTCTCGCGGTTTCCGGTCGTCGACGGTGACCTCGACGAGACCGTTGGCATCGTGCACGTCAAACAGGTCTTCGGAGTGCCGGCCGCCGAGCGTGCGCTCACACTGGTCACCTCCGTCGCGCAGCCGGTTGCCAAAGTGCCCTCCACGCTCGACGGCGACGCGCTGATGGGACAGATTCGCGCCAACGACCTGCAGACCGCGATGGTCGTCGACGAGTACGGCGGTACCGCGGGCATGGTGACAGTCGAGGATCTGATCGAGGAGATCGTCGGCGACGTCCGCGACGAACACGATGACGCGGCACAGGATGTAGTGGCAGTCGGCAACGGTTGGCGGGTGTCCGGTCTGCTGCGCATCGATGAGGTGGCCACCGCGACCGGCTACCACGCCCCCGAGGGCGAATACGAGACAATCGGCGGGCTGGTCATGCAACAGCTGGGCCGCATTCCGGCCCTCGGCGACGAGGTACAGCTGAGTGGATACGAGCACGACGGCGTCCCGCATACCTCGGCCTGGCGCGCCAGAGTGGTTCGGATGGACGGCCGTCGCATCGACCTGCTCGAGCTGACCCAGCTGTCGGATCACGTCGATTCCGCTTCCGTGCGAGGCCGATGATGGGCGACCTGCTCGAGTTGTTGGCGACCATCCTGCTGGTGGGCGCGAACGCGTTTTTCGTGGCTGCGGAGTTCTCGCTGATCTCCGCGCGACGGGATCGCCTGGAGACGTTGGCTGAACAGGGCCGATCAAGCGCGGTCACCGCGCTGCGGGCCGGCGAGCAGCTTCCGCTGATGTTCGCCGGGGCACAACTGGGCATCACCATCGCGTCGCTGATGCTGGGCCGGCTGGGCGAGCCCGCGGTCGCCGACCTGCTGCGGCGGCCGCTTGAGCTGCTCGGCGTCTCGCCGACCGTGCTGCACACCCTGTCGTTCGTGATGGCGTTGGCGATCGTGGTGACGTTGCACGTGCTGCTCGGCGAGATGGTCCCGAAGAACATCGCCATCGCCGGTCCAGAAAAGGCGGCGATGCTGCTGATTCCGGCCTATTTGGCCTACGTGCGCACCGTCCGGCCGATCTTGAATTTCTACAACTGGTGCACCGGTGTGACGCTGCGCGCGCTGCGGGTGCAGCCCCGCGACGAGCTCGAGGTCGCGGTGTCCACGGTCGAGCTCAGCGAGATGATCGCCGAGTCGGTGTCAGAAGGCCTGCTGGACCCCGAGGAGCACACCCGGCTCACCCGGGCGCTGCAAATCCGCTACCGCAGGGTGGCCGATGTGGCGGTCCCGGTCGCCGAGATCCAGGCAGTGCCGGTCGCCGCCGCCGGCTCGGGGCCGACGGTCGGGATCGTGGAAAAGGCTTTGGCCGCAACCGGTTACTCGCGTTTCCCGGTAGTCGACGTCGACCACGGATTCGTTGGCTACCTGCACATCAAAGACGTGCTTTCACTGGCCGACGACCCGCACGCCGTGATCGACCTGGCCAGGGTCCGGCCACTGCCGCGGGTTTCCGAGTCGCTGACGGTGCCCGAAGCGCTGTCGCGGATGCGGCGCAGCAACAGTCACCTCGCATTGGTCACCGGCCATGACGGAGCCGTGGTGGCCATGGTGGCGCTGGAGGACTTGGTACGGGATCTGGTCGGCGTGGTGCGCGACGGGACGCAGCGTGCTTAGTACGAGCATCCAGTTGGATGCCGAGCAGTGGACGGCCCGCGCCGGCGAATACGGCTCGCGCGTCGAAATATTCGTGGCCCCGCACGCCAGACGGGCACAAGTCGGCGAACCGCATCCGGTCTGGGACTTCTTGTTCAGCTACTACAGCCTGCGACAGAGGCAACTGCGCTGCTGGCATCCGGGCTATGGGGTGGTGCTGACTGGCAGCGAAGCGGCCCGTCGATACCGGAATCGCAGGGGCTATATCGTCGACGTGTCCGGTGTCACCGTGAGCGATGACTACCTGCGCAGCCGGCTGGAGACCATTTCGTTCATGGCGGATCTGCTGCGCGCGACCGCGCGGCGGCCGGCGCAGCTGAACTGCTTTGGACTGCATGAGTGGGCGATGGTCTACCGCAGTGGCGAGGTACGCCACGACGGTGTCCCGCTGCGGTTGGGCGCCGCGGGCACCGACACCGTGGTCGAGGCCGAGGTCGCCGGGCCGCTGCGGTGCAGCCACTTCGACGCGTTCCGCTTCTTCACACCCGAAGCCGCGCCTCGCAACGTGGGCTTCCCCAGCCGCGCCACGCAACAGGATTGGGAGCAGCCCGGTTGCCTGCACGCGAACATGGATCTGTACAAATGGTCGTACAAGTTGAGCCCGCTGATCGACTCCGAGACGCTGCTCGATTGCCTGGACCTGGCTGCGGCTGCACGTGAGATCGACATGCGAGCCAGCCCGTATGACCTGAGCGACTACGGGTATACGCCTATCGCCGTCGAGGACGCGGCGGGCCGTGCCGAATACGTGCGTCGCCAGAAGGCCATCGTCACACGTGCTGAGCCGTTGCGAGCAGCGCTGCTGGCACGGTGTGACCTGCTGCTGCAGGTCGCCGGTTGCCGGTAGTGGGGCTGCTGGCCGGTAGGCTGACATTTGTTTTCAATGGGTTAAGTGCGGAGGAAAAAGATGACGGATCGCGTGTCGGTGGGGAACCTGCGCGTCGCTCAAGCGCTGTACGACTTCGTCAACACCGAGGCTTTGCCCGGCACCGACCTAGACCCCGACAGCTTCTGGGCGGGCGTCGACAAG
>DATAZN010000079.1:0-4207 GCA_036272035.1 Mycobacterium sp. | reverse complement strand
AGCGAGTTCTGCAGCCAACGGATCGATGCATTGTGCGAGCGAATCGACTTGTAGCCCACATTCCACGGCGGCGGGCCCTTGAAAACGATGACGTCGCCGGGATGCGGCGAGCCGAATTGAAAGGTGACTTTGTCGACCATGATCCGGTCCCCGACGCAACCCGAGCAGCCGTGCAGGGTGGGTTCCATCGACTCCGACGGGATCAGATACGGACGTGCCACGAACGTCAACATGACGTAGTAGAGCACCAGAGCGATCACCGCGAGGACCACGGTTTCGCGCAGGGCGGCCCGCTTTTTGCCTATGTGCTCGTCAGCGTGAGCCGTATCCGGCTCAGGGGTGGACGGCGGGTTTGTCGCGACTTCTGGATCGGCCGTACCGGAATCTGGTTGACCCTCAGGCGAGTCGGTCGTTTCAGTCACGGCATCAGCGTAGCCAGCGGTGCCGCGCTGTTCGGCACGGCCGCCGCAGAATCGCCGACGGGGCGCTGAAAATCAGCGCTTCTCCTTGATCTTGGCTTTCTTGCCGCGCAGCTCGCGCAGGTAGTACAGCTTCGCGCGACGAACGTCACCGCGGGTCACGACATCGATGTGGTCGATGTTCGGCGAGTGCACCGGGAAGGTCCGCTCGACGCCGACGCCGTAGCTCTCCTTGCGGACGGTAAAGGTCTCCCGGACGCCGCCGCCCTGGCGGCGCAGCACCACGCCCTTGAAAACCTGGATGCGCTCTTTGGCACCCTCGATGACCTTCACGTGCACGTTGATCGTGTCGCCTGGGCCGAAGGTGGGGAGGTCATCGCGCATCGACGTCTTGTCGAGGAAGTCCAGCGTGTTCATGTCGGAAGACACTTTCTTGCGGTCGCGGCTGCGCGCCGCCGCTCACCGCTACGGGCGTGTGAGCAGGCAACTCAGCCGATGGATTCGGACATCTGGGAGTCTCGGGGTGGGCGGTGACGAGCCGGCCGGCCGACATCCGCTGGAGACAACTGGTCAATTGTGCCAGATCGGGCCCACGCAGCGAAATCACGGCGAATCGCCGCTGCACCTAGCCCTGCCGTGACGTGGGCAAATGGTACACATGACGCTGAAATGACCACACGAGCGCGGCTGCCGACGCTGCTGATCGCCACCGCGGCACTACTGACGGTGTCGATAAGCGGCTGCGCAAAGGTGTACGGGTCACCCGCCGGCCCGGAACCCGCCGTCCATGCCCCTGAGTCGCCGCCCACCGCCGCGTTCGACGGATTGCCGGCCCGTATCGCGCAAGCCACCGACGCCGCGGCCGCAGACGGGGCCACCATCTCGGTTGCCGTCCTCGACCGGGTCACTAGCCAGATGCTGTCCAACGGCAACAACCAGCTGGTCGGGATCGCATCCGTCGCGAAGCTCTTCATCGCCGACGATCTGTTGTCACAGGAAGCAAGCACGCCGCTGGCGTCGGAAGATCGCCAGGCGCTGGACAGCATGCTGCGGTCCTCCGACGACGGCGCCGCGGAGACGTTCTGGGCAGCGCGCGGCGGCGAGACCATCATCAACGGTGTCGCGGGCCGCTACGAGTTGACATCCACCGCGCCGCCCAGCGATGGGCAGTGGTGGGACACGATGAGCTCGGCCACCGATCTGGTGCACTACTACGACCGGCTGCTCGACGGGTCCGGTGGATTGTCTGACGAGCGCGCGGAGATCATCCTCAACGACCTTGCCGGCTCGACGGCCACCGGGGCCGACGGCTACCCACAGCGGTTCGGCATTCCCGACGGGCTCTTCGCAGAACCAGTCGCCGTCAAGCAGGGCTGGATGTGCTGCATGGACGGCAACAGCTGGATGCATCTGTCGACGGGCGTCATCGGCGCGGACCGGCGATACGTCATGGTGATCGAGTCGCAGCAACCCTCGGACGACGCGACCGCGCGGGAAACGATCACCCAGGCCGTCAAGACGATGTTTCCGTCCGGGCGGATCGGCGCCTAACCCCGATCCCGACGCCACAGGTCGGGACGCCGTTCGCGGGTGCGCTGCTCCGCGGTCTGCCGCCGCCAGGCCTCGACGCGAGCGTGGTCGCCGGACAACAGCACCTCGGGGACATCGAGCCCACGCCAGCTTGGCGGCCGGGTGTACGACGGGCCTTCCAGCACACCGTCGGAATGCGAATCATCTTGGTGTGAAAGAGGGTTACCCAACACGCTCGGCAAGAGACGCAGCACCGCCTCGATCATGACCAGCGCCGCCGACTCCCCGCCCGGCAAGACGTAGTCGCCGATCGACACCTCTTCGACCCGCATCCGCGTAGCCGCATCGTCGATGACCCGCTGATCGATCCCCTCGTAGCGGCCGCAGGCGAACACAAGATGCGATTGGCTACCCCACCGCTGCGCGGTCGACTGCGTGAACAGTACGCCCGCAGGCGTCGGGAAAACGAGAAGCGTTTCCGGCGAGCAGATCTCGTCGAGCGCCTCGCCCCATACCGGCGCCTTCATAACCATCCCTGGACCGCCGCCGTAGGGCGAGTCGTCGACCGAGCGGTGTACGTCATGCGTCCACCGACGGAGGTCGTGCACACCGAGCTGGACCAGGCCTGATTCTATTGCTTTACCCGGCAACGACTCTCGCAGCGGGTCCAGGTAGGTCGGGAAGATCGTTACGACGTCGATTCTCACCACACTGCGGCCTCAGTTCTCCAGTTCGAGGAGGCCCTCGGGCGGATCGATCTCGACGACACCGTCCTCCAGCGAGACGGACGTGACGATCGCACCGACGAACGGCACCAGCAGCTCGCTAGCCTTTTCGCGGTTGACGGCCAGCAGCTCAGCGCCCGCGGTGTGCAAAACCTCAGCGACGACACCGATTTCGCGGCCGTCAATCGTCCGCACTCGAAGGCCTTCCAGCTGGTGGTCGTAGTAGGTGTCGGCCTCGTCGATGGGCGGCAGGTCCGTGGAGTCGACGACGAACAGGCTGCGCCGCAGTGCGTCGGCGGCGTCACGGTCGGCGACGCCGGATAACCGCACCAGCAGGCGGCCGCCGTGGGCACGGACCGTTTCGACGGTGTAGTTGCGCTCACGGCGATCAGAACCCTTGGCGCGCAATATCGCACCGGGCGCAAACCGAAGCTCTGGGTCATCGGTGCGAACCTCGACGACGAGTTCGCCGGTGACGCCGTGCGCTTTGACCACGCGCCCGACTGTCAACTCCAAGGGAGCTCTCCGCTACTGGTCGGTGTCCACCACGTCGACACGAATGCCACGACCACCGATGCCGGCAACGAGGGTGCGCAGCGCGGTCGCGGTGCGCCCACCTCGACCGATCACCTTGCCGAGATCATCGGGGTGAACGTGCACCTCGACGGTCCGGCCACGCCGGCTGGTCACCAGATCGACGCGTACATCGTCGGGATTGTCGACGATCCCGCGGACCAGATGTTCGACGGCGTCGACGACGACGGTACTCATGGCGGTGGTCAGCTCTCGGTCGTGGGCTCGGCCTGCTCGCCAGCAGCGGCAGGCGCGGCTTCATCGGCCGGCTTCTCGGCGGTGTCCGCTTTCTCGGCGGTGTCCGCTTTCTCGGCGGTGTCCGCAGCGGCGGCCTTCTTCGCCGGAGCCTTCTTCTTCTTCGGCGTCGCGGCCTCGGTGTCCGGGCCACCATCGGCGGCAGCCAGGGCGGCGTTGAACAACTCGAGCTTGGTCGGCTTGGCTGGAGCGACCTTCAGCCTGCCCTCGGCGCCGGGCAGTCCTTTGAACTTCTGCCAGTCACCGGTGATCTTCAGCAGCTTCAGGACGGGTTCGGTGGGCTGAGCACCGACCGACAGCCAGTACTGCGCGCGCTCGGAGTCGACCTCGATCAGGCTCGGTTCCTCCTTGGGGTGGTACCGGCCGATGACCTCGATTGCTCGGCCTTCGCGCCGCGTCCGCGAATCGGCGACTGCGATGCGGTACTGCGGGTTGCGGATCTTTCCGAGCCGGGTGAGCTTGATTTTGACAGCCATGGTTAAGCAACTTCTCCTACTGATGTCACGCTGCAATTCAGCGATTCGGGCGGGATGCCCGGATCCGGTTTTGCCTCGCGTGTGTGACCGCCGAACAAGCATCGCGCAAACAATGGGTCGCGCGGCGGACAGCCGCCTATTGTGCCAGAGCCGGGCCTGAAGTCAGAAATTCAGTCCGAGCGCGGCTCCTACAGGATTTTCTGGAAGCACTTGGTCTCCACCCGGCGGG
>DATAZN010000078.1:0-4208 GCA_036272035.1 Mycobacterium sp. | reverse complement strand
TGCGGCTGATCAATTCCATGCGGCCCGACGAACCGCGACAGCAACCACACCAGAATCAGCCACACCACCAGCACCACGGCGCCGATCATCAGCACTCGCCAAGCCGGTCGGCCGCGGCCCCCGGAAAACCGGTCCGACAGAGGACTGGCGCTGGACGCGACTCGCCGCGGATCGCGCAATCGGGTGATCAGCGCCACCGCCACGATCACCAGCGACACGGTGAGTAGAGCCGCAACATAAAGTAGCGATGAACCACTCTGCGGTGGTCGTTGCTGACCGGCATGCTCGACGCCGGGGAGATATCCGCGCAGAGACGCGGCGATGGCGATCAAGAGCACGATCACGGCGACCACGCGGCCCGTCGCCTTATCCATCATTGGCACACCACTCGACCGGTTGCCTGCCGCTGTTGCGGCCTTATGGCCATCCTGGCACGTAAGCCGCCCGGACTGCCAGCAATCGGTGCAGTTCAGTCACGCTCGGCCAACTCGGCAAGCCGGTCCAGGGAGGCCCGAAGCTTCTCGCTGGTCATAGCGCGGGCGGTCGGGAGCCGCGTCTGATCGGACAATTGCGACCAGTCGTAGGTGTGGGTAACCAGGGTGCGGCCGTCGCCCAACGGCTCGAGGTCCCAGCGCCACAGATGACCCGGCGGCGGTTGGCCTACCTCGGATGGATTCCACGCGATGCTCCGGGCTTCAACGAAGTCGACAACGTGGTTCTCGCGGATGCTCTCACTGGTCAGCGCCATCCGGAATACCTCACCGACGCTCCGAATCCGTTGCCCCGGTTCAGCTTTGACGAGGTTGTTATTGCCGTCCCACATCGGCTGCTGCGAGGGGTCGGCAATCAGCTCGAAGATCCGCTCCGCGCTTGCCGCGATCTCGCGGGTCGCGCTCACCACCCTGGGGACCTCGGCGTCGTCGGCCATAAAGCAATTAAAGATCAACCCCGCCGATAGGGCGCAAGGTAGGCCGGCAGTTCGATCGCCGGATCGAGGTCGTCAGCGGCGATTGGCGTTCCCGCCTGCAGGGTGAGCGGCACAACCCCCGCCCAGTACGGCAACTCGGTGTCTTCCGGGTCGTCGACGGGCCCGCCGGTACGCACTTTGGCGGACACCTCGACGAGATCGAGCGCCAGCACGGCGGTCGCGGCGAGTTCGCGGGCGCTGGGCGATCTGCTGTCGATGGACCGCCCGGGCGCGACGTGATCGAGCAGCGCCGCGAAAGCGCGCAATTTCTCGTCGCGGTCCTGCACCAGGCGTGCATTGCCGACGGCGACCACCGACCGGAATTCCATCGAGTGGTGCATCGCTGAGCGGGCGAAGACCACGCCGTCGACCAGAGTGGCCGTGACGCAGACGGGCAAGCCGCCCGTCGAACCTGCGGCGAGCATCGGGCCGCTGCCGGTGGATCCGTGCAGGTAGAGCGTCTCGCCCAGCCGCGCATGGGTCGTCGGCAACACCACCGGTCCATCGGCACCGACGAATCCGACGTGACAGATCAGGGCCTCGTCGAGAATGCCGTGAACAGTGGCGCGGTCGTAGCGGGCGCGCTCGCGATACCGGGTCGGGGTGGTCCGGCTAGTGGGTGCGTATGCCGATCCTGCAGACATGATTGCCTCCGATTTTGCACTAGTACATAATCGTTTCTGTGCCAGAACAATACATGATCCGTGGTACCGGTGCGGAGGCGATCGCATCCGACGTCGAAGAAGCCATCTCCACCGGCGCCCTGGCGCCCGGCGCCGAGCTGCCACCGATTCGGGTGCTGGCCGCCCAGCTCGGCATCAACGCGAATACCGCGGCCGCGGCCTACCGCCTGCTGCGCGAACGTGGCGCCGTCGAGACGGCGGGCCGGCGCGGCACCCGGGTGCTGGACCGGCCTGCGACCACACCACGCTCGCTGGGGGGCATCGCTGTTCCCCCGGGCGTGCGCGACCTGTCCAGCGGTAACCCGGATCCGGCCTTGCTGCCCATCGCTCGGCTCAATTCACGGCGACTCACACCAGTGCTGTACGGCGACCCCGCGGTATCGCCTGAGTTGGCGGAGTATGCCCGGTCGTCGCTGACCGCGGACGGTGTTCCGGCTGAGCACATCGCCGTGACCGCCGGAGCCCTCGACGGCATCGAGCGGGTGCTCAGCGCCCAGCTGCGTCAAGGCGACCGCGTGGCGGTCGAAGATCCTGGTTGGGCGAACCTGCTGGATCTGCTTGCCGCGCTGGGCTTTCCAGCTGAGCCAATCAGAGTCGACGACGACGGGCCGCTGG
Source organism: Mycobacterium sp. (assembly GCA_036272035.1). Taxonomy (GTDB): domain Bacteria; phylum Actinomycetota; class Actinomycetes; order Mycobacteriales; family Mycobacteriaceae; genus Mycobacterium. Next base: position 1,943 of record DATAZN010000078.1, on the reverse strand, counting down.
CCGCCGATGTTGCCCGCGCGCTGAGCCGCGGGGCGCGGGCGATCGTGGTGACAACGCGTGCCCAGAACCCGACCGGTGCCGCCGTCTCCGCGGCACGGGCAAAGGAGTTGCGCGCGTTACTTGTTGACCACGACGACGTGTTGCTCGTCGAAGACGATCATTGCGCAGGCATCGCAGGCGCACCGTTGCATACCCTGGCCGGCGCCACCCGGAACTGGGCGTTCGTGCGGTCGGCGGCCAAGGCATACGGGCCTGACCTGAGACTCGCACTGCTGGCCGGCGATCGACGCACGGTTGAGCGCGTACACGGGCGGCTGCGGTTGGGGCCGGGCTGGATCAGCCACCTGCTGCAAGACGTCGCGGTCAACTTGTGGCGCGAGGAGGCCGTCGCCCGCAGAGTGCACGAGGCCGAAATCGCCTACACCCGCAACCGCGAGCTGCTGCACGCGGCGCTGGCCGATCGCGGTGTGGCATCTCGCGGCCGGTCCGGCCTCAACGTCTGGATTCCGGTGCCGGACGAAACGGTGGCGATCACCCGGCTGTTGAGCGCGGGCTGGGCCGCGGCGCCGGGGACACGATTCCGGATCGCAACTCCGCCGGGGATACGGATCACCGTCTCCAGCATCGACATCGACGACATCGGCCCGCTAGCCGACGCGCTCGTCGAGGCGGTCCATGCGATCGGCCGCGCCAGCGTGTGAGTTGTCCACAGTCGGCAGCCGAAAGATGGCGCGCCTCCACCGATTACCACAGTCCACCACGACATTAGCCGTGGTCGGCTAATAATTGTGATGCAACCTCACCCAAAGGACGCGGATATGCGAGTGAGACTTCGACAGGTGGCGTTGGTAGCTGCCGATCTGGCGCCGGTGGAGGCCGGCATCATCGAAGAACTCGGCGTAGAGCTGTGCTACCGAGACCCCGATGTCGGGGTATTCGGTCTCAAAAACGCGCTCTTTCCTATCGGAGACAAGCTGCTCGAGGTGGCCTCACCGGTGCGGGCAGGTACAACCGCGGGCCGTCAGCTCGACAAGCGCAAGGGCGATGGCGGGTACATGGTCATTCTCCAGGTCGACGATCTCGATGAGATGAGGCGGCGTATTGAAACCCACGATGTACGAGTCGTTTTCACCGCGGCCCGGCCGGACATCACCGGCATACACTTGCACCCGAAGGACGTCGGCGCTGCGATTCTGTCGGTCGACCAATCCAACCATTGGGATGACTGGGGCTGGGCTGGACCCGACTGGCGCCACCACATCGCAACCCGCGTTGTCACCGAAATGGTGGGCGTGGCGATGCAATCAGAACACCCAGCCAGTACGGCCGAGAGGTGGGCCGTGTTGGTCGGGGTGCGGTGACCGAAATCGGCGACGAGTACCACGTACACCTCGAGGAAGGTGTGCTGCGCTTCGTCCCACCCGGTGACGACCGCGGTGACGGGGTATGCGCTGTGGATCTGCGTGCCGCGGGTGCACGTACTCGCAGTACGACGCTGTGTGGGGTAACCATCAACTTCGTCGCCTGAAAAGGCGTGACATGTTGTCCACAGTTGCGGTTTGATCCACAGGTCGGGCTTTGCGCCATCTGCTGAGGCCGGAATCGTCGGGCTGATTCGTAGGTTCGAAATATGGGTCCAGCGATCAGCACCGACGAAGCACGAGAACGGATCACGTCCGCTCTCGATGCGATCGATGCCGCCCGCGACCTGTTGCGCGATACACCATCGGATCTGGTGGGCAACAGGTTTCGGATTGACGTCGCGGCGCGTTTGGAGAGCCAGGAGCGCGCTAACCGGGGCTTGATGTACCGCATTTTCGCGGAGATTGCCGACCCGCCCGATGAGGCCGGGTCCATAGCGCAGATGCGATCGGTGCTGTGGAAGCGATTGCGCATCACCCCGAACGAGGTCAGCCGACGGTTCAAGCTCGCGGTTCGGATCC
>DATAZN010000077.1:0-23727 GCA_036272035.1 Mycobacterium sp. | reverse complement strand
GCGGATTCGGCTCGAGAAGGGTGTGCACTTCCACTACACCGATCCGGCCGCCGTCGTGATCTACACCCGGCTATCCCGCGAACCCGAGGTCGGACTAACCGAGAACCGACACATCGACGAGATCGTCAAACACGCTGCCGCCAACATTCGGCGTGGCCAAAAGCGTGGCGAACTGCCCTCATCCGTCGATCCCGAACTGGCTGGCGCAGCGATGTTCGGCGCGATGCAGCGGGTGATGGTTACCGCACTTAGCCGCACACCGCGGCCGCGGCCCGACCGCGTCGTCGACGTCCTCTGGCGACAAATCGCCGCTGCCGTCGACATCGACCCGCGCTAGTTAGAACGCCTCTTCGCGAAGCTGCATGACCGCGAGATCGACATTCGCCGCGATCTCGCGTTCGGCAGTCAACCGCGGCAGCACGTTCTTGACGAAAAACTTTGCCGCAGTGATCTTTCCGGCATAAAAGGCACTGTCGGCCGGTGACGGGTCGCGGTCGAGTGCCATCAGCGCCGTCTCCGCCTGCCGAAGTAGCAGCCAACCGATCATCAGGTCACCGACCGCGAGCAGGAAACGCACCGACTCCAAACCCACGCGGTAAAGCTCGCTGGCGCTCTGCTGAGAATCGATCAGATACCCGGTCATGGTGGCGACCCAGGCTTGCAGGTCGTCGACCGCGGTGGCCAACTGCTTGCGCGCGTCGACGAGTTCCGGGCGCGCTTCCTCGCTGTCGATGAATGACTCGATCTGCGTGATTAGGTGGCCCAGTGCCGCACCCTGGTCGCGGACGATCTTGCGAAAGAAGAAGTCCTGCGCCTGAATCGCGGTGGTGCCTTCATACAGGCTGTCGATCTTGGCGTCACGGATGTATTGCTCGATAGGGTAATCCTGCAGGAAGCCGGACCCACCAAATGTCTGCAGTGATTCGGTCAACGTTTGATAGGCCCGCTCGGAGCCAACGCCCTTGACGATCGGTAGCAGCAGATCGTTGACCCGCTCCGCCAACTCCGGGTCGGCGCCGGACACGATGGCGGCTGCCGCCGCGTCCTGGTGGGCGGCGGTGTAGAGATAGAGCGCGCGCAGGCCTTCGGCGTATGACTTCTGCGTCATCAGCGCCCGACGCACGTCGGGATGGTGAATGATGGTGACCCGCGGCGCGGTCTTGTCGGTCATCTGGGTCAGGTCGGCTCCCTGAATCCGAGTCTTGGCGTACTCCAACGCATTCAGGTAGCCCGTCGACAATGTCGCAATGGCCTTGGTACCCACCATCATTCGGGCGTATTCGATGACCTTGAACATTTGCGCGATACCGTTGTGGCTGTCCCCGACCAGCCATCCCTTCGCCGGGACTCCGTGCTGGCCGAAGGTCAATTCACAGGTGGCCGAAACCTTCAGGCCCATCTTGTGTTCCAGTCCGGTGACGAACACCCCGTTGCGCTCGCCCGGTTCGCCGGTCTCGGGGTCGAGCAGGAATTTGGGCACCACAAACAAGCTCAGACCCTTGGTACCTGGCGCCGCACCCTCGGGCCGGGCCAGTGTCAGGTGCAGGATGTTCTCGAAGACATCGTCGCTGTCGCCACTGGTGATGAACCGCTTGACGCCGTCGATGTGCCAGCTGCCGTCGCCCTGGTCGACCGCCTTGGTCCGGCCGGCGCCGACGTCGGACCCGGCGTCGGGTTCGGTGAGCACCATCGTCGCGCCCCAATTGCGATCGATCGCGAGCGATGCCCAATGCTGTTGCTGCTCATTGCCGATCCCGTAGAGGATGTTCGCCATGAACGGCCCGGCCATGTACATGAACACGGCGGGGTTGGCGCCGAGCACCAACTCGTTGACCGCCCATTGCACCGTCGAAGGCGCGGGTACACCGCCGATGGCTTCTTCGAGCCCGATCCGGAACCATTCGCCTTCTCGCCACACGCCCAGTGACTTCTTGAACGGCTCGGGCAGGGTGACGACGTGGGTGTCGGGGTCGAACGTCGGCGGGTGGCGGTCGCTTTCGGCGAACGACTCGGCCACCGGCCCCTCGGCCAGCCGGGCGGCCTCGGAAAGCATCTGCCGTACCGAGTCGCCGTCGAGGTCCCCGAACGCGTCGTCGGCCAGCACCTTCTCCAAGGCCAGCGATTCGAACAGGTTGAACTCGAGGTCGCGCACATTGCTCTTGTAGTGGCTCATGGCTGACGCCTTTCAATCGCCTGGGCTGAGCCTAACCCGCTTTAGCGCCCCTGGAATTGGGCTTTGCGACGCTCGATGAACGACTGCACGCCTTCGGCGGCATCGGCGGTGGCGAACAATGCCGCCACGTCGGGCCGTAGTCGCTCGATGGCAGCGGCGTCGCCCTGCGCGCGGGCCAGGTACGCCGAAGCCAGCGTTGCCTGCACGGCCAGCGGGGCCGCGCGTTCGGCGATAGTCTGGGCGACCTCCCGCGCACGCGCCAACGCAGCGGGGCCGTCGTCTGCGACTTCCTGAACCAGGCCGATGCGGTGCGCCTCGGCGGCGTCGAACTCGTCACCGGTGAGCAGCCAGCGCATCGCGTTGCCCCATCCGCCCTCGCGGGGAAGCCGCAGCGTCGCACCACCGAACGGATAGATGCCACGCTGCACCTCGAGCTGGGCGAAGCGAGTGCCCGTCGCCGCGAAGCGGATGTCGGCGGCCAGCAGCAGTTCGATACCCAGCGTCATGCACCAACCGTGCGCCGCGACGACCAGCGGCGTGGTCCACGAACCGTCCAGGCGCCACGGGTCTCGTCCGTCGACGGGCAACGGGAGATCGCCGGACGCGATATTGGGACCGACATCCACCAGGTCAAGACCGCCGGTGAAGTGCTCGCCGTGCGCGTACAGCACACCGGCGCGCACCGATGCGTCGGATTCCAGCAATCCGTAGGCGCGGGACAGGTCGGTGAGCATCGCCTGGTTGAAGGCGTTGCGTTTGTCCGGTCGATTTAGCCCGATCAGCAGGACGTGACCGTCCCGTTCGAGCGTCACGGTCTCCAGGTTCGGGAGAGCATCAGTTGAGCCAGGCATCCGCCGAGTCAAGCGCAACGGGTGCGAATATGCAATAGGGCATAAAACTTAATCTGGTTGACAGAGAGGGCCTGTTCGTCGAGTTCGGTCAGATTGCCATTTTCGGTCTCTATCCAGCAACGGATGCCGTTTGGGTTTGCCTCCCGCACGTCGGTCTTATATGGTCTAACCCATAATCACGTGCCGGCAGATCCGGCGCATGGGGCAGCAGGAGAAGATCATGCTGATCGTCGAACTCAACGTCGGCGGATACCGCTTCAGCGGACAGTGGGCCGGGCTGCGTCGCAGCACGCTGCGGCCCGCGCGGTTCAATCCGCGGACAATCCAGTGGCGGATGCCGCAGCTACGCCACACCCCCGCGGCCTGACGGTCGACGGGTAGAGGGAACACATCGCCATGTCGTTAGCCACGCATGCCCCGCGCAAGCGCGGGGATACCCGAACCAGAATGCTGATCAGCGCCGCCGAGGTGATGCGCGAGCGCGGTGCCGCCGGCGTGACCATCGACGAGGTGCTGACCCGTAGCGGGGCGCCTCGGGGTTCGGTGTACTACCACTTTCCGGACGGCCGCAATCAGATCCTCGCCGAGGCGCTGCAATACGCCGGGGATGCGATAACGGCCGACATAGACGCCGCCGCCGGCCGCGGTGCCAAGGTGCTGCTTCGCCAGTTCGTCGACTTCTGGGAGCGCGTGCTCGCGGAAAGCGATTTCCACGCCGGCTGCCCGGTGGTCGCCGCGGCGATCGGCTCGGCCGACGACGAAGTCCGGTTGTCCGCCGAAGCGGCGCGGATCTTCGCGCACTGGCGCACGGCGCTGACATGGGCGTTCGTCGCCGACGGCTTCGTCGAGTCAGACGCAGATTCGCTGGCGGTGATGTCGATCGCGACGCTCGAAGGCGCCGTGGTCCTGTGCCGATCCACGCGCAGCAGTGAACCGCTGCACAAGGTCTACGAGCAGCTTGAATTCCTGGTCAAGGCAAGGGAATTCGTCCGCCGCAACGGACTACCGGATCGCCGCGACTGACTAGTCGCTGGCCGGCAGCGGCTTGGCCTCCTTGAGGCTCAGCGCGGTCTGGCCGACAGCCAACGTTCCGGCGCCGGCCTTGGTGACCAGCACCTCGGCACCGGCCTCGTCCACGTAACGCTTGCCCATGACCGCGCCGTCGGAGAATGCCGGATCAAGGTCACCGGAACGCTCAGCACCTAACTCCACCATCGGCGCCCCACCACAGCGCAGGTCGTCCAGGCTGTCCGCGCTGCGCACGACGATGACCTGGGTGTCGCAAACCTGGCTGGCCAAACGGGTTCCGTTTTTGATCATGATCTCGATCCTCGGTTCGGTTACTGCTCGGCCGGGGCGGCGCGAAGCTCTTCGACGATTTCGCGGCGCAGCACCTTGCCCGTCGCGTTGGTGGGCAGCTCGTCGCGAAAGACTACCCGGTCAGGGGTGCGTGACCCCCGCAAACTTTTGCGGACGTGTTCGCGCAATTCCTCGGGATCAGGCTCGGTGCCGACGGCCGGTACCACCACCGCGACGATCGCTTGTCCCCACTGCGGATCGTCGACGCCGACCACCGCGACATCGCGCACATGCGGGTGTTCAACCAGCACGTCTTCCAGCTCGGCGGGCGCGATGTTCTCCCCGCCGCGGATGATCGTATCGTCGCTGCGGCCGCCGATGAACAGGTAGCCGCCGTGGTCGAGGGTGGCGATGTCCTTGGTCGCAAACCAGCCGTCGGCGTCGAGCACCGAGCCGATCCCGATGTAGCGACCGGAGACCTGCTCACCGCGAACGAACAATTCGCCGGTCTGCCCGGCCGGCAACACGGCACCGCCCTCATCGCGGATCTGCACCTCGACGCTCGGGACCGGCTGACCAACCGAAGCCAACCGCCGGACCACAGCCGGGTCGGCCGCGGCCTGTGCCTCACGGTGATCGTCGGGAGTCAGCACGGCGATCGTCGAACTGGTTTCGGTCAGGCCGTAGGCGTTGACGAAGCCGACGTGCGGCAACAGCCCCAGAGCCTTGCGCACCAGGGGCAACGGCACCTTGGAACCGCCGTAGGCCAGGTTGCGCAGCGAGGGCAGGCGATGCTGTCTGCTCTCCAACACGGTCACGATGCGGCCTAGCATCGTCGGCACCACCGTTGCGCTGGTGACGTGCTCGGCGTCGATCAGACGCACCCACTCCTCAGGATCGAAGATCGGGAGATAGACCATCTTCCGGCCGGCGTACAGGTTCGACAGGGCCGCACTGACCCCCGCGATGTGGTACGGCGGCACGCAGATCAACGCGGCATCGGTCGGCTCCGCCGACCCGAATTCGACTGTGCCCGTGACGTAACTGGTCAGGTTGTTGTGGGTGAGCTCGACAGCTTTGGGTTGCGACGTGGTGCCCGACGTGAACAGCACGATGCCGACCGAGTCCGGGTCGGCGAATTCCACGGCCGGCTCGGCGTCGCGGGCCTGTACCAGAAAGTCGTCGGACACGATGATCTGCTTCGCCACGCCGGCCAAGCCGTCCAGCCCACCCAACTCGTCGAGATAGCGGCTGTCGATGACCACCAGCGGATCGGGCAGTCGGGCGATCAGCGTCTTGATGCCCTCGGCGGACAGTCGGTAGTTGATCGGCGTGAACGTCAGCCCGGCCCGGGCCGACGCGAAGATCAGCAGCGGAAGCATCGCGCCGCCGGTGCCGACGTAGGCGACGTGCGACGCTCCCGAGCCGGCGATGATGCCTGCCCCGCCATCGGCGAGATCGCTGAGCTGCTGCGTTGTCAGCCGGACGTCCCCCGAGACGACGGCGGTCCGCTCGGGATCGCTCGAACTCGCCATCTCGAGAAGTAGCGAAATACTCACGCTCGCACTTTCTGTGGTGTCCACACGTTACAAAGCTCGTCCAAAGTGTCATGCCAGTTTAGATGACGTCACGATCGCACCCGCGCCGTGGCCGACGTCACTAGTCCAGCCGCGTTTACCCGCGGATAGATCGGTTATCCCGGTCCGAGGCCGCCGGTAGTTGACCAAGCAACCACAAGCGAGTTGGGGATATCGCGTTGACGACCTTGCAAGTAGCAAAAGCTGCGACACCCACCACGTTCACCAAACTCCGCGCCGGGATAGCGGGCGCGATGCTGGCCGAATTCTTCGGCACGTTTGTCCTATTACTTCTCGGCCTGGGCACCTGCGCGGTGAACGTGGTCGGCCTGCCGGGTTCCGGCCGGCAGACCGTTCCGTTCGGCCCGGACAACTGGCTGATCAACGTGTTCGGCTGGGCGTTCGCCGTAATGCTGGCGGCCTACGTCTCCGGCGGTATCAGCGGTGCGCATTTCAATCCGGCGGTGACGCTGGCCTTCGCCGTCGCGCGAAAATTCGACTGGCGCAACGTGATTCCCTACTGGGTGGCCCAGATCGTCGGCGCCTTCTGCGGGGCCGCGGCAGTCTACGCGGTCTATCGGCCGGCAATCGAGGCGCATGACGTCGGCACAGCCCGACCGGATGCAATGGACACCTACGGGATTTTCGCCACCTCTCCCGCCCAGTACTTTCACGGCGGCTACCTCGGGCCGGTTGTCGACCAGCTGGTGGGCACCGCGATCCTCGTCGTGCTGATTGCGGCGTTGATCGACAACCGCAACCAGGCGCCCGCCGGTAATTTGGCGCCGCTGCTGATCGGCTTCGTCATCGCGGTGATCGGCTGCTCGTATGGCACCAACGCCGGATACGCGCTCAACCCGGCCCGCGAACTCGGCCCACGGGTGTTCGCTTATCTCGAAGGCTGGGGGAAGTTGGCCCTCCCCGGCAACTACGGGCAGACGAGCAATTACTGGTGGATCCCGGTGTTCGTTCCGCTACTCGGCGCGGTTGTCGGCATCCTGCTCTACGACTTCTTTATCGGCCATGTGTTGGAGGCGCGCGCCACCATGCTGCTCACCCCGGAACCGGGGTTGGCGCCGCTACCCACCACCGACGCCGCATCGGGAGTGGCCGGTCCCGTCGCCGTCGAAGACAGCGCGGACGGCGAGGAGGATCAGGCCGCCTGAGTTCACGTGCCGGTCCAGTGCGCCGGGCGCTTCTCGGCGAACGCGATCGCGCCCTCCTTGGCGTCATTCGAGCTGAACACCGGCATCAGGATGCTGTTCTGCTCGGCGAACTGGGTGTCAGGGCTCCAGCCGCGGGATTCGACGATGATCCGCTTGGTGGCGGCCACGGCCAACGGGCCGTTGACGGTGATTCGCTCGGCCAACTCGATCGCCGCGTCGAGCGCGCCGCCGGGCTCGGCCAGCACGTTGACCATGCCCAGCGCGTGCGCGCGCTCGGCGGTGAAAGCCTCCCCCGTCAGAGCGAGCTCCATGGCAATGGCGGGTGGGATGCGCTGGGGCAGGCGCAGCAGTCCACCGCCGCCGGCCACCAGCCCGCGCTTGACCTCGGGGATACCGAACGACGCGTCCTTGGACGCCACGATCAGGTCGGTGGCCAGAGCCAACTCGGTGCCGCCGGCCAGTGCGTAGCCCTCGACCGCGGCGATGAGCGGCTTGACCGGCCCACGCTCGGTGAAGCCCATCCCACGGCCCTCGACGATGGGAACCTCGCCGCGGGCGAACGCCTTGAGGTCCATGCCCGCGCAGAACGTTCCGCCCGCGCCGGTCACGATGCCCACCGAAAGCCCCGGGTCTCCGTCGAGCCGGTCCACCGCGTCGGCCAGACCATGGGCGACCGCGGAGTTGACCGCGTTCTTGGCCTTGGGCCGGTTGATGGTGATGATCAGGATCCGGTCCCGCTGTTCGACGAGGACTTCGGGTTCGGTGGCTTCTTCAGTGCTCACAGTGTTCATAGCGCTGTCGCACTCCTTATTTGAATTTGGGACAGGTGTCTGTCGAGAGATGGTATCGAGCCGTTGTAGCTCGGCTAGCATCACAGCCAAATGGCTGCCACCGATATCGAACACGGCGAGTTGTCCAAGTGGGACCCGGGACTCACCGAACGCGTGATGGGCTGGCTGCGTCCGCTGATCAAGGGCTACCACCGCGCCGAGGTGCGCGGGCTGGAGTCCTTCCCGCCGGGCAGCGCGCTGGTGGTCGCCAACCACTCCGGCGGGTTGTTCGCGATGGACGTTCCGGTCTTCGCGACCGGCTTCTACGAGCAATTCGGCTACGAACGGCCCGTCTACACGCTAAGCCACGACGTCATCTTCACCGGGCCGACCGGCGAATTCTTCCGTCGCACCGGCTTCATCCGCGCCAACCGCGAAAACGCCGACGAGGCACTGCGATCCGGCGGTGTCGTTGTCGTATTCCCCGGCGGTGACTACGACGTGTACCGACCGACGTTGTCCGAGAACGTCATCGACTTCGACGGGCGCACCGGATACGTGCGGGCGGCGATCAATGCCGGGGTTCCGATCGTGCCGGCGGTGGGCATGGGCGGTCAGGAAAGTCAGCTCTACCTGTCCCGCGGGATGGGACTGGCCAAGGCGCTGCGGCTGGACAAGCTGATGCGGGTCAAGATCCTGCCGATCTCGGTGGGCTTCCCGTTCGGGCTTTCCGCGGTGCTGCCGGTCAACGTGCCGCTGCCGACCAAGATCGTGATGCAGGTGCTCGAGCCGATCGACGTCATTGCCCAGTTCGGCGAGGAGCCCGACATCGACGCGGTCGACGCCCACGTCCGACACGTCATGCAAGAGGCGCTCGACGGGCTGGCCAAAGAACGTCGCCTCCCGGTCATCGGCTAGCAGCGCAATGGCAGCGCTCGGTCTGCTGGGAACCATGGTCCGTGCGGGAATCATCGCCCCGCTGCGGCCCGACAAGTACCTACGCATTGTCGCGGTCGCCCGCCGCGAAGGGCTTTCGGTCACAAGCGGATTCGGGATGTCAGCACAACGCTGTCCCAATCGTCTCGCGCTCGTCGACGAACTCGGCACCCTGACCTACCGCGAACTCGATCGGCGCGCCGACGCATTGGCCGCCGCGCTGCAGGGTCTACCCGGCGGCACACCGGAAGTGCTGGCCATCATGTGCCGCAACCATCGGGGTTTCGTCGAGTCGCTGATCGCGGCCAACCGGATCGGCGCGGACGTGCTGCTGCTCAACACATCGTTCGCCGGCCCCGCTCTGGCCGACGTAGTCAACCGCGAGGGCGCGGACGCGGTGATCTACGACGAAGAGTTCACCGACTCGGTTGACCGCGCACTGGCAGACAAGCCCGGCGCCACGCGCGTCATCGGGTGGACCGACCATCCGGAAAACCACGACACCACCGTCGAGAAGCTGGTCACCACGCACCTCGGCGCGCGACCCGTCAACACCGGCCGCAAGGGCAGGCTGATTCTGCTGACCTCGGGAACCACTGGTAACCCCAAGGGCGCCAAGCATTCCGGCGGCGGGACAACGGAGCTTAAAGCGATGCTGGATCGCGTGCCGTGGCACACCGAGGAAACGACGGTGGTGGTGGCACCGATGTTTCACGCGTGGGGGTTCTCGCAACTGATCTTCGCCGCGTCAATGGGCTGCACGGTAGTCACGTGTCGCAAGTTCGACCCGGAAGCCACCCTCGAACTCATCGACCGTCACCAGGCCACCGGCCTGTGCGTGGTGCCGGTGATGTTCGACCGGATCATGGACCTGCCCGACGACGTGCGCCGCCGCTACAGCGGTCGCTCACTGCGGTTCGCCACCGCGTCCGGGTCCCGGATGCGGCCCGACGTCGTCACCCGGTTCATGGACGAGTTCGGCGACATCCTCTACAACAACTACAACGCCACCGAAGCCGGCATGATCGCCACCGCGACGCCGGCGGATCTGCGCGCCGCGCCGGACACTGCGGGAAAACCCGCCATAGGCACCGAGATTCGCATCCTCGACAACGACCATCGCCCGGTGCCCACCGGCGAGGTCGGCCAGATCTTCGTCCGCAACACCAACCGGTTCGATGGTTACACCTCCGGCGCGGGCAAGAGCTTTCACGACGGCTTCATGGCATCAGGTGACGTCGGTCGACTCGACGAGGCCGGGCGACTGTACGTGGTCGGGCGCGACGACGAGATGATCGTGTCCGGCGGCGAGAATGTCTACCCGATCGAGGTGGAGAAGACGCTGGCCATCCACCCCGATGTCGCCGACGCCACCGTGCTGGGCGTCGACGACGAACAGTACGGCCAGCGACTGGTGGCGTTCGTGGTGCTGACGCCGACCGCGTCGACCACCGTGGACGTTCTCAAACAACACGTCCGGGACAACCTGGCCAACTACAAGGTGCCCCGCGAGATCATCGTGCTCGACGAGTTGCCGCGCAGCAGCACCGGCAAAATCTCCCGACGCGACCTGCACGGTCAGATTGGACCCAGCAGCCCCTAAGATAGCGGACACCCGTTGCGCCCGCCTCTTAGCGACAACTTGGTGCGTGAGCGGGTTGTCGCGCGGAGGCGGGCAGATGGCCTACCACTACTTCCAGCTACTCGAGTGGCGGATGGTGCTCAGGCCTGAGCCATCGCCTGCTCGATGACGGTCAGCTTTTCGGAAAGCCCTGCGGCGCGCCGGATTTCGATGAGCTCGTCCATGACTGCTTCGGTAACCTCGTGCGGGTCGTCGACGGTGGCACCGTCCGCCAGCACCGAAACGTTGAGCTGGTCGACGTAACTCCACACCGTGATGTTCAGGCCGCTGCCAGTGGTCAACGGACCCACCGAATAGATCTCCGTGACCAGTGCACCGCCGACCCGCCCATGCTCGCGCGGACCCGGGACATTGGAGATCGGCAGGTTGAGCACTTTGTTCTGCCCGTCGCGGCTTGCCAGCCAACGGAACAACGACTCCGACGGCCCCGGCGGAAAGTAGGCGGCCCACCGGCTAACCAGCTCCGGGCCGAGCAGCTGGTGGCTCTCCTTGGCGTCAACGGCGTAATCATGTGAGCGCCGTACCCGCTCCAACGGATCATCGACGTCGGCGGGCAGTGCCACCATCATCCCGGTGAACAGGTTTCCCGAAACACGATCCGGTGAGAAGTCGAAGCTCACCGGCACCGACGCCAACAGCGGGTGGTCGGAGACGCCGTCATAGCGCAGCCGCAGCTTGCGCAACGCCCCAGCCGACAGCGCCAACACCATGTCGTTGATCGTGACACCGAGTGCCTTCCCGGTCTCCTTGATATCGCTCAGCGCTAAGGTCGCCGTCGCGAATCTGCGCTCGGGAGTGAGCATGTGGTTCATAAAGCTCGGCGGCGGGGTGAACGGCATTGTCAATTCCGGCGAGAGCTTGCGCGAGCTGCGGCGCACCCGGTTGATGCCCTTGGCGGTGTAGCCGACGGTCCCCGGGACTCGCCCGAGATGGCGCATGTGATCGGCGAACGCCGACCGCACCAGCGTCGCCGTCGAGGGCGCCGGATCGGGCGCATACCGAGTCTGGCCGGACTGGGGCCCGGGCGCGAGGTCCATGCCGCGCGCCAGCAGATTCGCCGCCGCCACCCCGTCAGCGAGCGCGTGATGGACCTTACCGACCACCGCAATTCGGTTGTCGGCCAAGCCCTCAACGAAATACATCTCCCACAGCGGGTAGTCACGGTCCAGCGGAGTACTGGCGATCTCTCCGATCGCCTCATCCAACTCCCGACGACCGCCCGGCGCCGGCAACCGGCGCGGCCGTACGTGATAGGTCAGGTCGACGTCGCAGTTCTCCCGCCACATCGGGTGGTGCAACTTGAGCGGAATGTCAACCAGCTGATAGCAAAACGGCTCCAGCTTGTAGAGCCGGCTGTGAATCACCCGGCGGAACGCGTCGATGTCGAAGTCTTGACGGTCGGCGTCCAGCTCGATCACCGCGACTTTGAGGGTGTGCATATGCACATTCGGTGTTTCGCTGTAGAGCAGTACCGCGTCCCAACCGCTCAGCCGCTTCATGGGAGCGACCCTACAACTGTGGGCCGGCTAGATAACCTCTTTGGTCGCGATCATCCGGTTGCGGTAAACCTGGCCCAAGAACAGCCCGACCGCGGTCGATGTCGCGCCGGTGCGCGCCCCGTCGGTCATGTCAAATCCGTGGCCGGCACCCGGTAGCTCCACGTAGCCGACCACCGAACGCGACGTCGACCGAAGCCGCTCGACGAAGCTGCGCGCCTGCGCCACCGGGATCACCGTGTCGCTGCTGCCATGAATCACCAAGAACGGCGGCGCATCCGGATGTATCCGTGCGAGCGGCGACGCGTCGCGGAACACCTCGGGGTGGCGGTCGATCCGACGCTTGACCACGACTCGCTCGAGGAAATCCACGAAGCGGTCCCGCTCGACGGTCGAGCGATCCTCCCAGTCGTAGCGGCCATAGATCCCTACCACCGCATCCACGGAAGTGTCCGAACCTGGCGGCAGCTCGGTCTGCATCTCAGGATCATTGGCGGTCAGTCCGGCCAGCGCCGACAAGTGTCCACCGGCCGAACAACCCGCTACCGCAATGAAATTGCGGTCACCGCCGAACTTGTCGACGTTAGCCCGGGCCCAGGCGATGGCGCTCTTGACGTCGGTGATGTGCGACGGCCAGCGGTGGTGCGGAGAAACCCGGTATTGCACCGACAGGCAGATCCATCCCATTTCGGCCAACTGCGACATCAGGGCATAACCCTGCAGCTGGCGACCGCCATGCACCCATGCGCCGCCGGGCACGAAGATCAACACGGGTGCCGGCCGCACCGGTAGATCCTTGCGACGCCACACGTCCAGTAGTTGCACCGGGTGCTTGCCGTAGCGCACCGAGGAGCGGTGCAGGTAGCGACGGTGTTGCAGCGCACGCCAGAAGGGTGGCCTGTGGTCGGGCGCCGGCCACTCGACATCGAGGTCCTTGCCCGAGACCACACCGCGCAGCGCGGCATCCAAAACCGTTTGGGTCTGGTCGCGCTCGGCCTTGCGGGTCTCGCTGATGCCGGGAGTCAGCCATGACTTGGCCGACGCGGACAAGAACTCCGGCGCCATTCGGTAGCCCCACAGGCCCATCGCGGCCACACCGCCCAGCGGCTCCAAGTGCCTGCCGACCATGGGCAGCGAAGCCATTGCATCACTCAACGCCAGCATGTAGTCGCCGGGACGGGCCCTGAGCAGCCACTTTGCTCGAGATGTGATGGTCGGCCGGCGAAAGCCGGTCGCCGGTCGTTCGGTCATTTCGGGAGCGTACCCCGGGGTTTTGTGGTCAAACGGTAAACGCGACCAGTTCCTCGGTGACCAGCAGCGACACGCCCGAAGCAGCTATTCACCTGCGAGAGCCAGCAGCGACGGCGCCGGTAAGACCTGATGGGCTGTACCGTCGAGGCTATCGGGCAGCTCGAGTGCGAGCGAACATGCCCGATTGAAAAGGAAAAGTTGATGGCTTCACCAACGACGTTCCGCTCTCCTTACGTCCACCGTCTTGAACTGGTCAGGGACACCATCACGTCTCACACCAAACTCGGCGATAAGGAAGCCAGCGAACTGGCAGAACATGTTCTGGACGCACTGAATTCGATTCCCGAGAAGATTCGCTGACCCTGGACCAACCTGTTCCAGGGTTCGTTCAAACGAGACGCCGCGGATTCCCCGTAGATGTAGAGCCCAGCCGCGCCGTCAGCGCGCCTCTCCCGACCGGTGTAGCGTTGGTGTTGCTGAGACATCCAGCCGGTACGGAATGGGGTCTGGCTGTTATCCCGCCTGACTCGATGAGCATCCGCTCGGGCCGTACATTTTGAATCAATCGATTTCGGTCAGGACCACGTGTTGCCGAAATACCCGGTCGCGCAACGAAAGATGCGCCGATCGGGCGAGGCGACACCGAATCGCTCGAGGGCCGATCCCAATGACGCGGTCGGCGGTCGCCACCACTCCTACTGACGGGCCGCTTGTACGCCCCGGCTCGCTTTCGTCGGTGAACAACGCCGGCAGCCACACCAATACACGCGAAAGAAAGGCGGAAAAGTATGGCGATCACCGACGTTCCGGCCTTCGCGCACTTGACCGATGCCGACATCGACAACCTCGCCATTGAACTGGACGCGATCAGGCTCGACATCGAGGATTCCCTTGGCGCGCGCGACGCGCGCTACATCCGTCGCACCATCGCCACCCAACGCGCCCTCGAGGTTGCCGGCCGACTCGCGCTTGCCGCCAGCGCGAAACGTTCCGCGTGGTGGGCGGGGACCGTGACCCTTGGTCTGGCCAAGATCATCGAGAACATGGAAATCGGCCACAACGTCATGCATGGCCAATGGAATTGGATGAACGATCCCGAGATCCACTCCTCGACATGGGAGTGGGACATGACTGCGGCATCAAAACACTGGATTTCTTCCCATAACTTTCAGCATCACAAGTACACCAACATCCTCGGCATGGATGACGATGTGGGCTACTACGTCCTGCGCGTTACGCGCGATCAGCCCTGGCAGCTCTTCAATATCGGCAACCTGTTGATGAATGCCATCCTCGCGGCTGGGTTCGAGTGGGGAATCGGCACGCAATCCATCGATTTCGAGAAGATCTTGAAGCCTGGACCGGAACGCGACTTCACTCTCCAACAGATGCGCGAGTGGTCGACCAAGGTCGGAAGGCAGGTGGCCAAGGACTATGTCGCGTTCCCGGCGCTCACCTCGGTGTCGCCGGCGGCGACCTACACATCGACGCTGAAGGCCAACGTGGTGGCCAACATCATTCGCAACATCTGGGCCAACGCGGTGATCTTCTGCGGGCATTTCCCCGATGGCGCAGAGAAATTCACGAAGACCGACATGATCGGCGAATCGAAGGGCGAATGGTATCTGCGCCAGATGTTGGGCAGTGCCAATTTCGAGGGCGGGCCGTTGCTGCGGTTCATGAGCGGCAACCTGTGCCATCAGATCGAGCATCATCTGTTTCCCGATCTTCCGAGCAACCGGTTGCACGAGATTTCGGTACGCGTGCGCGAGCTATGCGACAAGTACGACTTGCCGTACACCACAGGCTCTTTCTTGTCGCAGTACGGCAAGACGTGGCGCACTATCGCCAAACTGTCGCTGCCAGACCGCTACTTACGCGACACCGCTGACGACGCTCCGGAAACTCGCAGCGAGCGAATGTTCGCCGAACTTCGGCCCGGCTCCACCGGGACCGACCTGGCCACGGGGCACCGCCGCGGTCTCAAGACGGCGATCGCGGCAGTCCGCCAGTGGGGTCGGGAAACTACTGATCGGTAACCTACGGTATCGGAGGTGACGGTAGTATCAGCCTGAAGCCAGAGAAGCGGTTGATATAACGACGTGTGAGCACGGCGGAAGACCGTCAAGCGGAGGCCGATTCCGATGAACGAGATGCGCTATCTCGATCTGCACGGCGAACGGGTCGCGTATCAGGACGCGGGGACCGGCGAGACGTTGCTGCTGATACACGGCATGGCGGGGAGTTCGGCGACCTGGCGGGCGGTCATTCCTGAGCTGTCGAAGAAGTATCGAGTGCTGGCACCGGACCTGCTGGGGCACGGCGAATCAACCAAGCCGCGCGGCGACTATTCGTTGGGTGCGTTCGCGGCGTCGCTGCGTGACCTCCTCGATGAACTCGGCATCAGCCGGGCGACGGTGATCGGTCAATCGCTCGGTGGCGGTGTGGCCATGCAGTTCACCTATCAACATCGCGACTACTGCCAGCGCCTGGTTCTGATCAGCAGCGGTGGCCTCGGCCCCGACCTCAACTGGATATTGCGGATCCTCTCGGCACCGGGAGCCGAATTTGTGCTGCCGGTGGTTGCTCCGCAACCGGTGTTGAACCTCGGCAACAAGCTAGGGTCATGGCTCACATCGGCCGGAATCCAGTCGCCGCGCGCCGGTGAGATGTGGAGCGCCTATTGCTCATTAGCGGATCGTTCGACTCGCCAAGCATTCCTACGTACGTTGCGCTCGGTGGTGGACTACCGCGGCCAGGCGGTCAGCGCGCTCGGCAAGATCCATGTCAGCCATGGCTTACCGACATTGTTGATCTGGGGCGAAGAGGACCGGATCATTCCCGTTGCCCATGGCCGCGCCGCGCACGACGCCGTGCCGGGCAGCCGACTGGAGGTGCTCGCCGGTGTCGGACACTTCCCGCATGTCGAGTCCCCGGCAGCGGTGGTGGACATCCTCGATGACTTCATCACCAGCACCGGGCGCGATGCCGATCTGGCGAATCGAAAATCTGGTCAGAACTGAGATACGTCTCCGCCGGAGGAGCCCGGGGCAAGGGGCCGGCTCGGGTTGGCGATACTGGATAGATGCCGAGCACTGATTTCCACCCTGACCTCCGCAGAGTCGCCCGCCTCGCGCCAAAAGCACCAATCGGCCCCCGCACGCTGCGGATCATCCGCAGGCTGTCGTCGATCGCGCCGCGCGGCAAAAACCCCGACGGCGTCGAGGCGCTCATCCTGCGCTCCGGTGTCGGGGTGCGACTGCACCGCCCGGCCGGCGTCAGCCAAGCCGGCGCAGCGTTGCTCTGGATTCACGGCGGCGGCTACGTGATGGGCACTGCGAAGCAAGACGACCGGTTGTGTCGTCGATTCGCCCGCGAGCTGGGCGTTACCGTCGCGGCAGTGGACTACCGGCTGGCGCCCGAGCACCCCTACCCTGCGCCGCTGGAGGATTGCTATGCCGCGCTGACCTGGTTGGCCGCCCTGCCCGCCGTCGACCCGGCACGAGTGGCGATCGGCGGGGCCAGCGCGGGCGCTGGATTGACGGCGGCGCTGGCACTGCTGGCGCGTGATCGCGGTGAGGTGACGCCGACCCTGCAGTTACTGGCCTATCCGATGCTCGATGACCGCAGCGCGTCAGGACCGGAAAACCCGAACTACCGACTGTGGACCCCGAAGAGCAACCGCTTCGGCTGGGCGGCCTATCTCGGCAACGCCGACCCGAACGTCGCGGTTCCGGCGCGCCACGAGGATCTGAGCGGACTGCCCCCGGCCTGGATCGGCGTCGGCACCAACGACCTATTTCACGACGAGGACCTCGCCTACGCCAAGCGGCTCACCGCGGCCGGCGTCCCGTGCCAAGTCGAGGTGGTCCCCGGAGCATTTCACGGCTTCGACGCGATAGTACCGAAAGCCGCTGTCTCACAGTCGTTTTTCGCCAGCCAGTGCGCGAGCCTGCGATCCGCCCTGGCCGCTACAAGTTGATGTCTACCGGCGCACCATTCTTGGTGAGCGACGAACAGCGGGCGCTACGCAGCGCGGTCGCCGACCTGACGGCGCGTCACTCCGGCGAGGCCCAGGTGCGGACGCAGATGGCGACCGACACCGGTTTCGACCCCGCGGTGTGGCGCGAGCTAGCGGCCATGGGTCTGACCGGACTGTTGATCGACGAGGAGCATGACGGCGCCGGTGCGGGCCCGGTGGAAATGGGCATCGCGATGGAAGAGATGGGCCGGACGCTGCTGGTCTGCCCGTTCCTGTCGACCGCGGTGCTGGTGCCCAGCCTGCTGGCCGCAACCGGCGACGCAGCCGAGTGTGGCGCGGTATTACCCCGGATCGCGGCAGGTGAACTGATCGCGACCGTCGCCTTCGCCGAAGACGGCTCCGCCCGGTTGCCGGCGACGATCGCCACGTCCGCAGGTCAGATCGGCGACACCTGGCACATCACCGGCTATAAGCATTTCGTGCTCGACGGGCAGTCGGCAGAACTCCTGTACGTGCTGGCCGCTACCGATGCGGGCCCCGCCGTGTTCGCGGTCGATGCCGGTGCACCCGGCCTGGCTGTGACACCACTGACCACGGTCGACCCGACCCGCAAGCAATGCCGTCTGCAATTCGTCGATATGCCGGCACGTTTGATCGGCGGACCGGGTGCCGGCGTCGAGGTGTTCAATGCGGCGCTTGACGCCTGCGCACTGGCCTTGGTCAGCGAGCAGGCCGGCGGGGCACGGCGCGCGGTCGAAATGGCCACCGAGTACGCAAAGACCCGTTACCAGTTCGGTCGCGCGATCGGCAGTTTCCAGGCGGTCAAACACATGTGCGCCGACATGCTGATGGAGGCCGAATCCACGGTGTCGGCGGCACGCTTCGCCGCCAACTCATTCGCCGAGCATGCACCCTCCCGTGTCGCGGATCTTGCTCTGGCACAAGCCTATTGCTCAGATGCCTTCGTGTTCGTCGCGGCGACCAGCATCCAGGTACACGGCGGCATCGGATTCACCTGGGAGCATCCGGCGCACTTGTATCTGCGCCGAGCCCGAAGCGACGCCCAGCTGCTGGGCAGTCCGTCGTGGCACCGGGAGCGCTACTTGCAGCAGATCGGAACCTGAGCTGTGACGGACGACGAGCTGCGCGACGAGGTCCGAAATTGGTTGTCGGCCAACTGGAATCCGGACATCGATCGCGCCAGCTGGGCCCACATCGTTGTCGATGCCGGATGGGCGGTCCCCAGCTGGGAACCAGAGTGCTACGGCCGCGGTGTTTCGGATGCCCAATCCCGGCTCGTTGCCACGGAATTCGCTGCGGTTGGCGCGCATGGCTGCGGTCACGACCGTGGGAATCTCTTCGCCTGCACGCTGCATGATGTGGGAACCGACGAGCAAAAGCGACGGCTGATTCCGCCGTCGATCCGCGGCGAGAGCAAATGGTGCCTGCTCTACAGCGAACCCGGCGCGGGGTCAGATCTGGCCGGCCTGCGCACTCGGGCCGAGCGCGACGGTGACGAGTGGGTGATCAACGGGCAGAAGGTGTGGACGTCGTTCGCCAAAACCGCCGACTACGGCATGCTGGTGGCCAGGACCGACTGGGATGTGCCGAAACACCAGGGCATCAGCTTCTTTATGCTGCCGATGCATCAGCCCGGCGTCGAGGTTCGGCCGATCCACCAGATCACCGGCGAATCGGAGTTCAACGAGGTCTTCATCGAAGACGCTCGCCTTCCCGCCGAGAACCTGGTTGGCGAGCTGAACGCCGGGTGGTCAGTGCTACAGACCGCGCTCGGCTACGAGCGACGGTTCATGGCAGACATAGCCCGCACCGCCAAGGACGCCAAGCGACCCCAAGCCGAGAAGGCCCATCTCCTTGTCGAATTGGCGCGGGAAGCCGGCCGGATGGAGGACCCCTTCATTCGTCAGCAGATCGCCCGCGTCGACGCGTTGGCCACCGTCAACCGTTGGAACACCCAACGGTCGAAGGCTGCGGTCGATCGGGTCGAGGCGGCCACACTGATGGCGCTCGGCAAGATCGCGATGTCCCGGATCCTGCACGAGACGGCCCGCGTGGAAACCGAAATCGTCGGCGCTGAAGCAATGTTGACCGGACCGGACAATCCCATCGGTGATGCGGTGACGTTCCGGACGTTGAACGCCTACTTCACCTCGATCGGCGGCGGCACCGATCAGATTCAACGCAACATCGTCGGCGAACGCGTGCTGGGCCTGCCGAAAGAGCCTGAGCCGTACCGCAACACACCGTTCCGCGAACTGCCGCACTGATTCGGCGCGCTGCGACGCGCCCGGGCAGATGCTTGAACTTTGCCTGCGCTACGCCCATCCTGACAGCGTGGCCCCTCCTGAAGTCCCGTTTCGCGGGATTCTTGACCCGGTGGCACGCAAGCTGCGTCTCCCGTTCAAGACGCCGGACTTCATCGATCGGATCATCCGCGGGGGGGTGAACCAAGCCGGTCGACGAACGCTGCACATGCTGATCGCCACTTGGGATGCCACCGGTGGTGGTCCATTCGCTGCCAGCGCGATCGCCACGGCGGGGCTGGCCAGAACGGTCGAGGTCGCGCAGGGACTGTTCATCGGTCCGGTCTTCGATCCACTGCTCAAGGCGCTCGGTGCCGACCAGATCACGTTTCGCGCCGCGCTGTGTTCATCGCAAGTGGTCGGTGTGGGCATCATGCGTTACGTGGTGCGCGTCGAGCCGATCCAGTCGATGGATGTCGACACTCTGGTCGACGCGGTCGCACCGACGTTGCAGCGCTATCTGGTCGGCGAAATCTCTTGACTCACCGCGCCGCGTAGACCATTTCCCCGCTGACGACGGTTGCGGCCACCATCCCTGCGTCCAGTTCGGCGAGCGCGGTTTCGGGCGACACGCTCAGCACGCACAGGTCCGCCGGCTGCCCAGGTTCGAGGGTTCGCAGATGGGTGGGCTGATCGGCTCGGCCCAGGAACATCATCAAAGCCGTTCGGGCAGAGATGCATTCATCGATGCCCAGCACAGCGCCGGTGGGTGTGGAACGGTGCACCGCGGCGCGGATCGCCACCCACGGGTCACTGTCGCCGAAGGGCATATCAGTGGACAGTGCCACCGCTACGCCCGCATCGAGCAGCGAGGCCACCCGCCAGAGTTGACCGTGCTCGGCGGCGGAGATCTCGTCGAGGTACTGATCACCGCGCTCCGCAACGAAATTGGGTTGTGTCACCACGGTCACCCCGAGGTCGGCCAGAGCTGCCAGACAATCCGCCGGAACCACAGCGGCGTGCTCGATGCGATCGCCTGGCCCAGAGCCGGCTTCGCGCAGCGCAGCGATCGTGACCAGCAATTGAGCGGCGGTGACGCAGTGGATGGCCACCGGGTGGGTGTCGCGATGCCGGTCGGCGATCCAATCGGCCAGCTGCTCGAGGTCTAAGTCGTCGTCATGCAGGATCCGCTTACCCGGGGCCAGGCAATGCACGCGCTGCCGCAGTTCACCGTGTCGGTGCAGCTCCGACAATCGGACCATATCGGCGATATCGAGATCCGGTGTGGCATCTGTGATTCCGGTGACGCCAAAGCGGCTGAGCCGTTCGCTGAGGTCGGCCAGGCTGGTCACGCTGCGACCCAACGCATCGGCCCAGGAGTCGGCGCTGCGCAGCCGGCCATCGGGGTGCTCGGCCAGACCAACGCGTTCCAGGCCCGCCGAGTTGAGGATCCACAGCACTCCGCTGCGATGCTGCACGCGCAGTGGCAACGCCGGAGCCACTGCGTCCAGCACGCCGCGGTCCAGCGGTCCGGCGACCGAGTCGTGGTAGCCCACGGCGCGGATCCAGCCGTCTTCGCCGGCCTCGGCGCTCGCCAGTGCGGCGGCCAGTCCGTCGCGATCGCGGACCTGCGGCGGGCCCACCCTTAGCGACGTCGCTGCGGCGGCCGCGGAAAACAGGTGCACATGGTGGTCGTGCAGGCCCGGCAGCACGGTCCCACCCGCTGCGTCCAGCACGTCCTCCCCGGGCCGTGGAGTCAAAGTATCGGCGACCTCGTCGATCGATGCGCCCACCCGCAGGTCGATGGCCGCGCCTTCTAACGTCACCGCGCGCTGAATCAGCATGGTGCACAGAGCCTCTCGGATACGAGCAGCTCGACCGCCGCGTTGTCGGCTCCCAGCACTGAGGCCGGCGGAACAGCCGGCGGTGACGTCGGCGACTTGGCCGGCGCGTCGGAATCCGCCGACTGCGTCAGGGCCGCGTAGCGGGCGGCTACCTGGGCCATCGACACCTCAACCACCTCACCGCCACCACGGCGCAGCGACTCCCCCACCGCGCGCGCCGCCTCCAGCCCGGTGAGCGGGTCCGCGATTGCGTCGCCGCAGAACACTGGCCCGTCGGCGCCGACGCCGACCAGTCCGCCGGCGACCGCGGCGTCATCCCCGAACGCCGGCCGGTCAGGCTGGTCGCGATAACCACTGATACGCAACCAGATTCGACCCGCCCGGCCGGCCAGATCCTCGGCGGTCAATCCGCGTCGTCGCAGCGCCGCGGGACGGGAGCCCTCGATCACGATGTCAGCAGCATCGAGCAAGCGGTGCAACGCATCACTTTCGCTGTCGAAATCGAGGCAATACGAGAGCTTTCCGGCATTCATCCAATCGAAGAAGGCCGGCTCGCCGCGTCGGGTACCGTCCGGTCGGCTTGGGCTTTCCACCTTTATCACTACGGCGCCCGCGCGAGCGAGGAGCTGACCGCACAGCGGCCCGGCCCACAACGACGACAAATCCGCCACCAATAGCCCGTCGGCCCGCCGCGGCCCGGTGCTCGTGCCGCAGCG
The DNA here is from genome assembly GCA_036272035.1 of Mycobacterium sp. Taxonomy (GTDB): domain Bacteria; phylum Actinomycetota; class Actinomycetes; order Mycobacteriales; family Mycobacteriaceae; genus Mycobacterium. Next base: position 1,760 of record DATAZN010000077.1, on the reverse strand, counting down.
TCGCACGGTCGGTGGCTCCGCCGCGGCCTCGCCCAACGCTGCGACCGCGATGTCAAGGAGTCCGGCGCGGTCTATTACTTCATCGGTCGAATGCGTTGCCGCCCAGCGGGATAGCACTGCCCACGGATCGCCGGTGAACGCGCCGACCTCCATTAACGCCGGTAGCGCCGCGACGTCGTCGTCGCGCGGCAATGCGACCGCGCACCAGCCGTCGACCGTGCGTAGCAGTCGGGTGGCGCCGCCCGCCGAGATTCGGCCGGGCCGCGCCAGGTTCGTGATCGCTGCTCGCCCCGTGAGCATGGTTGCGGCGTCGACCTCGACGCCGAGAAGTCCGGCGATATCGGCAGCGACCCGGCGGGCCTCTACCAGTACGGTGGTCCACTCCGACGTCGCGCTCACCGCCTGATCCTCAGAACTGCAGCGCGGTGAAACGCCAGTCCAGGACTTGGCGTGGCTCGTCCTGCAGGTCGCTGAACGCGTAGACCAGCGACCGCAATCCCAGTACGCCGCCGCCGCCGGTCGGCTCGGCGGATTCGATGTGCAGCTCGCTGTAGAGGGTGTCGCCCTCGTACACCGGCGCGGTGTGGTCGCAGGACTGCCAGCCCAGCACAGTCGCCAGGTTGGGCAACAGCTTGCTGGCTTGCGCCAGCGCCAGCCCGATGGTGTGGCCGCCGTAGACCAGCCGCCGTCCACCGAGGCGCGAATCATGGTGGACGCCGGCGATGTTCAAGGTGAGGCGAGCCAGTTCCGGTGCGCTGCTGACCACGTCGGCGCTGCTGTGCAGCACCGATCCGGCCAGGCCGGGGTCGAAGTGCGGCCCGGTGACCCGCTTGCGAAAACTGTCGCCATTCCAGTCGGCGGCGGCCGATGGCGGCGCGGCCAGACCGGCACCGATCTTCGACAGGTCGTCGTCATGGTCGGCGGAGTCCGGGTCGGCGCCGGCACTCAAGGGCAGCATCGCGCAACGGTAGAAGTCCAGGATGAGCCGATCGGCCTGGTCGATGGTGGTGATCCGCAGGGCCATCAGGCCGGTGGGCGCCCGGCCCGGCTTGGCGGAATTCTTCTTCAGCCCGACAACCTCGGTGCGGGTGAACAATGTGTCACCGATCGCGGGGAAGCGGAAGAACGTCAGCCCGCGGTAGAACAGGTTGGCCTTGACATGCTGGGTGGCCAGCGTCGACTGGCCGATCGCGACATCGCAGACCAGCCCCGGATGCGCCAGCGGTGCGGGCAGGCCAGTGACCGCGGCGGACAGCTCGGAGTCCAGCGGCAGCCGCAGCCGGTCACCGAGGATGCTCTGGTGCACGGCGGCCAGGCCGGCGGTGAGCGTCATCGACGGCGCACCGGTGAACACCTGCCCGGTGTGCACCTGGTCGAAGTATGGACCGACTGTCATCGTGACCCCGCTTCCCGGCATGCCAACATTGCCGGATGGGTACGGGACTGAACGACGACGAGGCGATGCTGGTCGCGACGGTGCGGGAGTTCGTCGACAAAGAGGTCAGGCCGACGGTGCGCGAAGTCGAGCATGCCAACGAGTATCCCGAAGCGTGGATCGAGCAGATGAAGCGCATCGGCATCTACGGTCTGGCCGTGCCCGAGGAGTACGGCGGCACGCCGGTGTCGATGCCGTGCTACGTGCTGGTGACGCAGGAACTGGCGCGCGGCTGGATGAGCCTGGCCGGCGCGATGGGCGGCCACACGGTGGTCGCCAAGCTGCTCACGCTGTTCGGCACCGACGAGCAGAAGCAGCGTTACCT
>DATAZN010000076.1:0-5665 GCA_036272035.1 Mycobacterium sp. | reverse complement strand
CGAACCGACGCGGCCGGTCTCACCGGTGGAGAACGGCGGGAAGTTGTAGTGGTGCATGTAGCGCTTGGACTTTTCCGGCCCGAGCGAGTCGATCTGCTGCGCCATCTTGACCATGTCGAGGGTGGTGACGCCCATGATCTGAGTCTCGCCACGCTCGAACAGCGCGCTGCCGTGGGCGCGCGGGACGACGGCGACCTCGGCCGACAGCGCCCGGATGTCCGTGATGCCACGGCCGTCGATGCGGAAGTGGTCGGTCAGGATGCGCTGGCGGACCAGCGTCTTGGTCAGCGAGCGGAACGCCGCGCCGATCTCCTTCTCGCGGCCCGCGTAAGTCTCAGCGAGGCGGTCGAGCACCTCGACCTTGATCTCGTCGGTGCGACCGTCGCGCTCTTCCTTGCCCGCGATGGTGAGCGCCTTGGAGAGCTCCTCGGTGGCCACCGAGGACACCGCGTAGAAGACGTCGTCTTGGTAGTCGGGGAACAGCGGGTAGTCGGCAGTCTGCTTGCCGGCGGCGTCGTGCAGCTCCTGCTGGGCGTTGCACAGCGCGGCGATGAACGGCTTCGCGGCTTCCAGACCCTCGGCAACGACGCCCTCGGTGGGCGCGCCAGCGCCGCCCGCGACAAGCTCGATGACGTGGTCGGTAGCCTCGGCCTCGACCATCATGATCGCCACGTCATCGGCCGTCTTGCGGCCCGCGACGACCATGTCGAACACGGCGTTCTCGAGCTGCTCAACGGTCGGGAACGCGACCCACTGACCGTCGATGAGCGCGACGCGCACACCGCCGACAGGGCCGGCGAATGGCAGACCCGAGATCTGAGTCGACGCTGACGCGGCGTTGATCGCCAGCACGTCGTACAGATCCTTGGGATCCAGGCTCAGGATGGTGACGACTACCTGGATCTCGTTGCGCAGACCGGACACGAAGGTCGGGCGTAGCGGACGGTCGATCAGGCGGCACGTCAGGATCGCGTCGGTGGAGGGACGCCCCTCGCGGCGGAAGAACGAACCGGGGATGCGCCCCGCGGCATACATGCGCTCTTCGACGTCGATCGTCAGCGGGAAGAAGTCCAAGTTGTCCTTCGGCGACTTGCTGGCCGTGGTGGCCGATAGGAGCATGGTCTCGTCGTCGAGGTAGGCGACGACGGCGCCGGCGGCCTGCTTGGCCAGTCGGCCGGTCTCGAAACGGATAGTGCGGGTGCCGAAGCTCCCGTTGTCAATGGTGGCGGTCGTCTCAAACACGCCTTCGTCAATTTCAGCTACAGACATGTGCGTCCGTGCAGCCTCTCTGGATTTGTTCAGCTATTTCGCGCAGGCACGCGCAACCCTGAGGGTTCCAGGACAACCTGACGGATGCACAGTCTGGATGCGGCGACGGCCATCGATCGAAGCGGCCGACCTACCCCAATCCGGGGAGCTCGGCAGCCACTACCGAAGACCGCGCGATACAGCCTTGTCTTCCTTCGACGTCCTGTTGTGCCTCGCTGGAACGGTGCGCGCGGTTCGCGCGCGCCGTACCTTGCTCGGGCCGATGGGCCCAGAACGACCTTGACTCTACACGCCGACCTGGCGATTCCCCGCACGCCCGACGACGATGCGGGGGCAGGGTCAGCGGCGCAGGCCGAGGCGCTCGATCAGCGAGCGGTAGCGCTCCACGTCGACCTGCGCGACGTATTTGAGCAGACGGCGCCGGCGTCCGACCAGCAGCAGCAGCCCGCGCCGCGAGTGGTGGTCGTGCTTGTGCAGCTTGAGGTGTTCGGTCAGGTCAGCGATCCGCTTGGTCAGCAGTGCGACCTGGGCCTCCGGGGACCCGGTGTCCGTTGCGTGCAGGCCGTAAGAGCCCAGGATTTCTTTTTTCTGCTCGGCGTTAAGCGCCACGAAATATCTCCATCAATAGGTCCGCGATCATGAATCTGAGGTGCGGCCGCCGCGAACTGCAGCACTTGTCATGTCGCCGAGGAGTCTAGCAGCGGGCGCGGCTCCGGCCGGAATCCGCAGGTCAGCCACCAGAAAGTAGCCTGCGGGCACGTTCGGTATCGGTGCCCATCGCGTCGACGAGGTCGCCCACCGATCCAAACTTCTCCTGCCCGCGGATGCGGGCGACGAAGTCCAGCGCGACATGCTGCCCATACAAGTCAGCGGCGGTGTCGAGAACGAACGCCTCGACCGTGCGGGTGCGTCCGGAGAACGTCGGATTGGTGCCGACCGAAACCGCCGCCTGGTAACGCTCACCCGGCACGACCGTTCCGGTCACCGGTCCGTGGCCCAGCACGGTGAACCAGGCGGCGTAAACGCCGTCGGCCGGGATGGCCGAATACATGGGTGGGGCCACGTTGGCTGTCGGGAAGCCCATCTCGGTCCCCCGGCCATCGCCGCGGACCACTACGCCCTCAACCCGGTGTGGACGGCCCAACGCTTCGGCGGCCGCCACCACGTCACCGGCGTCCACGCAGGACCGGATGTAGGTCGACGAAAACGTCACGGTCTCGGTGTTGTGGTGCTCAGAGACCAGGGACATCGCCTCCACCGCGAATCCGAGTCGCGCGCCGGCACTGCGCAATGTGTCGACCGTGCCGGCAGCCTTCTTGCCAAAAGTGAAGTTCTCCCCCACCACGACTTCCACCACATGGAGGTCCTCGACCAGCAACTCGTGGACGTAGCGCTCCGGGGTGAGCTTCATGAAATTGGCCGTGAAGGGCATGACCAGAAAAACGTCGATGCCGAACTCCTCGGCAAGCTCGGCACGCCGGGTCAGCGTGGTCAGCTGTGCGGGGTGGCTGCCTGGGTGGACGACTTCCATCGGGTGGGGGTCGAAGGTCATCAACACCGTGGGCACTCCCCGGGCACGGCCTGACTTGACCGCATGCGAGATCAGTTCGGCGTGCCCGCGGTGCAGACCGTCGAACACCCCGATGGTGAGTACGCATCGGCCCCAGTCCGTGGGTATCTCGACCTGCCCCCGCCACCGTTGCACAGCTTCCAGCCTACGGGGCAAGGTAGCGCCCGGTCGTGCGAGAGCCGCAGATCAGATGAGGATTGCTTAAACTTCCGTTGTGCGCCCTGACTTACCTGCCGAGGAGCCTTCCGGGCTAAGTGCGGTTGCCCAGGATTACCTCAAGGTCATCTGGAATGCCCAGGAGTGGTCGTTGGACAAAGTCAGCACCAAGATGCTGGCCGAGAAGCTCGGGGTGTCCGCCAGCACTGCCTCGGAATCCATCCGCAAACTCGCGGAGCAGGGCCTTGTCGACCACGAGAAATACGGCGCGGTCACCTTGACCGAGTCGGGCCGTCGAGCGGCGCTGGCCATGGTCCGGCGCCACCGGCTGCTGGAGGCCTTCCTGGTCAAGGAACTCGGCTACAGCTGGGACGAGGTACACGACGAGGCCGAGGTACTCGAGCACGCGGTGTCCGACCGTTTGGTGGCGCGCATCGACGCCAAGCTGGGCTTCCCCCAGCGCGATCCGCACGGTGACCCGATCCCGGGCTCCGACGGGCAGGTACCGACCCCACCCGCTCGCCAGCTGTGGTCATGCGCCGATGGTGAGGCCGGCGTCGTGGCGCGGATATCCGACAAAGACCCTGAGATGCTGCGCTACTTCGACAGCATCGGCATCAACCTCGACTCGCGGCTGCGGGTGCTCACCCGCCGCGAGTTCGCCGGCATGATCTCCGTCGCGGTGGAATCCGCCGACCGCGGGCCCACCACGGTCGACTTGGGGAGTCCTGCAGCCCAAGCGATTTGGATGGTAGCGGGCTAGCGTTCACGATGCGGTGTCGGCTTCGGCGACAGCCGTGCGCAAGAAGTGCCCGGCCACCTGCAAGCTGGTCAGACCTCCGTCGCGCGGCCAGAGCCAATAGCCGTGCATCAAGCCGGGCCACATGTGCTCGTCACAGCGGCCACCCGCTTCGACCACCAGCGCCGCGAACGCCTCAGCGTCGGCGCGCATCACTTCCCTTGAACCGTAATGAATCTGGATCGGCGGTAAGTCCGAAAGCTCGGCATTCAGCAGGCACAGCCGGGGGTCCGCGGGATCATGGTCGCCGACATACAGCGCGACGGCCCGGGCTGCCGCGCGCGGATCCAGCGGCTGACGCCGGGTACGTGCGTCGGCGATGCATAACCGGTAGGACGGATCGATCAGCGGGCCGAACAGCGCCAGCGCCGCCGGGGCGGGCAACCCCTCGCTGCGCAGGCGCAGGGCAAGCCCGACCGCCAGGTGCCCACCGGCCGAATCCCCGGCGACGACAATCCTCGCCGGATCGTGCCCTTGCGACAGCAGCCAGCGATACGCGGCCAGCGCATCGTCCTCGGCCGCCGGGAACGGATGCTCCGGTGCGAGCCGGTAGTCGATCGCGAAGGCCGGCATGCCGGAGTACTCGGACAGATGAGACGCGAAGCCGCGATGGGTGCGAGCCGAGCAGATCAGGTAGCCGCTGCCATGCAGGACCAAGACCACGCCCGCTGCGTCGTCGGCCTCCGGAGCCCAGACCCACTCTCCTGCTACCGGCGCGGCAACACGTTTGACCCGGATGGCGGGAACCACTGGGGCGGTGCGGGAAATCACGTAGTCGGCCGCCGGTCGCAGCGCGGCCAGCAGCCACTGTTGTGACATCAGCACATTGAGCATCACGTTGAAGCCGAGCCGCGAGATCGGAACGTAGCTCAGCCGGTCGACGGCCGCCATCGAGCTGCGCCGCAGGCCTTTTGCCGTCCGGGTGATCATCCGGCGAGCAAACCCTTGGCGATGTGTGTCACCTGGACCTCGTTGCTGCCGGCGTAGATCATCAACGACTTGGCGTCGCGGGCCAACTGCTCTACCCGGTACTCGGCCATATAGCCGTTGCCGCCGAACAGCTGCACCGCATCCATCGCGACGTCGGTGGCGGCCTCCGACGAGTACAGCTTGATCGCTGACGCCTCGGCCAGCGACGGCATCTTGCCGGCCTGCATCTTCTCCAGGGTCTGGAACACCATGTTCTGCACGTTGATCCGGGCCACTTCCATCTTGGCCAACTTGAGCTGAATCAGCTGGAACTGACCGATGTTCTTGCCCCACAATGTGCGGGTCTTGGCGTAGTCGATGCAGAGCCGGTGACATTCGTTGATGATTCCCAGCGACATCAGCGCGACACCGACGCGCTCGCCCGCAAAATTGGCACGGGCACTTTCGCGGCCGTCGCCACCGGTGTGGTCCTCGGTCTCGCCGAGCAGCCGATCTGAGGTCAGTCGAACGTTGTCGAAGAACAACTCGCCGGTCGGCGACGACATCATGCCCATCTTCTTGAACGGCTTGCCCTGCGTCAGTCCTGGCATCCCGGAGTCAAGAACGAAGGTCAGCACCGGCCGGGCCCGCCGGTCGGATTGGCCGTCGTCGAGTTTGGCGTAAACGACCAGGACGTCAGCGAAGGGGCCGTTGGTGATGAACGTCTTCTGCCCGTTGAGGATGTAGTCGTCGCCATCACGTTTGACATAGGTCTTCATCCCGCCGAAGGCATCCGATCCCGCGTCGGGCTCGGTGATCGCCCACGCCGCGATCTTCTCCAGCGTCACGAGTTCGGGAAGCCAGCGTTCTTTTTGGGCGAGCGTGCCGCGGCTCATGATCGTCGCCGCGCCCAGACCCAGGCTGACACCGACCGTGCTGAGCAACCCCAGGCTGACGCCGGC
>DATAZN010000075.1:0-5354 GCA_036272035.1 Mycobacterium sp. | reverse complement strand
GGCGAGCCGAAGTGGGGTGGATACGCCGCCGCCAAGGAAGCCATCCGTGGGCTGTCGAAAGTCGCCGCGCTGGAATGGGGCCGGGACAACATCCGTGTCAACGTCGTCTGCCCGTTCGCCGAATCCGACGGCGTCAAACTGTGGAAGCAGTTCGCCCCGGACGACTACACCAAGGCAGTGCGACGAGTTCCGATGAAGCGCATCGGCGATGTACGCGACGACGTGGGGGCGCTGGTCGCGTTCCTGCTCAGCAGCGACGCGACCTTCGTCACCGGGCAGACCATCCACGTCGACGGTGGCATCGGCTGCTTCCGATGACCGAGTCGCTGCGCGACCGGCAGCGGGCGCAGATCCGGGCCGACATTCGTCGAGCGGCGTTCCGGCTGTTCATCGAACGCGGCTACGACGCAGTGACGACCGAGGAAATCGCAGCGGCCGCAGGCGTTTCGCCGCGCACCTTCTTTCGGCATGTCCCGACCAAGGAGGAGTTACTGCTGGCGCCGGTTCGATATGGCGGCACCGCCATCGTCGCTCTGCTCGAAGATCGGCCCGCTGCAGAATCGCCCGACCTCGCGCTGATCAACGCCATCATCACCCGGACCCGTTCGTTCGGGGTGGCCGACACCGAAGAGTGGCGGGAAGCCCTGCTGGTCGCGCCCGACCTGCTCGGCAAGCTGACCGTGCACCGGCCCGCCGACAAGGAGCGGGCGACCAAGCTCGTCGCCGCACGCATGGGCACCAACCCCGACACCGACATCCGGCCGGGACTGTTGGTTCAACTTGCCTTCGCGGCAGCCGATTTCGCGTTTCAACGCTGGGTCAGCCAATCGGCGAAAAAGCCGAGAGCGCTTGACCGCTATGTCACCGAAGCACTCGAGGCGGTCAAGAGTCCGCACTGGCAACGCCGATGACGTCTGCGTCACTGACGTCGAATTCCCAACACGCGCAGCAGTTCCGGTCGGCGCAAGATCAGCCCCGCCGACAACAGGACGCCCACATAGACGGCGGTCAGCACAACTGTCGCTAATGGTTTGTCGGCGCGAAACGTTGCGGTCACCGCCCCGCCGAGGTAGGCGGTTAAGCCGAGGCCGCCGAGTACGGCTGTGCGCGGAATGAGAAAGACACTAAGGCAAGCCAACAGCACCCACCCGATCAGGGTGGTCTGGTCAGCCGAAAACCCCAGGGCTGTAATCTCTTCGCGGCTGAAGGCGACGCCGGAGATTCGGGTGACGACATCCGCCCCCAAAAAGATGCCGACTGTCGCGGTGATGACTGCGCCCGTGAGCCAGGTTCCCGAATGCCGCGCCGATGTCGGCTCAGAATCGTGCGTGGCCGGATCGGGGCTTGTTGTCATACTTCGCACCTCCTCGGTGACGGCGGCTGGTCGATCCAGCCGCCGAGATGGCTATGACTGACCGGCTGGCGGTACCGCTGAGTCGGTAGTCGAGTGGGTACACAACAACGGCGCAGCTCATCGCCGCCGGCTACCTGTTGGCTCGACCACGGGCCGGGGACACGGGTCAAATGAAGCCTTGCCCGTGCCTTTAGCTCAGCAGGCGGTTGGGTGTGACTCGCAGTACGGCGTGGTTCCCGGGAACCGATAACGGTGCGCAACCACCCATCGGTAGACGGCGTCCTCGATGAAGCGGATTCCGGGAATCCGATAGACCGCCAACGGGATTCGGCTGCCGATCGCCGTTGAGAGCGCAGCGTTAGCGGCCTCCGCACCGGAGTAGACCGTGCCCGAAGCATCCAGCCATCGAACCGCATCGAGCAAGCTCGTCGGTGCGACACCGAGCCGTTCCGCGACTCCGGGGGCTTGCAGTGGCTCGGTCCGAATATTTCCGGTTCGGTCGAACTTCACCAGTAGATCCTTGGAGCGCGTACACATTCCACACGCACCGTCGAAGAATAATGTGCCCGCTGTGGCGTTCATCGGGATACCCCCTGCGGTGGGTGTAGTTGCACCACCGAGTTTACGCCGGACAGGCGGCGAGCCTGCAAGCCGGCGATCGCGAACACGATGCCGGTGCCGATTTCTGCGACGGCACTGATCCAGGAGAACCATGTCACGTTGATACGTGGTCCGGAGACGAAGCTGTCCTGGTAGGCCGGAAAGTAGCCCGGCAACAGATGCGCATAGGTGAAGAGCACGGCGCTGCCCAAGCCGACCGCGATCGCCGCTTCCGGTGCCCGACGGCGTCCGGTGACTGCCATCGCGATCGCGACCACGACGAATACCCCCTGAATCATGCCGCCGACCATGATGGCATGCGGCGACGCCGACATGCCGCGTCGCAGATGATCGAGCACGTGAACGCCCCAGCCGGTAGCGAAAGCTATTGCCGCCCAACCGAGATATCGATTGGCGGAAGCGGGTGGCTGCGAAAGCTGACTGGTCATCGCGGATCACCGTCCTAAGTGCCTGACACCCGTTCTACTACTACGCAAGGTAGTAGTCAAGCGTTCCGGGTACAGGGTTTACGAAGAACGGGAACCATGGGGCTAGAACACGTTCTAATCTTGCCGCCATGGGATTTCTCAAACAGGAAACTCCGCAGATCGACATCGAGGAGTGGAGCAAGGGCACCCGCGCTGAGAAGATCATCCCGATGGCCCGGCACTGGGCCGAGGTCGGCTTCGGTACGCCGGTGCTGCTGCACCTGTTCTACGTCGTCAAGATCGCGCTGTACATCTTGGCGGCCTGGCTGCTGGCGCTGACCACGACGGGCATTGACGGCTTCACCAATGTCGCGCATTGGTACGCCGAGCCGATCGTGTTCGAGAAAGTCGTGCTCTACACGATGCTGTTCGAAGTCGTCGGCCTCGGTTGCGGTTTCGGACCGCTGAACAACCGGTTCTTCCCGCCGCTGGGTTCGATTCTGTACTGGCTGCGGCCCGGCACCATTCGGCTGCCACCGTGGCCGGGACGCATCCCATTCACGAAGGGGGACAACCGCACACCGTTCGACGCGCTGCTCTACGGCGCGTTGCTGGTGCTGCTCGCCATCGCGATCTTCTCCGATGGCACCGGCCCGATGCCGGCGCTGGGCACGACGGTCGGGGTGCTGCCGGCGTGGCAGATCTGGGCGGTGCTCGGTGTGCTGACGGTGCTCGGCCTGCGCGACAAGGTGATCTTCCTGGCCGCCCGCGGCGAGGTGTACGCCTCGTTCACGGTCGCATTCCTGTTCGCCGGTTATGGCGTCGACCTGATTCTGGGCGCGAAGCTGGTGTGCCTGGTGATTTGGCTGGGTGCGGCGACATCCAAACTCAACAAGCACTTTCCGTTCGTCATCTCGACGATGATGAGCAACAATCCGATGTTCCGGCCGCGGTTCATCAAACGCCTGTTCTTCGAACACTTTCCGGATGATCTTCGGCCGGGCTGGCGCTCGCGCTGGCTAGCGCATTTCAGCACGGCGATCGAGGGATTGGTGCCGCTGGTGCTGTTCTTCAGCCATGGTGGCTGGCCCACTGCGATCGCCGCGTTCGTCATGCTGTGCTTCCACTTCGGCATCTTGTCGTCGATTCCGATGGGCGTGCCACTGGAGTGGAACGTCTTCATGATGTTCAGCGTGCTCGCGCTGTTCGTCGGGCATGCCTCGGTCGGACTAGATGACCTGACCACACCGCTGCCGATAGTGCTGTTCGTGGTCGTGGCTGGCACTGTCGTGACCGGAAATCTGTTCCCGCGCAAGGTTTCCTTCCTGCCCGGCATGCGCTACTACGCGGGCAACTGGGACACCACGCTGTGGTGCATCAAGCCGTCGGCGGAGGCGAAGATCGCCGACGGCGTCGTCGCTATCGCGAGCATGCCGGCCGCCCAGTTGGAGAAGTTCTACGGCAGCAAGGAGGCCGCGCAGATCCCGATGTACATGGGATATGCGTTCCGCGCCTTCAACACTCACGGTCGGGCGCTGTTCACCTTGGCGCACCGGGTGATGGCCGGCCACAACGAGGACGACTATGTCCTGACCGACGGTGAGCGTGTCACCAGCACCGCCATCGGCTGGAATTTTGGCGACGGGCACTTCAGCAACGAGCAACTGGTCGCGGCTCTGCACAAGCGCTGCCATTTCGAACCGGGCGAGGTGCGAGTCGTGATGCTCGATGCCCAGCCCATTCATCGTCAGACGCAGCGGTACCGGTTGGTCGACGCTGCAACAGGCGAATTCGAACGCGGCTACGTCCGGGTGGCCGACATGGTGACGCGGCAACCCTGGGCCGACGACGTGCCGGTGCACGTCGAGCCCGCGAGCTGAACCTCGCGCCGAGCGTGAAACTGCGGCGATAATTGCGCGATTTCTTCACAGCAGTTTCACGCTCGGCGAATGGGTCGACTAGTTACGCGCCGGCGCGGACTTCCTTAGTCGCAGCGACCAAGTTGGCCAACGACGCGTTGACCTCGTCGGAGTTGCGGGTCTTCAAGCCGCAGTCGGGGTTGACCCAAAGCCGCTCAGCCGGAACTGCTTTCAGTGCAGCGCGTAGCGACGTGGCGATCTCGTCGGTACTCGGCACCCGCGGTGAGTGGATGTCGTAGACACCCGGCCCGACGCTGTTGGAGAAGCCGATCGAGTTCAGGTCGTCGAGCACCTCCATGTGCGAGCGAGCCGCCTCGATCGAGGTGACGTCGGCATCCAGGTCGGCGATCGCACCGATCACCTCACCGAACTCCGAGTAGCACAGGTGCGTGTGGATCTGCGTCGAGTCCGACACACCCGATGTCGACAGCCGGAACGAGCCGACCGCCCAGTCCAGGTAGGCCGGCTTGTCAGAGTCGCGCAGTGGCAACAACTCTCGCAACGCGGGCTCGTCGACCTGGATCACCGCGATACCGGCCGACTGCAGGTCCACGGTCTCGTCGCGGATCGCCAGCGCCACCTGGTTTGCGGTGTCGGCCAGCGGCTGGTCGTCGCGAACGAACGACCACGCCAGAATGGTGACCGGACCGGTGAGCATGCCCTTGACCGGCTTGTCGGTCAGCGACTGCGCGTACTTGGCCCACTCCACCGTCATCGGGTGCTGGCGCGTCACGTCGCCGTAGAGAACCGGCGGACGCACGCAGCGGCTGCCGTACGACTGCACCCAGCCGTTCTTGGTGGCGAAGAAGCCGTCCAGCTGCTCGGCGAAGTACTGCACCATGTCGTTGCGCTCCGGCTCGCCGTGCACCAGCACGTCGAGGCCCAGCTTCTCCTGCAGCTTGATCACGTCGGCGACCTCGGACTGCATCCGGCGGGTGTACTCCGCCTCGTCGATCTCACCGGCGACCAGTGCGGCACGCGCCTTACGGATTTCGACGGTCTGCGGGAACGACCCGATGGTGGTCGTCGGCAGCGGCGGCAAGTGCAGGCGAT
>DATAZN010000074.1:0-4167 GCA_036272035.1 Mycobacterium sp. | reverse complement strand
ATCCGCGCTGATCTTCTCAAATTTGACGGCTATCACACCCCCTCAAGATCGCAGTAACGTTTACGCACACCCGTAGGGTCGCATCGCCCTCCGACAACTATATCGCTCAACGGAAAAAGCCCTGTCATTACTGCTCCAGCGGCGACGGGTACTGATTCTTTCTCAGAACTTTATTCGGTCGAGGTCGAGAAACGCGGGCTCGCGGCCGGCATTGCCGCTGGTGTCCGTGAGCGGCGGCGACGTGGGCCGCGGGGGTTCGCGCCGCTTGGCCGGACAGATACGGCTGGCAAATCGGCCAATGTCCACGTCACCGCAAAGGTAACGGGATAGCAGATTACGCGGAGGCCTCGCCCACGTACCTGAGCATCGTTTGCGGCCCAACCGATTTGACCGACCACAGGATCATCTCGCTCATTTTCCTGGGATTGAAGTTCATTGCTTCGCGGCGTCGAAGGTACCGTGACACGTGCTCAGGTCTTCTTGACCGTGGATGAGGATCCGGCCTCCATCGTTGACAAAATTGCCGCTCCGGACGTCATCGCCACCGCGGACCGAGAACGATCCGTCGGGGTTCAGGGTGCCGGTCGATCCGTTCGAACCGCCGTATGTCAGCGAGTTTCCTTGATGCGTGATGGTCACGGTGCCCTGGTAACCCAACTTGATCTCATCTATCCCGCTGCAGATCCAGCTGAGGGTGTGCACCTGGTAGGTGCCGTCGATATCGTCCAGCAGCGTATGTCCGCTCGTGGGTGGCGCGCTCGTGGCGGACGCAGGCCCAGGTACTGCGATCGGTTCAGTGTGTGGGGTGTCGTTGGTGCCAATGGTGCCGGCGGGCCGGTTGAACGGTTGTCCGGTGACGACGTCGACCAGGACGAAGTTGGTTATGGCAGTGGTGGTGGGTTCGACCCTGGCGAGGCCGCCAGGATGGTAGCCGGGCCAGGCGGTGCCGACGAGTTTCGGTTCGCCGTTCAACGCGTTTGGCGCGGTGAGGGGGCTACCACTTAAGCCGCGGATGCGGGGTACCCCGTGGGCGTCGAGGAGCACAGCGGTGCCCGCTTGGAGGACTGATTGCACGGTGGTGGGGTGGGCGCCGTCGAATCCGTGGTTGGTGATTCGGGTGTCCAGCCGCAGTAGGGCGGGGGTGAGTTCGCGCAGATACATCGGGATGTCGGCGACGACGAGCCGGCGTCCGCCGCTCCAGTACATGGTGGTGTCGGTGTTGAGGGCGTCGACAAACGCGCCGGCCTGGGAGGGATTGGCGCCCAGGAAGTTGATCATCTTGTCGCGGTCGACTTCGGCGTTGTTGTCGGTGCCGCCGTAGAGGCCGTCGCGGTCGCCGGGTAGCGGCACGCTCTCTACGGTGTTGCCGTCGCCTTGTGGCTGCAGGGTGGGCGGGGGCTGGGTGTTGGTCGGCGGCGGCGGAGCCGCGGGGGCATGAACGCGTTCGGCCCGGGGTCGGTAGCCGCAGTGAGCATCAACTCGCCGCCGGTCGCCTTGGAATGACAAGACGTTACGCCGGCACCTGCGGCCGCGATGAGCGGAACCACCAGCAACGCGATCAACCGATTGCGCTTCGACCGGGTCGCCACTGCGATAATTGCGTTCCGCATTTTGCTCTCCTACTGCCTCTGGATTCCTGAGTTGGAGATGGTGAAACCGTGACCCGAGGCGACGGTGCAGGTGACGCCATCGGTTTGTGACACACAGGTGAACGGGCCGCGCCTGGCGCTTTGGCCATAGGCAAGGGTCGGAGTGCCGATCCCCGGGTTACCGACACAGCCTTCACCTGTGCAGGGTGTCAATGCCCCGTCAGCGGACATGTGCACAGACTGCGGCGGCGAGAATGTCTGGCAGTAGATGATGTCTTCCATTTCGCAGCTGATGTGGCCGGACGGGGATAAAAAGGCATACGTATCTGCGGTCGCCAGCGGTGCGAAACCCACTGCAGCGGTGGCGATTCCCAGTCCTGGCAGTGCGATCTTTCTCATTCTGTTCTTCATCGTGACTCCTTCGATGTCATTGCTTAAGCACCGCAGTAGTAGTGACTGGCGTCGTTGCTGTTGCAGAACGGGAAGCCCTGATCCCCGCCCGCCACCGATAGTTGAAGCCCCTGACCGTCGCCGACGAGCTTGATGGTCACCGGCCCGCCGCTGGGATGTTTTGGATTCGAGGCAGCGGTGATGGCACCGGTGGCGGTGTCGCCGGATACCGACGTCAGCGTGAAGTCCACGGTGCCTGTCTTGCCGCAGCCAGCCGCCGGTGCATCGGGACAGGTTGATCTGTCGGCATACGTCTCGTGACCGTTGCCGTTGGGCTGGATGTCCAGACCCTCCTCGTGGGCGTGCCAGGAACCGACGAACGGCGCCAGCCCCGGTAAGTCTGCGGCTGCCGGTGGCGCGAAAAACAGGGCAGCGATTGCTAATCCTGCCAATGCGATCTTGTTCATCTTTTTATTTTCATTTCTGCGATTCAGAACGGTTTCACGGTGGTGTCGCTGCCGATGAACATGCCGTGCCCCGTTCCGTCGTTGGTGAATTGAATACCGTCGCCGCCCGCCACGACGGTCCGTGCTTTCACCGTTGTGTGGTGGCGGTGCGCAGGCCACTCTCACGGGTAGGGTGCTGCGGACATCTTGGAGGATTCTTGGAAGATTTGTTGGCGAATTGTTGCCGCGCTCCGCATTGCCGGGCTGTGCACCGTCACCGTGGCTCGACGTCGTTGATGCCAGCGCTGCAACCACGAGTGTGTTCATCAGCGCACCGTTTCGGTCAGCTCGATGGCACGGTTTGCGGGTGGCCGTGCCGGTAACGGGATCACCGGAATCGCCGGGGTCAGTTGGGCGCATCAAACCGCACACAGATGCCGCCGAATCGCCCCAATTGACGATGCACTGAAATTTAAATGCTGGAGATCGGAGGGTACGCCGCTTAGAGACTTAGCACGCGGTTTTGGAGAAATTGTTCTGCAACTTGCTGGCGAACCGGCCTCAATCATAGCGGTGGGCTCGGCGCTGATTTACATCGTTTTGTTTAACTAATAGAGGATCGAACCTACTTTGAAGTCCGTCGTAGCCGGAATGTTGAAGAAAAGATCCGAAATGTCCGCAAAAGAATCCGGCATTTAGGCGAAGTAAGACAACCGTATGCAGCGGAAGCGTGCACGCATTAAGGCGCACCAGTGCACTGGCTACGCCGTCGTGTTCACCTGTCGCGCAATAACGTGACGGTCAACGGTCGCGCCGTTGTCGGCACGCTGAAGTCTGGCAAAGATCGCACCGTGGCGTTACCCGAGTTTCTAATCGCAGAACTGGCCACCGCTACGGTGGGTAAGTCCCGCGAATCGCTGTTGTGGTCGACAGCAAGCGGCGGGTATCTCGCACCGCCAGGGTCGGCGTCATGGCTCGGCGCAGCGGTGCGGCGGTGCCAGGCCAATGACCCAACCGTCCAGAGGGTGACCGCCCACGCACTGAGGCACACGGCGGTCTCGCTCGCAATCTCGGCCGGCGCCAACGTCAAGGTGGTGCAAAGGATGCTCGGGCATAGCTCCGCGGCCATGACGTTGGATGTGTACGCCGATTTGTTCGAATCGGACCTCGATGCCGTCGCGGCAAGTGTGGGCAAAATGTGGGCACGGGCGGCCAGCTCATGATGACACGGCGCACCAGCACAGCCCTACCAGCGCAAACAGCGACGCGGTTTTCGCTTGTCGATTACCCGGCAGGTAATCGTGGCGGTGATTCGGCGCGGCTAGCATCGGGGCGATGACGACTCTGGCCCGGAGCTCTCGGGGAACACCCGCGGTCGGCCAACTGCTGCGCCAGTGGCGCGAGCGCCGCCGAATAAGCCAGCTCGACTTGTCGATTCAGGCCGACATCTCGGCTCGACACCTGAGTTTCGTGGAGACCGGGCGGTCGCAGCCGACCTCGGGAATGATCCTGCGGCTCAGCGAGCAGCTCGACGTGCCGCTGCGCGAGCGCAACGCGCTGCTGCTGGCCGGCGGTTACGCGCCCGCCTATCCCGAACACTCGCTCGACGAACCGGAACTGGCGCGGCTGCGGGTGGCGCTGCGTCAGATCCTCACCGGCCACGAGCCGTATCCGGCATTGGTCGTCAACCGGTGGTGGGAAATGCTCGACGGCAACGCCGCCGTCGCGGTGCTCACCGACGG
>DATAZN010000073.1:0-7315 GCA_036272035.1 Mycobacterium sp. | reverse complement strand
GGGACCGCGGCGGCCACCTCCAGTTCCGACCAGGGAACCACCGCCGGTGGCGCCGCCACCACAGACGATCAGCGTGGCACCGCCTCCACCCCAGACCATCACGATGGTTCCGGCGCCACCGCCGGCGTCGGAGGAAGGTCCACCGCCGGCGTTCGGAGGTCCACCAGCACAGCAAGCGCCGGCAGAGCCGAAGGCACCGACAGAGCCGAAGGCACCCGGAGCGGCCAACCATGGCCACGGCAATGCAGTGCTGCCCGGCTTCCCAGGCGGCAAGCACGATCAGGTGGTCTCCGTGGATTATCCGCGACCGGCCGCGCCGCCGCCGCTGGACCCACCGCCGCCACCGGCGCCGAGCGACGCCTACAGCGGCATCGCCCCGGACGTCGACCTGATCTCAATTCGCCAGTCCAGTCAGGCTTTTGGCCTCAAGGACGCCTACACCGGTGACGAGGATCCACAGACTCGGCAGAAGCGGGACTACCTTTTCAGCATGGCACGGTCGATCGTGCATGCGGCCAACATGGGCGCACAGGTCATCAACATCTCGCAGGTGATGTGCATGAGTGCGCGCAGCCTCATCGACGCACCTGACCTGGGTGCCGCGGTCCGTTACGCCGCGGTCGACAAAGACGCGGTCATCGTCGCAGCAGCAGGCGACACCAGTCAGCGCGACTGCAAAGAAAACCCGTTGGTAGATCCGTTGCACCCCAGCGATTCTCGCGACTGGAACGGTGCGACCACAGTGGTGACTCCGTCATGGTTCAGCGACTACGTCTTGACCGTCGGCGCGGTGGATGCCTCCGGTACACCGATGGACAAGCTGAGCGTCGCGGGGCCGTGGGTGTCGATAGCGGCGCCGGGCACCGACGTGGTCGGGCTCTCGCCGCGAGATGACACTCTGATCAACGCAATTGACGGTCCGGACAACACCTTGCTGGTGCCGTCCGGAACCAGTTTCTCCACCGCGATTGTGTCCGGTGTTGCCGCTTTGGTGCGGGCAAAATATCCGCAACTGTCGTCACACCAGATCATCAACCGGTTGATTCGCACCGCAAGGGCACCTGCTCGCGGGGTGGACAACCAAATCGGTTACGGGGTCGTCGATCCGGTTGCGGCACTGACCTGGGACGTGCCCGATGGCTCTGTCCTGCCGAAAGATTCGGCGAAGCCGCTGCCACTTCCGCCGATACCCGCCCCGCGCAACATGACGCCGGTGTGGGTTGCCGCCGGTGGTTTGGGTGGTGCGTTGCTGCTCGCCGGTCTGGTAGTGGGCGGAGCGGTCCTGATGAGAAAAACAGGGAGACAGGAATGAAGGCACAACGCGAGTACGGGCTGTCCCTGTCGTGGGCGCGGGTCACCACGGTGTTCCTCATTGACATTGCGCTGCTGGTCATTGCGAGTCACCTGCCCGATTCCTGGCAGGCCGAGCGGAACCTCACCTTGTGGATCGGTGTCGGCTTGGCGGTGCTCATCACCGTCGTCGCTCTGCTGACCAATGGGGGAGTGCCCGTTTCGTCGGCGCCGATTGCTCGGGTCCGGAACTGGTACGCAGACCCCGAGGCGCTCACTGTCGGTTGCACCCCGGCGGTCGATCACCGTCGCCAATTCAGCCGCGAGACGGTCGGCGTCCGCGAGTACGACGGCCAGCTGATCGCCGTGATCGCCGTCGACGGCGCAGGCGAAGCGGGCCGGCATCGCCATCGGGACGCATTGGCGGCGTCCATCCCGCTGGAGGCTGTGATCACGTCGTTGCGGCAGTTCGACGTTCGTCTGGATAGTGTCGACGTCGTTTCGGTGGGAACGCGTCATGGCGCCAAAGGCGTTCAATCGGCCGTTCGCGACGACTTCGAGGCCGGCGGCGATCGACGCCCGATCGACGAGCGCAACACCTGGCTGGTGTTGCGGATGGACCCGCAGCACAACGTCGGCGCTGTCGCCGCCCGGGATTCAGTGGCCTGCACATTGGCCGCCGCCGCCGAGCGGCTGGCGCACGATCTCGACGGTCGCAACTGCGCCGCCAAGCCGCTGACCGCCGACGAGATCGTCGAGGTGGACGATGCGGTGCTGGCCGGACTGCAGCCGGCTCACGTTCGCCCCTTCTGGCGTTACCTGAAGACCCCGGACGGGTTCGTGACCAGCTTCTGGGTTTCACCTGGCGACATCACCAGCGAGACCCTCGAAGAGCTGTGGCTCACCGACGCCGACGTCACCGTCATGACGATCCGCATCATCGCGGAGGGTCACGAGGCCGACGTGTCGGTGTGGGTGCGCTACCACAGCGACAAGCGCCTGCGCAAAGAGGCTTTCAGCGGACTGAACCGGCTGACCGGGCGCCAACTGGGCGCGGTGGCCGCCAGCCTGCCGGCCCCGACGTCGCGCCGCCCGTTGCCGATGCCGAGTCGCACCTTGGGTCTCCGCGAGGACATCCTGGTCCCGGTTGGCGCAGTGGCCGCGCCTCAGGCGTAAGGCTTCGAAGCCTTACGATGAGAGGATGACCCGACCGCAGACCAACGCGCCGGACTCCCGCAATGCGATGGTCGCGGGGCTGCTTGCGTCCGGAATATCGGTCAATGGGCTTCAGCCCAGCCACAATCCGCAAGTGGCCTTGCGTATGTTCACGACGGCCACCAGTCTCGACCCAGAGATGTGCGACGCCTGGCTGGCCCGGGTGTTGGCCGGCGATCAGAGCATCGAGGTGCTCACCGGCGCATGGCGGTCCGTCAAGACGTTCGGCTGGGAGATCCGGCGCTGCGGTTTGACCGAGCTGGAGTTCCGGCCCGAGATCTCCGACGGAATGTTCCTGAAGCTGGCGGTGACCAGTGTGGAGTCGCTGGCTGCCGGATATACGGCGGCTCTCACCGAAGCGAAGCGGTACACCGAGGCCGCGGGGCTGTTGGACTCGATTACGCCCAAGCATGCCTCCGATGAGGAGCTGATCAAGTACGTACGCGGGCTGCTGCACTTCCGCACCGGACGCTGGCCGGATGTGCTGGTCCAGTTCCCGCCCGGGGCCGGCTGGCGTCATCCCGAACTGAAAGCCGCCGGTGCGGCGATGGCCACCACCGCGCTGGCGTCGCTCGGGGTGTTCGAAGAAGCCACCCGCCGTGCGCAGGAAGCGATCGAGGGCGACCGGGTGCCCAGTGCGGCCAACGTCGCGATGTACACCCAGGGAATGTGCTACCGGCACCTGGGTCGCGAAGAGGAAGCGGTGGAATGCCTGCGCCGGGTCTACTCACGCGACGCGAAATTCGCGCCGGCACGCGAGGCGTTGGACAACGCCAACTACCGGCTGGTGCTGACCGACCCGGAAACGATTGAGGCCAGGACGGATCCGTGGGACGAGGACAGCGCGCCGACCCGCGAGCAGGCGGAGGCGGCACGTCACGCCGAGATGGCCAAGAAGTACTTGGACGAAGGCGATGCCGAGCTCAACGCGATGCTCGGCATGGACCAGGCCAAGCGGGAAATCAAGCTGATCAAGTCGACGACAAAGGTGAACCTGGCCCGAGCGAAAATGGGCCTCCCGGTTCCGGTTACGTCGCGGCACACGTTGTTACTGGGACCTCCCGGCACGGGCAAGACGTCTGTGGCACGGGCGTTTTCCAAGCAGCTGTGCGGTTTGACCGTGCTGCGCAAGCCGCTGGTGGTGGAGACGAGCCGCGCAAAGTTGTTGGGCCGCTACATGGCTGACGCCGAAAAGAACACCGAGGAGATGCTCGAGGAGGCCCGGGGCGGGGCGGTCTTCTTCGATGAGATGCACAACCTGCACGAGAGCGGCTACTCCACCGGCGACGCGTACGGCAACGCGATCATCAACACCCTGCTGCTCTACATGGAAAATCACCGCGACGAGCTGGTGGTCTTCGGCGCCGGCTACGCCAAAGCGATGGACAAGATGCTGGAGGTCAACCAGGGCCTGCGGCGCCGGTTTTCCACCGTTATCGAGTTCTACAGCTACAACCCGAAAGAGCTCATCGCGCTGACCCAGCTGATGGGCCGGGAGAACGAAGACATCATCACCGACGACGCCGTTGACGTTCTACTGCCGGCCTACACCAGGTTCTATGACGACGAGACGATCTCCCAAGAGGGCGACTTGATCCGCGGGATCGACACGTTGGGCAACGCCGGATTCGTCCGCAACGTCGTAGAAAAGGCTCGCGATCATCGCAGCTTCCGCCTCGACGACGAGGATCTCGATGCGGTGTTGGCAAGCGACTTCGATGAGTTCAACGACGACCAACTGCGCCGATTCAAGGAATTGACTCGCGACGACCTCGCCGAGGCGCTCAGCAACGCGGTTGCGGAGAAGAAGACCGACTCGTCGTAACTCGACCTAACTCCAG
This sequence comes from Mycobacterium sp., assembly GCA_036272035.1. Taxonomy (GTDB): domain Bacteria; phylum Actinomycetota; class Actinomycetes; order Mycobacteriales; family Mycobacteriaceae; genus Mycobacterium. Next base: position 2,969 of record DATAZN010000073.1, on the reverse strand, counting down.
CTCCTGGGTGAGGCGTCTGACGGATACAGCCACTGACCTCGAACATCGAAAGATGCCTACCCACAACAGATCTCGATAAACGGCCGCATTCCGGCAGTGGGCGTTTACTCGACTCGTCATCCATCTCTTTGCCGGATGCAGTCGCGCCTCATGCCCACGCGCTAAGTTGACTCCCTCCGAATTCGGTGGAACTATGGCTCTTGCAAGCACCTCGCTAGGTGAGGCGTCTGCGCGGATATAGGCCACTGACCTCGAACGTCGAAAGACGCCCAGGGTCAGGACAGCTCCTCCCGGCTTAAGGGTTGAGCCCAAGTGGCTTCCGGAATCCCCGGATACGCCGTGCAGTGCCAAAGCTCTGTCGAGAGGGGTGCGGCGACCGGCTCATCTGCCGGTTCCGCCTCGTCCCGTGTGCACCGTGGAGGCACCCCTGTGTGCCCTGGCCGCGAGGAGGTGAGGCGAAGTGAGTCCAAGCGACAGTCCGTATCCGAGACCGATGACCATTTCGTACGGATCCGACCCCGGCGACATCTCTTCTATCTGAAACGGCTTGCGCCGCTTCTATTAACACGCGCGAAGCGTTGATGCGCGCGTGGTCTTGACGTGCTAAGGCACGGTTGCCGCGGGCTCAGCCTGCTTTCCGCAAGGAGAACCCCGATGACTTTTGTGACGACGCAGCCTGAAACTATGGCAGCCGCAGCCCGCCAGCTGACCGGTATCGGCACGCAACTGAACGAACAGAATGCTGCGGCGATGGTGCCGACGACGGGTGTGAACCCGGCGGCGGCCGACGAGGTATCGGCTTTGACCGCAGCGCAGTTCGCCTCCCACGCCGCGGTGTACCAGGCGGTGAGCGCCCACGCGGCAGCGGTCCACGAACTCTTCGTCAGCGCATTGGGCGCCAGTGCAGGCTCCTACGCGGCTACCGAGGCCGCCAACGCAAGCTCGGCCATCTGAAAGGAGTGCCGCGATGAGTGCAGTCTTCGATTTCGGCGCATTCCCGCCGGAAGTGAACTCCGCCAAGATGTATGCAGGCCCGGGATCGACATCGCTGCTGTCTGCCGCTGCGGCCTGGAATGGCCTGGCGTCCGAGTTGCGTTCGCAGGCGTCCAATTACACCTCGATCGTGTCGAACCTGACCGGCGAAAGCTGGCGCGGTGGGGCGTCAACGGCTATGGCGGCCGCGGCCGCACCGTACACGGCGTGGATGAACACGACCGCTGCGCAGGCCGAGCAGACCGCAAACCAGACGATGGCCGCCGCGTCCGCGTACGAGGCTGCGTTTGGGATGACCGTGCCGCCGCCGGTGATCGCGGCCAACCGGACGCAGTTGGCGTCGCTGGTCGCGACGAATCTGCTCGGGCAGAACGGAGCGGCGATCGCGGCCACCGAGGCCCAGTACGGCCAAATGTGGGCGCAAGACGCCGCCGCGATGTATGGCTATGCCGCACAGTCGGCAACAGCGACCAAGGTGCCGTCGTTCACCACTGCGCCGCAGACGACGGCTCCCGGCGCGCTTGCCGGGCAAGCGGCTGCGACCACCCAGGCCACCGGCACGAGCACGCAGGCATCGTTGTCGCAACTGACATCTGCGGTGCCCACGACGCTGCAAGGACTGGCTTCGCCGGCTACCTCCATGTCGTCGTCTACGTCCGGACTTTCCGGGCTTGAGGGCCTGCTGAGCGGTAGCTCCTCCGGGAATTCTCAACTCGACAGCCTCTGGAGCGCCTGGGGACCGAATGCCAACCTCTGGAACACCTTGTCGTCGACCGGGGCCTTCAACCCGGCGCAGATCGCGCAGACCGTGACGAGTGCAGGCTTGTTGGGGCCCGGCGCCTTAGCGGGAAGCGAAGGGCTGGGCGGGGTCTCGCCGCTAGGCATGGCGGCAGGCCTCGGCTCGGGCTCGCATGGAATTTCCGGCTTGACCGGACTCGGCGCCTCCGGCTCATCGATGCCGGCAAGCCTCGGCCAATCCACATCCATCGGTCAACTCTCGGTGCCGCCGAGCTGGTCTGCGGCGGCGCCGTCAGCACCCTCGCCCCTCGCCTCGGCGTTGGGCAGCAGCCCGTTGGCCGCGCCTCCCGAGGTCGCGACCGGCGTGCCGGGCGTCGCCCCGGCGGGTGCCGGAATGGGCGCCCGGGCTGGAGCAACGGCCGGCATCGTGGACAACCGGTTCCTCATCCGCCCGCCGATGGTCCCGTCGTGGGCGGCCGTCGGATAACGGAATCGGCTATAGCCAACCACCACAACATATTTCGATGGATTGGAGAAAAATATGCCATCACGTTTTATGACTGACGACTCCGCCCTCGGCTCCAGCTGGGGCTAACCCCAAGAGCGGCACCTGTATTGCCGCACATCTGCCACGACCAACCGCCTAGCGCGCCAAGGAGGGTTAGCCACCATGACCACGTTAGACCGCGAGAGCATCGACGCCCCGTCACCCACCGCAGTGCTGGACAGCGCCCACGTTGGCGATATTGAGGGCGCGCTGGGCCGGATCAGATTGAGCGACAACGATCGTCCGCGCACGCTCAAAACTCGACTCGCCACCCTGCTGGCGATCGTCGGGCCCGGCCTGATCGTGATGGTCGGAGACAACGACGCGGGCGGTGTCGCAACGTATGTGCAGGCCGGGCAGAACTACGGGTACAGCTTGCTATGGGTGCTGCTGCTGTTGATTCCGGTGCTCGTGGTCAACCAGGAAATGGTGGTGCGACTCGGTGCCGTCACCGGCGTCGGCCATGCGCGATTGATCAACGATCGGTTCGGCCGGGGGTGGGGCTGGTTTTCCGTCGGCGATCTGTTTCTATTGAATTTCCTGACTCTGATAACGGAATTCATCGGCATCACGCTGGCCGCCGATTACATCGGCATACCCCGATACGTGGTAGTCCCGTTCGCGGCGACAGCACTGATCGCCGTCATGGCCACCGGCAGCTTCCGGCGCTGGGAGCGCGCGATGCTGGTTT
>DATAZN010000072.1:0-2878 GCA_036272035.1 Mycobacterium sp. | reverse complement strand
CTCGACGACATGAACCCGGTGTACCTCGATCCGGAATTCGCGGCGAAATCCCGGTTCGGCGGCATCGTGTCGCCGCCGGTGATGCTGCAGACCTGGACCATGCCGGCGCCGAAGCTCGAAGGCATCGGTGAGCGGGGTGGCTCCCCCGTCGAAATCACCAACAACCCGACCGCGTTTCTCGATGAGGCCGGGTACACCAGCATCGTGGCGACCAACTCGGAGTTCGAGATCAACCGCTACCCCAAGCTAGGTGACGTAATCACCGCGACGTCGGTATACGAAGAGGTGTCCGACGAAAAGACCACGGCGCTGGGCACCGGGTTCTTCGTGACCTGGGTGCTCACCTACAGCGACCAGCACGGTGAAGTGCTGGGGCGCCAGCGCTTCCGGGTCCTGCGATTCAAGCCGGCACGCTGATGGCGACCCGACTGGCGCCGACGATCAGCCCGGATACCGAGTTCTTCTGGAACGGGCTGCGCGAGCACAAGCTGCTGATCCAGCGCTGCAAGGGATGTGGAACGGTGCGCAATCCACCGCAGCCGATGTGCCCCAAGTGCCGCTCGCTGGACTGGGAGGCGATCGAGGCGTCGGGTCGCGGCACCGTCTACAGCTACGTGATGCCGCACCAACCACAGTTCCCGTTCTTCGACTATCCCTACATCGTCGCGCTGCTGCAGCTTGACGAGGGCGTCCGGATCGTTTCTAACCTGACCGATATCGACCCGGCCGACGTCCGGGTCGGGATGCCGGTCGAGGTGTATTTCCAAGAGTTCGACGGAGATCTTGTGCTGCACCAGTTCCGTCCGGTTGGGTGACATGGACTTCACGTTCACCGAAGAGCAGGAGACGATCAGCAGGCTGGCCGCTGACGTCCTTGCGCGGCGAGCCACTCCGGAGCGGCTGACCGAACTCGAGGCCGGCGAGTTCCGCTACGACGCCGGGCTGTGGAAGGAACTGGCCGGTGTCGACCTGCTGGGCACCGCGTTACCGGAGTCGTTGGGCGGCAACGGCGGTGGCTTTGTCGAACTCGGCGTCCTGCTGGCCGAAGTGGGATCGGCCGTGGCTCCGGTTCCCGCATATCCGACGCTGCTACTGGGTGCCGATCCGATCGCCCGGTACGGCAGCCCCGAGCAACAGCAACGGTTTCTGCCCGGCGTCATCGACGGCACCCGCATTCTGTCCGCCGGCCTGCACGAGCGCGGCCACTCCGACCCGACCCGTCCGGTGACCACGGCACGTCGCGACGGCGCGACGTGGCGGCTGGATGGCGTCAAAGAGCTGGCGTCGTTCGGCCAGCTCGCCGACACCCTGCTGATTCCGGCCACGATCGAGGACGGCGAGACGGGTCTGTTCCTGCTGCCAACGGAAACTCAGGGTGTCGAGATCCGGCCGGTGGCGACCACCAACCGCGAACCGCACGCCGATGTACTCCTCGACGGCGCAGCCGTTGTGGACAAGCTTGACGGCAATGGGCTGGTCGAATCGCTCTATACCCGCGCCTTGATCGGCCTGTGCGCGATCCAGGTTGGCGTATCAGATCGCGCGTTGCGAATGGCCGCCGAATACACCTCGGGCCGTGAACAATTCGGCCGCCCGATCGGCAGCTTCCAGGCGGTGCAGCAACGGATGGCCGACGGTTTCATCGACCTGGAGGCGATCCGCTGGACTACGTGGCATGCGGCCTGGCTGATCGCCGAGGGACGGCCTGCAGACCGTGCGGCACGCGTCGCGAAATTCTGGGCCGCCGAAGCCGGCGCCCGGATCGCCGCCACTGCTCAACACGTGCACGGCGGGATCGGGATCGACACCACCTATCCCCTGCATCGCTATTTCCTGTGGGCCAAACACAACGAACTCACTTTGGGGTCAGCCACTCAGCAGCTGGTTCACCTCGGCAGCACGTACCCGGAAGGACCGCTATGACGACCGCCAAATCCCGCACCGACACCTTGCGTTGGAGCGACATCGATGTGGGCGACGAGGTCACTCCGCTGGAGATCCCAGTCACCACCACGATGATCGTGGCCGGAGCAATCGCGTCGCGCGACTTCATGCCGGTGCACCACGACCGCGACTACGCCAACAAGCAGGGCTCGCCCAACCTGTTCATGAACATCCTGACCTCCAACGGCTACTGCGTGCGTTTCCTGACCGACTGGGCCGGGCCCGAGGCAATGATCACCAAGCTGGCGATTCGCCTTGGCGTGCCGTCGTTTCCGGACGACCCGCTGCGTTTCACCGGCAGCGTCACCGGCAAGACCGAAGGCTCGCGGGGACGGGACCGCGAAGGTTTGATCGAGGTGACCTTTCAGGCGGTTAACAGCCTCGGCAATCACGTCTCCGGCACCGCCGTTGTGAGCCTGCTCGACGGAGCCCTGGCATGAGTACATCGCCGTCGAAGCTGGCCGGGAACACCGCCATCGCCGGCATCGGCCAGACCGAGTTCTCCAAGGAATCCGGCCGCAGCGAGCTGCAATTGGCGTGCGAATCGATCAGCGCCGCACTCGACGACGCCGGCTTGTCGCCCAGCGACGTCGACGGCATGGTGACGTTCACCATGGATTCCAGCGACGAAATCGACGTCGCGCGCAACGTCGGCATCGGCGATCTGAATTTCTTCTCCCGCGTCCCGCACGGTGGCGGGGCGGCAGCCGGGACAGTCGCGCATGCCGCCATGGCGGTCGCCGCCGGAGTCGCCGATGTAGTGGTGTGCTGGCGCGCCTTCAACGAACGGTCGGGCTTCCGCTTCGGCGGCAGCGGACGCACCAGCGCGGAGACCCCGCTGTTCATGGCGCACTACTCCCCGTTCGGATTGCTCACTCCCGCAGCATGGGTCGCGCTGCACGCTCAGCGCTACATGTCGACCTACGGGGTGACC
>DATAZN010000071.1:0-6761 GCA_036272035.1 Mycobacterium sp. | reverse complement strand
TGGGTGCAGGGCACCCTGTCCGCGGAGTCGGGGGAGCGGCTGCAGACCTCGATCGAGGGCAAGCTGATGGGTGGCGCACGCTACGAGCAGTTGTTCCGCGCGACGGGCACGGTGAAGGTCGGCGACGATGAGCAGACGTTCGGCGGCATCGGTCTGCGGATCAGGCGGCAAGGCGTGCGGAAACTGGCCGGTTTTTGGGGTCATAGTTGGCAGTCGGCGTTGTTCCCCAGTGGGCGCGCCTTCGGCTACATCGCCTACCCGCCGCGACCCGACGGGGAGCCAACCTTCAACGAGGGCTACATCTTCGACGGCGACGGAGGCTTGGTTCCCGCCCGTGTTGTCGAGGCGCCGTGGCTGACACATTTGAAGCCGGTCGGCGAAGACGTCGCGCTGACATTGGAAACACCAAACGGGACAGTGCATATCGACGGCGAGACGATCCTGTCCACCCACGACGTCTATCACGACGACAAGATGTTCTCGAGCCAGGCGCTCAAGCAGGAGATGCCCAGCTTTCCGGCGTTGCAGCAGGCCGGTGTGCGCTATCACTGGGACGGCGAAGAGGCATTCGGCATGCTGGAGCGATCCAACCCGCTGGACCAGCTATTTTTTTAGATCTCCTAACGAGCGCTGGGCGCAACGGTGATACTTCGCGGCATGGACACCGAAACCAAGTTGCAGCGGTGGGAGCGGCATGCCGAGTGGCCACTGGCCGCGGCCGCGGTCCTATTCTTGGTCCTGTTCTCCAGGCAGGTGCTTGCCCAGCCGCAGGGGCGTGAAGCGCACATCGTCTGGGCGGTCGACTGGGCCATCTGGGGCCTCTTCGTGGTGGATTACGTTGTCCGGCTTTGCCTTGCCGACAACCGGTGGCACTGGTTTCTGCGGCACCTGCTCGACTTCGCGATTGTGGCGCTGCCACTGCTGCGGCCACTTCGCTTGTTGCGCCTGCTTGTTCTGATCGAGGTGCTGCAGAAGGCAATCGGGGATGCATTCCGCGGCCGCATCGTCGTCTACACCGTGTCGGGTGTCGTGCTGTTGATCTACACCGCCTCGCTGGCCGTCTTCGACAAAGAGCGATACCTGCATGGCGCGACCATCAACTCCTTCGGCAAGGCGCTGTGGTGGTCAATCACGACGGTCACCACCGTCGGCTATGGCGACGTCTACCCGGTGACCAACACCGGCCGGGTCATTGCCGTGCTGCTGATGATCGGCGGCATCAGCCTGGTGGGCGTCGTCACGGCAGCCCTGGCGTCGTGGATCATCGAGCGCGTGACGGAAGAAGAGAGCGTCATGCAGGCGGCTACCGTCGCTCACGTCGAGCAGCTGCGCAACGAGATCCGGGCACTGGGGAAAGAGCTACGGGCAAGGGAGAACAGTGACGACCACGCCTGAGACCTTCACCACCTGCGGCGTCGGCGGCACCCGCATCGTCGCCGACCGGCTGGGCGATCCGGACACGCCGGCCGTGGTGTTCCTGCACGGCGGCGGCCAGACTCGCCGCTCGTGGGGCAAGGCGGCCGCCGCCGTCGCCGAGCGTGGCTGGCAGGCGGTCACGGTCGACTCCCGCGGCCACGGCGAGTCGGACTGGTCGGAAGACGGCGACTATCGGCTGGCCAGCTTCGCGGGCGACGTGCAGGAGGTGCTGCGTCATCTACCCCCGCAACCGGTGCTGGTCGGTGCATCGTTGGGTGGCTTCACGACAATGCTTCTGGCAGGCGAGATTTCACCCGGCATCGCTCGCGCGGTGGTTCTGGTCGACATCGTGCCGAACATGGATCAGTCCGGTGCTAACCGGATTCACACCTTCATGGCCGACCGGATGAAGACCGGTTTCGAGTCACTCGACGAAGTCGCCGACATGATCGCCGAATACAATCCGCATCGGCCACGACCCAGCGACCTCAACGGATTACGCACCAACCTGCGTCGCCGCGGCGACCGCTGGTACTGGCACTGGGATCCGAAGTTCATCAGCCAGAAGGCCTCGCTTCCGCCCATCGAGCTGTCCGACGTCGATCGGATGAACGCTGCGGTGGCCGCGATCCTGGCCGGCGGCGTGCCGATGTTGCTGGTCCGCGGCCAAGTGAGCGACCTGGTCAGCCAGGGGCGTGCCGACGAGTTCCTGGCCCGCTTCCCGCAAGTCGAGTTCGTCGACGTCCAAGGTGCTGGGCACATGGTCGCCGGAGACCGTAACGATCTATTCGCCGACGCGGTGCTGGATTTCCTTGTCCGCCAAGGGAGCTACTAGTCAGACGCTGTGGACTGCCTCGGTCAAGATGTCGATGACAGCCTGAGATTGGGTGATCAATGGTGCGTGGTCGTGCTTGTCGGTACGAGTGCGGGCCTGCATGCGTTCGGCCATGAACATTTGGGTGGCCGGGTTGATCATGCGGTCTTCCTCCGCGACAAGAAACCAGCTCGGCAGGTCTTTCCAGCCCGGTCTCGGCACCGCCTGCTGGATGCACGGAGCGGCGATCGGTCGCTGGACCGCGGCGAGCAGCGCTTGTTCTTCGGCGGTGGCGTGCTGTGCGAATGCGGTAGCAAAGGCGTTCTCGGGCAACCAAATTAACCCGTTGCTGTCGGGTTTGAGTTCTGGGGCTTGCGGGTGCGGGGGATCCCGGTAGAAGACGTCGGCCACGGTTTCGCCTTCGTCGGGCGCCAGGGCGACCACGTAGACCAGCGCTTTGATGCGTGGGTGGCTGACAGCGCCGACAACGCCGCCGGCATACGCGTGGCCGGCCAGCACGACGGGTCCGTCGGTTCGATCGATGGCTCGCTTGACGGCGTTCACGTCATCGTCGAGCGTGGTGAGCGGGATGGGGGCGGCGGTCACGTTGATGCCCGCTTGTTGCAGACCGGTAATGACGCGAGCCCAGCTCGACCCGTCGGCCCATGCTCCGTGGACGAGAACGACAGTGGGTGCCAAATTGGGAGACACAACCCAAAATACTAGACAGTTCCTCGCCCGACGGTCAAGAACCTAGGCAGTCAGCAGCACGCCGTTGTCGGCGCCGAGATCGATAGCCGCGTTGATGATGACGCGGTCGATCTGGCGCAGTGCGTGCAATGCGTTCATCAACCGTCGGTGATGCGGTGCAAGCGGCTGATCGACAAGCTGCCGGGCGAGAGTCTCCGCGGTGTCGATGTAGTCGGTGGACGGAAAGACCGTCGCGGCCCGGTTGAACTCCAGCGACGTGATCAGCACGTCGATGTTGCGCCGGATCTGGCTGGCGGTCGATCTGATCGCGTCGGCGAGTTCTGGGGGTGTGTCGATATGTATCTCGCTGCTGCGGGCCAAGATTCGGGCGTAGCGATCGCTCGCGGTGAGCATCCGCAAGCCGTGCCGCATGGTTCGGCGCCCCGCTAATCCGGCGACCCCGGCGCTCATCGGCTTGGCGGTGATCCGAAACTGCGCCAGGTCGCGGTCGAGTTGACGTGCGGTCTCGGTCAAGCTTGCCGCTGCGGGGGTGCCCAGCAGACTGGTGACTGACGCCTCGACGAGATCGGACAGCGTCAGGAAAAACGTGTGGGCGTCGCCGCGAATCTTCGCTCGGGTGTTGATCGGCAATACCAGCACGGCGGCCGCGATCCCGATGACCGCGCCCACGGCGGTCTCCTCGATCCGCAACAGCAACAGACCATAAGTGAATTCGCCGAGCAGACCGTACATCAACGCCAGCATGGTGCTGATCCAGAAGGTCATCAGGCTGTAGGTGACCTTCATGAAATAGAAAGCGCAGAACAAACAGACGAAGATCATCACCAGCGAGGCGGTGGTGTTGCCGGACACCAGCGTGGCGACCAGTACGCCGCTGGGCACACCGAGCACCGTGCCGAGTAACCGCTGCCAGCCCTTGTCGAGGGTTTCGGCCCAGGAGTTGGTGCCGGCGAAGATCACGAACGCGGCGATCGCCGCCCAATACCAGTGCGACGGTGACACCATCTCGCCGACGACGATAGCGAGCGCAGCGGCAACGGCCACCTGGATTGCCTGCCGAGTGGACGGCAGCATGCCCGGCCGAGATTGCTGTTCGCCCGCTTGCGCCACGAGCTCCGGTTGCTCGGCGGCCTCGGCCGCGACCCGCTCGATCCGCTTGCGGACTTCGGCGGTGGCTTTGGTCGTGTCTACTATCGCCAGCGCCAAGCGTCGCACCGGCACGTCATTCCAATTCCGTTCAAGCTGCTGCTGAGCGAGATCCGCCGTCAGCCGGAGGGCGTCGGTGTGCGGTGTCCGGATCGCTCGCGACAGGAGCGCGACCGTGTCGGCCAATTCGGCACGCGTGGCGGCGGGAATGTCGGCAAGGGCCGCCCGCGTGCCCGCGATTGCGAGCCGTTCGACGGTGAGCTCGGCGTCGAACAGCCACAGCGCTAGGTCCTCGCCGCTGACTCCCGGCCACAGCGCACTCGGATTGACCCGGTCTTCGATCTGCGCCTGGACCAGCAACGCGGCCTCGTTGAGCCGGCGAGCCCGGATGCGCAGTCGACGCTGGCGCCGCTCGTCGGGGTCGCCGATTCGCACTGTGTCGGCGGTGGTGTCGACGACGATCGCCATCCGCGCACGCAGCGTCCGAATGTTCTCCCGGAGAACGCTTTCCGGCCGATCGGGCATGATGAATACGCTCCACACGTAGCTGCAGAGCGTGCCGACCACTGTCGCGCCAATCAACCACGGCAACTCGGAGAACTGCGCCCGCAGATACAGCGAGAAGAAGTAGGACATGAAGGTGACCATGCCGAGCGAGGTCCCGCGTGGGCCGAATCGGCGTGCGTAGGCCGCACCGAAGACCACCACCACGAACAGGATGTCGCCGAGCACCGGGTGCGGCGCTACCAGCGCGGCCGCGGTGATGGCCAGCGCGGTGGGCAGCGGCAGCAACGCCATGGTGATTCGTTGTCGACGCGGATCGGGTTCGTTGACCGAGCGCGCCGAGACCATGGTGATCAGCGCCCCGAGCAACGCGACGGTCAACGGTTGACCGGTGGCCTTGGTCAGAGCAAAGAGCACCAGCAGAGCCGTCGCCAGCGCGCCGGTAGTGCGGGTGGCCATCCGCAGGCGCAACAGGCCGGGATCGGATCCGATCGCCCAGTTCCGCGCCCGGTGGTACAGCGCGGTGGTGTCACTGGGCACTCGTGACCAGCCTTTCTTCTCCCGTATTGCATGTCTATGGTGACTTGACTCTGGCACAGCGGCCAAGATGAGACCCAATGACCACGCGAACCACGCTGGCCGACGGCCGCGAGTTGTTGTTCTTCTCACTCCCCGGCCACACACCCGCGCCGGTCGAGGATCGCCGGCCGCTGCCGCCGCAGGAGCCGGGGCAGTCGCAGCTGCGGTTCGACCAGACGACGGGGCAGTGGGTGATCATCGCCGCGCGCCGACAAGACCGGACCTACAAGCCACCGCCGGACCAGTGCCCGCTGTGCCCCGGGCCGACGGGGTTGACCAGCGAGGTGCCCGCGCCCGACTACGACGTGGTCGTCTTCGAGAACCGCTTCCCGAGTTTGTCCGGTGCAGGCGCGCCGGCCTCGGTGCCGGACGGCTTCGTGCCGATGCCCGGCGTCGGGCGGTGTGAGGTGATCTGCTTCTCCAGCAACCACACTGGGTCGTTCGGTGAACTGTCGCAGCCGCATGCCCGTTTGGTTGTCGACGCGTGGCGACACCGGACCGCGGCTCTGCTGGCGACGCCCGGTGTGGAGCAGGTGTTCTGCTTCGAAAACCGGGGCGAGGAAATCGGCGTCACGCTGGCCCATCCACACGGCCAGATCTATGGCTACTCTTTTTTGACACCGCGGACGGCTGCGATGATGGAGCAGGCGGGTAAACACCGGGGCGGCAACTTGTTTGCCGATCTGCTGGCGTCGGAAATCGCCGACGGCAGCCGGATCGTCGCGCGCACGGATCTGTTCACCGCTTTCGTGCCCTTCGCGGCCCGATGGCCGGTCGAGGTGCACATCTACCCGAACAGGTTCGTGCACAATCTCATTGATCTGTCCGATGACGAGCTGGATGGGTTCGCACAGATCTACCTTGATGTGTTGCATCGCTTCGATCGACTGTATTCCGGACCGCTGCCGTATATTTCGGCGTTGCACCAGTACGCCGACACCGACGCGCTGCGGGAGGGCTACTTCCATGTCGAGCTGATGTCGATCCGGCGCAGCGCTGGTGCGCTGAAATACCTGGCGGCGTCCGAATCGGCGATGGACGCGTTCATCACTGACGTGGTGCCCGAGGCTGTGGCTGAGCGCCTGCGAGACCTCGGGTGACGATCCGCTATTCGGCGCCCGGCCGGATCAACCTGATCGGCGAGCACACCGACTACAACCTCGGCTGGTCGTTGCCGATCGCGCTACCGCGGCGCACCGTCGTGACTTTCGAACCGTCGGATGCCGATGCGCTGACCGTGCGCAGCGACCGCGTCGATGGTTCGGTACGAATTCCGTTGACCACCAAGCCCGGTGAGGTGACCGGGTGGGCGGCTTATGTGGCCGGGGCGGTGTGGGCGCTTCGCTATGCCGGGCATCCGGTTTGTGGCGGGCAGATGTCGATCAGCAGCGAGGTCGAGATGGGGTCAGGCCTGTCGTCGTCGGCGGCACTGGAATGCGCGGCGCTGGGTGCCCTGACGACGGGTCTGCATATCGACCGTCTCGATCAGGCGCGTCTTGCCCAGCGCGCGGAGAACGAGTATGTCGGTGCGCCAACCGGTTTGCTCGACCAACTGTCGTCGTTGTTCGGCGAAACATCGAAGGCCCTGTTG